>MVRS01000001.1 GCA_002067975.1 Syntrophorhabdus sp. PtaU1.Bin058
CTTGAGGATGGTATCGAGATGGCAAGAATGCTTGAAGCGGCAGGCTACATTGATTGGCTCGGTACCGTTATGGCCACATACAAATCTATTGCGTTCGAATGCAGCCCATTCTGTGCGAATCTGGAACCGGGCTGGGCAGGTGAGTTTTCAAGAAAAGTAAAAGCAGCAGTAAAGGTTCCCGTCTCTGTTGCGGCAAAGATCAACGATCCGGGTCTCGCAGACCAGATGATTGCGGAGGGCAAGTGTGACTACGTCTATCTCGCCAGGACGCTGATAGCAGACCCTCACTTCCCGCGAAAGGCCTTCGAAGGCAAGGAAGAGGATATCGCTCCCTGTATTTACTGCAACCAGGGCTGTGTGGCAAGGTCCTTCAACCGCGCCACCACCAACGGCATACGGTGTACGGTGAATCCTGCGGCGGGTGAAGAGGTGCGCTGGGGCAGCTGGACATTCCAGAAGGCCTCGCAGCGCAGGAACGTGCTCATCGTCGGTGCCGGTCCGGCCGGTATGCAGTGTGCCGTAACGGCAGCCCAGAGGGGGCATAATGTCCTTGTGTACGAAAAAAATGATGAAGTCGGCGGACAGGCGCGGCTGATCAAGAAAATCCTTAACCATAATTTGCCCCAAACCTTTCTCGACTATCTCGACCGGCAGATGCAGAAATTTGATGTGAAGGTCAAATTTAACGAGGAGGTCACTGCGGAAAACATTGACGATGTCCTTTCAAAAGAAAAACCCGACATAGTGGTTCTCGCCTCGGGCTCCAGACCCGCCAGGGACGGCAGAAGCGCCGTTACCACGGAGCCGATCCCCGGCTGGGACCGGCAAAATGTATTTACCTATGAAGATGTCCTTCTGGGAGAGGCCCGGATCGGCCAGACAGTGCTCATCGTCGATGAACTTGCAGACCGGATCACTCCTGGCCTGGCAGAGATGCTGGCGGAACAGGGGAAGACCGTGGAGATCCTGACCAGATGGTCGCACCTTTCTCCGAATCTCCATATATGGCTCGATGAACACTTTGCCATAGGGCAGCTCGATCTCCTGGGGGTAAAGATCACGCCATATTCCTGGGTAAAGGAGATCACCGGCTCCGGGGCCGACTGCTACAACATCCACTCCGGCAGAGAGTTCGATATCAAGGCAGACACCGTCATCCTTGCCACGATGAAGTACTCTAATACTGCGCTGCAGGAGCTCTTCGAGAGCCGCGGCGTTGAATGTCGCCCTATAGGCGACGCAAGGGCTCCCCGCTGGATCATGAACGCCACTCATGATGGCTATAAACTCGGCAGGGAGCTCTAATTTGCCAAACACAGGGGATCGGCTGCGATACGCCGGTCCCTTGCAGCAAAACCGGTCCGGAGCACCGTCGTTATGACAGGAGAAGTCTGGTCTTTTTTAGAGGTTGAAAAGGGGCGTCTTATTGATACGGCCTTTAAGGCAGCAGCCGAAGCGAACAGAACCGCCAGGACTTTCGGCCTGGATCCGTGCGGCATCCTCTTTGGCCTTGACGAGGGTGTTGAACCCTTGTTTATGTCCGGACTGAAGAGACTCTATCTGTTCAAAAACAGGGAGACGCTCTCCGCGGAGATCATCGCCCATTCCATTGCCAGGTATGCAGACGCGAAACATCCCGAGTTTCTTCTTTTCGCCCATACGCCGATGGGCGCTGAAATCGGGGCTCGCGTAGCCGTCTCCCTCCACAGGGGTCTGGTTACAAACTGCACCGACCTGGAGACCGAGGCCGATGGACCCGTGGCTCGAAAACCCATCTGCGGCGGCAAGGCTGACGCGATCATTGCGTGGAATACCCCTCCGCCACGCCTGGCAACGATAAATCTTTCGGCGCTCGAAGACGTCAGAACAAAACAGGCCCTTAAGCCGGAGATAATCACAGAGGACGTAAGCACGACAGTCCCTGGATTAGAATTTATCAGGGAATGGGAGGTCGATCCCACAGAGCTTGACCTCACAGAGGCCAGGATTGTCATAGGCGTGGGTAAAGGGGTCAGACCCGATTACATGGATACTGTTCGCAAACTTGCACGGCTCCTGAAGGCCGTGGTAGGAGGCACGAGGATTGCGGTCTTCGCCGGGATGATCCCCCCGCAGAGGCTCATCGGGACTACGGGGAAGTGGCTGTCTTCCGATCTGTATATCGCGATCGGCATCTCCGGGGCCCCACAGCATGTGATGGGGATCAAGGGGGCAAAAAGGATCATCGCTGTGGATATATCGAAGGATGCATCCATCTTCCAGCACGTGAAGCTGGGCGTCCTTGCGGATCTTTGCGAGGTCATTCCGCAATTAATCAATCTTATCGAAAAAGAGAGGAGTGGAGCATGAGGGTGATCGCCTGCCTCGCGCCGGTCATTGATTCGGAATTGGCAGAATACGATCTGGCGAACGACAGGTTGTGCAATATCTGTCTGGATTCTGATCCTATAGCATGGCAAGTCCTTGAGGAAGCGCTCAGGCTCAAAGAGAACGGGACCTGTAACGTCACTGCCCTGAGCGTCTCTCCCCACAGCGGCACTGAGCTGCTCCGGCAATTCCTGCTTCAGGGGGCCGATCGTGCCGTCAGGGTATGGCAGGAGCAATTTGGGGA
>MVRS01000002.1 GCA_002067975.1 Syntrophorhabdus sp. PtaU1.Bin058
TACCTTTGCCTCGTCGAGCTTTTTCCTGTAATGCTCCGATCCCTTGTATGCATGGTTTACCGTCCACTTCAACCCCTCGAGCTGTAATGCCTTCAGTTCCTTCGCGCTTTTCACTTTCGCATCAAATCGTTTTTTCATCCTCCTACCTCCTTGTATGAGCCTCCATTTCTCATAGTGTTTTACTCTCTGCCCTCAGCTCTTCGCTCTCCGTTGCCTTTCACGCCTGACGGCCCTTGCCGTCAGCCTCTTAATTTCTTCGTCTCCGCCTCGTTTACTTTAAATGTAACCGGGTCTATGACGACCCCGTAATCATCCCGTGCGCTTTCAATGCTGACGTAGCCTTCGATCACGTCATTGACCACCAGTTCCGGATCGCGTTCAAGGGGGTTTCCGTACCCGCCGCCGCCGGGGGCATCAATGGTCACCATGTCACCGGGTTCCAACTGCGTTAAACCATATGGGTTCCCCGATGCGCCGTTAACAAGAAATCGCCCTTTTGCGCCTGTCTTCCCGTTAAAAAGACCCTCTGCCGGATAGACGTATCTCCCTGCCTGTATCCCCAGGTTGACGGGCGGGATCGGGGCATACTCATCGTCGGGCACCCTGAAGAGCTCTCTTTTTCCGAGGCCGCCTTTCATTTTGCCGGGACCCCCGGAATCCGTGAGGAGTTCCCGCTTTTCCACGATCAGCGGCGTGTCGCTTTCAAATATCTCTACGGGCGTATTGGCGCCGTTGGCCGGGAAGATATAGACATAGTTGCCGTCGTTGGCAGCGCCCGCTCCCATACCGCCTCCGCGGATGATCACGGAATGCCACTGCCTGCCGTTCTTCCTTTTCCCGTAGAATACGTTCATTGCCGCGGGCGTACCGCCTGATCCTGCAATAACGCTTTTTGGCAGGACGCCTGAGAGGGCCCGGTAAATGACCTCTGTCAGGAAGTGGCCTATCTGCATCCTGGCAGCAACGGCCGCAGGGAACCTGCAGTTCACAACGGTCCCCTCAGGGGCTGAAAGCACGATAGGCTTGGCGCAGCCGTCATTGTTCGGGATGTCCGGCGCGAACATGCTCTTGACCGCCATGAACACGTAGGCATAGGTAAAGTTGAACACCACGTTGCCGCCCCAGTCCACCTGCGGAGAGGAGCCGGCGAGGTCTACAACGATATCGCTGCCCTTGACCGTAACCGTCGCCTCAATGACAATATCATCCTTTCCCTTTGTCTGCTCGATCACTCCCCTGGCGCGATAGACGCCGTCGGGGATCTTCACGATCTCCTCCCTGATGCTCTTTTCCGTGAGGCCTATGATCTGGTCCGCAAGGTCATCGAGATCGGGAAGGTCGCTCTCTTTGAGCATCTGGCGTATCTTCTCGGCGCATACGTGGTTCGCCGCGATCTGCGACCGGATATCGCCGATAACCTCGTCGGAGGTCCGCACGTTCCACCGGATCATGTCGAGCACCGGCTCATTAAGGACGCCCCCGTCATAGAGTCTTACCAGGGGCATGAAGAGTCCCTCCTCGAAGACGTCGTGGTTGTCGGAGGCAACCCTGCCGCCGATGTCGGAATGATGGAACACGCAGGCGGTAAAGGCTACCAACCGGTCCTTGTAAAAGATGGGGCTCATGACACAGACGTCGTTAAGGTGGCCTGCCAGCGCCCAAGGGTCGTTGGTAATGAATATATCGCCCGGTTTGTAATAATCCAGAGGGAACTTGTTCACGAGATTCTTGATCCCCAGGGCCATTGCCCCTGACTGTCCCGGCGTTGCAAAGGTCCCCTGGGCCAGTTCCCTGCCGAACCTGTCGGTGAACATGCAGGTATAGTCGTGGGCATCCCTGAGCAGGCTCGAAAAGGCTGTACGGGCAACGCTTGAGTCTGCCTCGTCAACGATGGAGATGAGCCTTCGCCATAATATTTCTAATGTGATCGGATCAAATGTGCGGCCCATTATTGCACCTCCTTGAGGTCGATCCAGAGAAAACCGAAATCGTCCACCTTGACCTTCGCGTCCTCGCCGACTATGAGGGTTGATTCCTTCTCCTCAATGATTGCCGGACCCTGGAAGCTTGCCCCGGGAAAGAGCTTATACCGGTCATATATCGTGTAGGGTATAAAATCCCCGGCTACCGGCGAGTACGCGGGGCGCTGTCCCTTGATCGCGGCCTTGATCGTCTGCCCTTTCTTCTTGTGGAGCTTCGGCAGCTGCAGGAGCCGTTCAGGAAGGCTCGCCCTGATCTTAAAGTTGATGAACTCCACCTCGGAGTCGGGATAGGTCCTGCCATAGAGCTTCTCATAGGCGTCATCGAAGAGCCGCCTGATCTCCTCTTTCCGGAATTTTGTAAAATCTCCTGCAGCTACGGGGATATTCATCTCCGAACCCTGTCCTACGAAGCGCATGTCGATGGAACGCGCATACTGTATCGTATCGTCTGCCGCCTCTTTTTTCAGTATCTTCTCCGCATCCGCTTCGAGCCCCTTAAAGATATCCTCAATCCCGGTAAAATCAACGTTGGCGAGGGAGGCCTTGTGGCTCCGGAGCAGGTCAAAGGCGCGCGGGGCCGTGAAAAACCCCATCGCCGACCCTACCCCCGCGTTGGGCGGCACAAGCATGCGGGGCGCCCCCAGCTTCTTTGCCAGTCCATAGGCGTGGACAGGTCCTGCGCCTCCGAAGGCGGCTATCGTCACGATCTTCGGGTTCCCTCCCTTTTCGGCGATATGCGTCTTTGCCGCCGCCGCC
>MVRS01000003.1 GCA_002067975.1 Syntrophorhabdus sp. PtaU1.Bin058
GATTCTTCAATGGGTTTTGACTGGGAGACCTGTGCGGTGCTTACAACGATCGACGAACAGTCGCCCGATATCGCAATGGGCGTCAACGAGAGCGGCGACCATGAACAGGGCGCCGGGGACCAGGGTATCATGTTCGGCTATGCCTGCAACGAAACGCCTGAATTTATGCCCATGCCGATCATGTACGCACACAAGCTGGTGAAAAGGCTTGCCGAGGCAAGGAAGAACAATACCCTCAGGTTCCTCCGTCCGGACGGAAAAAGCCAGGTCACCGTCGAGTACATAGACAGAAAACCGGTGCGTGTTGACGCCGTTGTCATAGCGGCACAGCACAACCCCGATGTAACGATAGAAGCTGTCCGGGAGGGGATCGCCGAAGAGGTCATTAAAAAGGTGATACCGCCGGAACTGATGGACAAAAACACGAAGTTCTTCATCAATTCCACGGGCAGGTTCGTTGTAGGCGGGCCGAAAGGCGACTGCGGGATGACCGGGAGGAAGATCATCGTCGACACCTACGGCGGCGTCGGCAGCCACGGCGGCGGCGCCTTCTCCGGAAAGGACCCCTCCAAGGTAGACAGGAGCAGCTCCTATATGGCGCGTTATATAGCAAAGAACCTCGTTGCCGCAGGACTTGCCGAGAGGCTTGAGATCCAGGTTGCCTACACGATAGGCGTGGCAAAACCCGTTTCCGTCATGATCGACACCCAGGGCACATCGAAGATACCGCCTGACAGGATAGCCGGGATCGTGAACGAGATCTTCGATCTGAGGCCGAGGAAGATCATAGAGAGGCTCGACCTCCTGAAACCCATCTTTAACCAGACGGCATGCGGCGGTCATTTCGGACGGAATGAGCCGGGGTTTACCTGGGAGCGCCTCGATATGGTCGAAGAGATCAGGAAAAAAGCAGGAGTCTAGCGACGGCTTACGCCGTCGAGTTCGGCGTTCGGAGTTCGGAGTAAATACAGAGTTCAATGGGGTCATCGTAGCTTCTTCAATAACTATGAGCTATGAGCCATGAACTGTGAGCCAATACGGAGGATACAATGGATTACGATGTGAAGGATATAAAACTTGCCGAGCAAGGCATGGAAAAGATCGAGTGGGCGGGACGGAGAATGCCCGTCCTGCAGAAGATACGTGAGAGATTCGTAAAGGAGAAGGCGCTGAAAGGGGTCAGGATCGCATGCTGCCTCCACGTCACCACCGAGACGGCAAACCTCGTGAGGACGCTGAAAGAAGGCGGCGCCCAGGTCGTGCTGTGCGCGTCAAACCCGCTCTCCACGCAGGACGACGTTGCGGCGGCGATCGTGAAATACATGAAGATCCCCACCTTTTCGATAAAGGGGGAGAACGACGAGCAGTACTACACCCACATCATGAAGACCCTTTCATATATGCCGAACATCACCATGGACGACGGCGCCGACCTCGTCGGGGCACTCCACATGATAGCCCTTGAACGCTACGACGCCCTCCACCCGGTGATCAAAAAATGGGTAAAGAAACTGACCGCCGTAGAAAAAAAGAAGCTCGTCTCCGGAGTGCTTGGTTCCATGGAAGAGACGACAACAGGCGTCATACGCTTGAAGAGCATGGAGAAGGAAGGGGTGCTCTGCTTCCCCGTCGTTGCGGTCAACGACGCGCAGACAAAGCACATGTTCGATAACAGGTACGGGACAGGACAGAGCACGATCGACGGCATCCTGCGCGCAACCAATATCCTCTTTGCCGGCGCGACGTTCGTCCTGGCAGGATACGGCTGGTGCGGCAAGGGTGCCTCCATGAGGGCGAAAGGTCTCGGGGCGCACGTGATCGTCGCAGAGGTCGACCCGCTGCGGGCGCTCGAGGCGCACATGGACGGCTATGAGGTGATGGCCATGGAAAAGGCCGCGCCCCTCGGCGATATCTTCGTTACCACGACCGGCGACATCAACGTGATCAGGCAGGAACACTTCAAGAAGATGAAGGACGGGGCCATCGTGGCGAACTCGGGCCACTTCAACGTGGAGATCGACATCGGCTCGCTGGAGGCGATGAAAAAGAAAAAGAGGAAGATACGCGGACACATCGATGAATATACCCTCGCAGACGGCAAGAAGATATTCCTCCTCGGCGAAGGCAGGCTTGTCAACCTTGCCTGCGCGGAAGGGCATCCGTCGGACGTGATGGACATGAGCTTCGCGAACCAGTCGCTCTGCTCGGAGTACATGTGGAAGAAGGGCAAAAAACTTGAGAAGAAGGTATACTCCGTACCGCAGGAGATCGACAAGAACGTTGCCATGCTGAAGCTCCAGTCGGCAGGGATCACCATAGACAAATTGACGGAAGAGCAAAAGAGATACCTCGCCTCCTGGGAAATGGGCACATGATCAAGCTCCTCGTTGCAGGCACCGTAGCATACGATTCGATAGAGACGCCCTTCGGCAAGGCGGAAAACGTCCTCGGCGGCTCGGCGCTCCATTTTACCAACGCGGCGAGCTTCTTCGCCGACGTGGGCATAGTGGCCGTTGTGGGAAAGGATTTCAAGCTCAGCGAGATAGAATTCCTGAAGGAACGGAACGTCGATATGTCGGGTCTCGCCGTTGACGAGGGCAAGACATTCCGGTGGGAGGGGAAGTACGGCTACGACCTGAACCAGGCCATCACCCTCAAGACCGAGCTGAACGTGATCGAAACCTACAAGCCCCATGTCCCGGACAGCCTCCGCGACGCCGATTTCCTGTTCCTCGCGAATATCGATCCCGATCTCCAGGCCCACGTGATCGACCAGGTAAGGTCTCCCACGGCCATTGTCCTCGATACGATGAATTTCTGGATCGAGCACAAGTACGACCAGCTTATGGACGTGATCAAGCGCGCCCACATGCTCGTCATCAACGAGGCGGAGCTCCGGGAGATAGCGAAAGAGCACAGTCTCGTGAAGGGTGCACGGAAGATCATCGATCTGGGTCCGACCTGCGTTGTGGTGAAGCGGGGAGAATACGGCGTCTTCATGATGAACAGGGACGAGATATTCCTCGCGCCTGCATTTCCGCTGGAAGACGTCTTCGATCCCACCGGTGCGGGCGACACCTTTGCGGGCGGCTTTATGGGCTATCTCGCCAATATCGGCGACGCCACCTCGGAGACGATCAAGCAGGCGATCGTGATGGGGACCGTTATGGCCTCCTTCAACGTGGAGGACTTCAGCATCAACAGGATCAAAAGGCTCGCCTACGAAGAGATCAGGGAGCGCTACTCCGCATTCAAAGGCTGCATGAACTTCGGGGAATGCAAAATCTGATAAAAGCAGTCAGATAGTAATAAAGGCAGTCGATAGTCGATAGTGAATAGTAGATAGCAATAAAAGCAGTCGATGGTAGATAGCCGTCAGCCATCAGCTTCGGTTATCGATCATCGAGTATCGAGCGACCAGTACCTCACCCTCTGCCCTTATCACCGGACGCCCTCGTGTATGTGTCCGGGTTTAATTAATGTATGATTGTAATGCTTCATCGGATAACCATTAAGGAATATCAAGCTGTATCCTGACAGCCTCCTCAACCTTGAGCATATCTCCCTCAGAAATCATACCGGCACGCTTAAAGAGCCGTGACTTGCTGACGGTAGCCAACTGGTCTGCCATGGCCTTACTCTCTTTACCTTCGAATACCACCAATGCCTCACTGGGATATAAACGATCAGTATTGCTGGTGAGAGGAACAACCTGAACCCTGTTAAGAAACTTGTTGGATGCGTCGTTGCTGATGATGACGGCAGGTCGCCTCTTCCTGATCTCCCCACCGATGGAGGGGTCAAAATTAACCCACCATACCTCACGCCGTTTCATTGGCAACATCCTTGAATGTAGCTTCAGCCCATTCCTTTGCCTCTTTTTCCCGTTTCTTGTCTTTCGCCATTTCGGCGTAAGCTGCTTCGAGATTGGGGCGCACCACATGAGGGCGGACTATCTCCTGTACAAACCTGCTGATCTTTCGGGGACCTATGATTTTATGCAGACCTTCGTAAACTTCTTCGTCAACGGTTATGGTCAATTTCTTCTGCATTCCATACCTCCTATACGTATACTATACGTGTAATAGCCCGGCATGTCAATGTGTTCTTGACCTGTGAACAAATAGTTTGCAGATCATGAACACAAAAAACGATTATGCTGACGATCGCCTCCAAAGCACATAGGTAAGGTAGGGTACGTGAATGCA
>MVRS01000004.1 GCA_002067975.1 Syntrophorhabdus sp. PtaU1.Bin058
ATGTTTTACCGTCCGTATCCCTTCCCTTTAATATAAAATTGAAAAGGAGGATATCATGAGTGAATCCATTTTAAAAGGGAAGAAGATCCTTGCCGTTGATGATGAGCCTGATGTGCTGGCAGTCCTTGAGGAAGAGATTAAGGACGCCTGCCCGGAATGCACATTTGACAAGGCAACGACCTTTGAGGCTGCGTCCAAGCTGTTTGAATCCAAGCCCTATGATGTGGTCGTACTGGATATTATGGGTGTACGGGGTTTTGACCTCCTTGACCTTGCAGTCAAAAAGAACCTGAAGGTCGTCATGCTTACCGCGCACGCCTTAAGCTCCGATGCCCTGAAAAAATCATATGACATGAAGGCGCGGGCATACCTGCCGAAAGACAAGCTCGGCGAGGTCGTTCCTTTTCTTGAGGACGTCCTCAGGCATGACTTTGAATCAGGATGGAAAAGGCTTTTTGAAAAGCTCCATGGGTTCTTCACCGACAAATTCGAGTCGGACTGGGAAAAGAAGACCGGCCTCAACTGGCGTGAATGGGGAAAATCGTCCGATATGTAGCAAACCGGCTTCCCCTGCGACGGTTTAAGGCAAATCCTATGGATACTGAGCGTTAGCGATACGCCGTATGGCCTCTATTGCCAGATCGATGTCTTCAAGCGTATTGAAATATCCCATACTGAGACGAACGGTGCCGTCGGGAAAGGTCCCGATGGTCTTGTGGGCGACCGGCGCACAGTGCAACCCCACCCGAACCAGGATGTTGTATTGACCGCTGAGACGACCCTCTGCCTCGCCGATGGGCACGCCGTCGTTGAACCATTCAAGATTGATCGCTCCGCACCCTAAAGAACCCCTGGCATCTTCCGAAAGCGTGCTGTCAAACGTGATGGATACGGTCGCCACCTGCTGTGCAGGGTTCAACGGGCCGTAGATCGTGATATTCTGAATATTATAAATGCCGTCAAGAAGCGCCTTTGTCAGGGCCTGCTCATGACGGCGGATCTTGTCTACACCTTCCTTTAGGATAAAGGCAACGGCAGCCCCCAGACCCGCGATCCCCACGTTGTTCTGGGTTCCGGCCTCAAGGGCGTCGGGCATAAAATCCGGTTGATGGAGATTCTCCGACTGGCTGCCGGTACCGCCGCGCTTAAGGGGACGGAGATCGATCCCCTCCCGTACATAGAGCCCTCCGGTTCCCTGAGGGCCCATAAGCCCTTTATGACCGGTGAAAGCGAGAAAATCAATCCCCAGCGCCTTTACGTCTATAGGATAGGCACCGGCGGTCTGGGCCGTATCAAGCAAAAGGGGTATATCACCGATGGCCCTCCTGACTGCCGCCACGTCCTGCAGCGTGCCGCAAACATTGGATGCATGGTTCAATACCATAAGCCGGGTATTCTTTTGCAGCAATCTTTTCAACGCGTCGACGTCCAGGAACCCCTTGCGGTCACAGGAGGCGATGTCGAGCGTTATATCGCCCTTCTCCTGCAGGTAAACGAGGGGGCGCATTACCGAATTATGTTCCATGGCAGTGGTCACCACGTGGTCGCCTGGATTCAAATATCCGTTGAACACCGTGTTAAGCGCCTCGGTTACATTCATCGCAAAACTGATCCGCGACGGGTTGTCAATATTGAAGAGGCGCGCCAAACCATCGCGCGCCGCCTGGACGATCCGGCCTGCCTCCTGTGCAAGCGGGTGGCCGGAACGCCCAGGATTGGCCCCCACATGGTCCATAAAATAGACCATGCCCTCCGTCACCTGTGGCGGTTTGGGAAATGATGTGGCGGCATTATCCAGATAAACAAGCTTCATATTACTGCTGTGCCTTACTCTCCTTCTCCCTGAGGGCAGCCAGCACCCTTTCGGGTGTGATGGGCAGGTCCCTGATCCAGATCCCTACTGCATCGTATATTGCGTTGGCAATGGCCGGCGCTGTCGGGACAAGACCCGGCTCACCGATACCCTTTGCGCCGTAAGGACCTGACGGATCAGGGTCTTCGACGATAATCGCTTCAACGGGTATCACGTCGTTCGCCGTCAATATTTTGTAATCCCTGAAATTCGGGTTCACCACCTTGCCGTCAACAAGCTGCACCCTTTCGGTAAGACCAAAACCGACGCCTATGTAGGCAGCGCCGTAGATCTGGCCTTTTACCAGCGTGGGGTTGATGGCGCGGCCCACGTCGTGCGCCGATACCAGTTTCAGGATCTTTACCTCGCCGGTCTGTTTGTCGACCTCTACCTCAACACCGGCGGTTCCAAAGGCGTACGTACAGGAGTAGTTGCCTTTCATCTCGGCGTTCAGCATCTCGGTAGGGGGGTCCCAAAAGACCTCGGCCACCACGGCCTTGCTCGTCCCGATGCCGACGTGAAGGCCGCTGGTCAACACCGTGCTGACCTCTGTCTTGAAATAAGGGTGGTCCGGGGCTGCCTTGGGGAATATCATGCGATTCCGGAGATCAAGCTTGTCCGGACTGTCGATGATCGTGTAGTCAAGTTCGGGTTCAACAAAATCAGGGTTCTTCTTCTTTTGCTGCTTCAGGCTCTTTTTGACCATCTTCGGGATATACTGGACGGCCAGCTCGAGTATCTGGCGCTTTACCTGTTCTCCCGCGCGAACGGCGGCATTGCCGGCGACAAAGGTGTGCCTGCTGGCGTGGGTGCCGGCATCCCAGAGTCCCAGGGCCGTGTCCCCGAAGACGATGTTTACGTCTTCCGGTCTGAACCCGGTGGCCTCGGCCACTATCTGGGCGATCACGGTGGGCGAACCCTGGCCCTGGTCGGTGCTGCCGGAAAGCACATCCACTTCTCCCCCTTCGGTCACCTTTATGCGGATGCCGGTGCCGTCGGACAGATACACCCGCGCCCCGCCTGCAACGTGGATCAATGACGCCATCCCGACCCCGCGACCGTTCCGTTTGCCCCGCTTTTCATCCCATTTGATCTTTTCTTTGACCGCAGTAATGCACTGCTCCAAAGGGCAGGTAGTGATCTTGAGGCCCATGGGAGTGACATCGCCGGGGTGGTTACGGTTTATCATCCGGAATTCGGCAGGATCAATGCCCGCGGTTTCAGCCAGATGATCCATGGATGTTTCCACCGCAAAGGCGGCCTGCGGGTTCCCGTAGCCTCTCATGGCCTGAGAGTAAATATTGTTCGTATACACGCAGGTGGCCTGGAAGGAGACGTTAGGCACCCGGTACATGGATGATATGGGCAGCATCATTACCGAAGGCGTCGTGGCCCCCCACGAGGTATATGCCCCGTTGTCGAGGATCGCCTCTACCTTGCGGAAGGTGAGCAGTCCGTTCTTGTCGCACCCCTGTTCAATGGTAAAGCGGGAGGCCTGTCGCGGGGGCAGCGCCATAAACTCTTCTTCCCTGGTAAACCTGATCCTGACGGGCCTGCGGGTCTTCAATGCAAGCTGGATGCAGATGAACTCATAGATGTCGGTATCGAGCTTTGTGCCGAAACTGCCGCCGACGACCGGGTTTGTGATCCTTATTCTTTTACCCTTGAGGCCGATGCTCGACAAATAGTTCTGGATCCTCTGCTTGGCGCCGAAGATGACGTTGGTCTGGCTGCAGAACATCAGGTTGTTGTTGCTGTCAAATTCGGCAACGCACCCGCTTGTCCCCATGCAGCACTGGTTTATCCAGGTTGTGGTCGGGGTGTCCTTCACAACATAAGCCGACTCCTGCCGGGCCTTTTCGACGTCGCCGGCAGAAAACTTCCACGGCAGAGGGAGTATGTTGCTTCTCAGCGGGCGGCCCCTTGCATCGAACTCGTGGACCAAGGGCGCATCGGGCTTCATGGCCTCGACAGGATCGAAGATAGCCGGCAGGGGTTCATATTCCACCTCTATCAGCCGGACCGCCTCCTGCGCGATCTCGGGGGTGATTGCCGCTACGGCGGCCACCTCGTCCCTGAACTGGCGCACCACATCACGTTTCAGGACCGTCTGGTCTCCGAGAAAACCCACCCTCACATCCGGTATGTCGTAGCCGGTGATCACGGCGCGCACGCCCGGGAGCTTCTTTGCCTTTTCCGTATTGATCGATTTGATGCGGGCATGAGCGTACCGGCTGTACACGATCTTTCCGTATAACATGCCGGGCCGTTTATATTCGTCCATGTAGACCGCCCGGCCGGTCACTTTATCGATTTCCGCTGTTCTTGGAATATCTTTTCCTACGTGTAACAAATCATCCATTGTCCCTCCTCAAGCTGAGTGCGCCTCAGCACTAACGTTGTAGTATGACGCAATGGTTCCCCTATTTTTTCATCTTTTCAGCAGCCTGTTGAACCGATTCAACGATCTGGACGTATCCGGTACAACGACAGATGTTGCCGGCGATACTGGTCCGTATGTCCTCTTCGGTCGGTGCGGCCTTCTTATCCAGCAATGCCTTCGCGGACATAATCATGCCGCTGGTGCAATAGCCGCACTGAACGCCGTTATTGTCGATAAAGGCCTGCTGCAGAGGATGGAGTGTCCCGTCCGACGCGGCAACGCCTTCGATCGTGACCACGCTCTTGCCTTCTGCTTCCAGCACCGG
>MVRS01000005.1 GCA_002067975.1 Syntrophorhabdus sp. PtaU1.Bin058
GTCCGAGAGATTACCGGCATCCGCTCTTATCGCCCTCTGCTCCATCACGCCTCACGGATTTCTATTATCTGATATACGAACCACGATATACGATATACTATATACGACATACGGTTATTTCAGTGTGAACCCGTTCCATGAAAAATCTTGACAATATTTATGAATAATTTTAGTTTTGTTAGCAGAAGCGAGGTCTGGTATGGCTGAAGTGCAAAAGAAGAAAGAGGCTCCACATATCGATATCTACAAGGCATGGTGTAAGGCATGCGGCATTTGTGTGGCCTTTTGTCCCACGGAAACTCTTGCACGCGATGAAGGCGGTTACCCCTATGTCAAATATCCCGAGAAGTGCATAAATTGCGGCTGGTGCGAGATCAGGTGTCCCGATTTTGCCATTACCGTCGAAGAGAAGAAGAACGGGAAAAAAGTGAGGGATCAATTTGAAAAAGAAGAGCAAGAAAAGGGAACTGCTGCTCCAGGGCAATGAGGCGATCGTTGAGGGTGCATTAAAGGCAGGTTGCAGCTTTTTCGCAGGCTATCCTATCACGCCGGCAACAGAGATATCGGAACTCCTGTCAGTGAAGCTGCCCCAGAGGGACGGCACGTTTATCCAGATGGAGGATGAGATAGCGAGCCTCGGTGCCGTTATCGGAGCCTCCTTGGCAGGCGCGAAGGCGATGACCGCCACGAGCGGTCCGGGGTTTTCGCTGATGCAGGAGAACCTCGGTTTTGCAGTCATAGCAGAGGTGCCGTGCGTGATCGTCAACGCAATGCGCGGGGGACCGAGCACCGGTCTTCCCACGATGCCCTCCCAGAGCGATGTTATGCAGGCGAGATGGGGGACGCACGGAGACCACCCCACCATAGCGCTCTGCCCGTCTACGATCCGGGAATGTTACGACCTCACCATCAAGGCATTCAACTATTCGGAAAAGTTCCGTATCCCGGTAATCCTTCTCGTCGACGAGGTCGTGGCACATATGAGAGAGAAGATAGCCATTGACGACGAAGAGGACGTTGAGATATTCAACAGGATCAAGCCTACAGTCCCGCCGGAATGGTACATACCCTTTGAAGATACGCCGAAAGGGGTCCCTGCCATGGCGAATTTCGGCGACGGGTACCGGTACCACGTAACGGGCCTGACGCATGACATCAGGGGGTTTCCCACCTCGAGACCGGACGAGATCGATCCATTCATCAGGAGGCTCTTCAGAAAGGTGAGTCAGAATTTTGCCGAGGTCCAGATCGGCGAATTTTATCAGGCAGACGATGCGGATATCACGATCATCGCATACGGCTCTGTTGCCCGCTCCGCACGGCGTGCCGCTGCAGACGGACGCGAACGGGGATTGAAGATAGGGGTCCTCAAGATGAACACGCTATGGCCTTTTATGAGGACACAGGTTGAAAAGGTGCTCAGGACCTCGAAGGTCGTTATCGTGCCGGAGATGAACATGGGGCAGGTCTCACGGGAGGTAAAAAGGGTCAACAAAGGTGACGCCAAGGTCTTTACGATCAACAAGGTGGACGGGACGATCATTACGCCTCAGGAGATACTGGGCAGGATAAAGGAGGTGTCCTGATGGCTGAGATTACGCGGCTTATCCATGAATACCTGAGGCACGACAAGAAATTTCCCCACGTCTGGTGTCCTGGCTGCGGTATCGGGATCATGCTCGGCGCCCTTATCAGGGCGATCGATAAGACCGGCTACAGCAAGGACGATATCGTGCTCGTATCCGGCATCGGGTGCACCGGCAGGCTGCCTGTCTATGTGGATTTCAATACCCTCCATACGACGCATGGACGGGCCCTTACATTTGCGACAGGCATCAAGCTCGCCAAACCGAGACTGAAGGTGATCGTCATCATGGGCGACGGCGACGCCGTTGCGATCGGCGGGAACCACTTCATCCACGCGGCGAGGAGGAATATCGACCTCACGGCGATCATCGTGAACAATAACGTATACGGCATGACAGGCGGACAATACTCACCGACGACCCCCTACGGGATGAAGTCCACAACGACGACCTATTCAAACGTTGAGCATGCCTTCAATATCTCCGAGCTGGCCGTGACGGCGGGTTCCGTGTTCGTGGGCAGGGGGACGGTCTACCACGCGAAGCTCCTTGACAGCCTCATGGAAAAGGCATTCGCGAAGGTCGGGTTTTCCGTCGTGGAGATCATATCCCATTGCCACACGCAGTTCGGGAGACTGAACCGCATGGGCACCGCGGTGGAGATGATGCAGTGGCAGAGAGACCACGCGGTGACCGTTGAAAAGGCGGCGCAGATGAAGGCGGAGGAATTGAAGGGCAAGTTCAAGATCGGGGTCCTCGTAGACAGGAACCTGCCCGCTTATCAGGACGAATACGAAAAGGTGCGAAGGTGGGCAAAGGGATCGGAGAAGAGATGATATGAGTTACCGGTATGATATTCGTTTAAGCGGTTCCGGCGGACAGGGATTGATCCTCATGGGGATCATCCTTGCAGAGGCGATCGGCATCTATGACGGGAAATATGTTGCCCAGACCCAGAGCTATGGCCCTGAAGCGCGGGGCGGTTCAAGCAAGGCCGAGGTGGTTGTGAGCAATGCGGAGATCGATTATCCGAAGGCGCTCAAGCTCGACCTCCTCCTGACGATGAACCAGAAATCCTGCGATGATTATTATATGGATCTCAAGCCCGACGGCATCCTCATCGTCGATTCTACCTTCGTGAAACAACTCCCCACACCGAGGGCATACCAGATACCCTTTACCCGGATTGCGAGGGAGAAGCTCAAGAGGGAGATGGTGGCAAATATCGTCGCCCTCGGCGCTATTTCAAAACTTGCACCTATTGTATCTTCAAGGGCCATTGAGACCGCCGTACTGGCGCGGGTGCCGAAAGGAACGGAGAGATTAAACCGTGATGCCTTGAAGGCCGGGATGGCGGCAGCCCAGAAGGTCAAGAAGATCTCCTTTCCAATCGCTCCAGCCGGGTTCGAAGATGAAGATACATGAGTATCAGGCAAAGCAGCTATTCAAAACATACAACATCCCTGTGCCCCTTGGTGCAGTAGCAAAAACCACCGAAGACGCATTCCGGATCGCAGAAAAGATAGGCAAGGGCCCTTTTGTGCTCAAGGCGCAGATCCATGCCGGCGGCAGAGGCAAGGGCGGCGGGATCAGGATCGTCAATGACCTTGGGGACGTGAAAGATATTGCCGCAGACCTTCTCGGCATGGTCCTCGTGACGCCGCAGACCGGGGAAGAGGGAAAACCGGTACAGGCCTTGCTGGTAGAGGAGACCCTGTCCGTCGAGAAAGAGATCTATCTCGGGATCGTCATCGACAGGCAGAAGGCCTGTCCTGTTGTTATCGCCAGCGCAGAGGGCGGGATGGAGATCGAGAAGATCGCCGCCACAGAACCGGAAAGGCTCCTGCGGGAAGAGGTTGACTTCGCAGTCGGCCTCCGTCCTTTTCAGACAGGGAGGATATTCTACGGCCTCGGGATTGACCCGTCATTATCGCGCAAGATGAGCACGATAATTCTGAACCTCTTTCGTCTTTTTGTCGAGAAGGACTGTTCGCTGGCAGAGATCAATCCCCTTGTGGTCACGAAGTCAGGAGAGCTTGTCGCCCTCGATGCAAAGGTCACGATCGACGACAACGCGCTCTACCGGCATCAGGATATTGCATCCCTCAGGGACGTCAATCAGGAAAACCCCCTCGAGGTGGAGGCGTCGAAGTATAACCTCAACTACATCAAACTGAAAGGGAACGTCGGCTGCATGGTGAACGGCGCAGGACTTGCCATGGCCACGATGGACCTCATCAAGCTCGTCGGCGCCGAGCCGGCAAACTTCCTCGACGTCGGAGGGGGCGCAACGTCGGAGATGGTGAAACAGGGGCTGAAGATACTCCTCTACGATAAAGACGTGAAGATGGTCTTCATAAACATATTCGGCGGGATCCTCCGTTGCGACACGCTCGCAGAGGGCGTCGTGAAGGCGGTGGACGAGCTTGTCATCGACCTCCCGATCGTCATACGTCTTGAAGGGACGAACGTGGAGGAGGGCAGGAAGATCCTTGCCGGGTCAGGGCTTTCCTTTACCGTGGCGACAGGGTTGAAGGATGCGGCGGAGAAAGTGGCAGAGACGCTGAAGCGGATAGAGAACAAATATGAAAGCCGTAAGTCGTAAATCGTGAGTCGTAAGGGGTTAAACCCCTCACGCCTTACGCCTAACGCCTCACGGGTTTATTAGTGTGAGCTGATATTATGAGCATTATTGTTGACGAAAAGACAAGAGTAGTTATCCAGGGTATAACAGGGGGCGAAGGGGCGTTCCATTCAAAACAGATGATCGGGTATGGGACAACCGTTGTCGGAGGCGTGACCCCGGGAAAGGGCGGTCAGATATTCAACGGTGTCCCTGTCTTCAACACGATGCGGGCCGCGGTCGTGTCCGCAGGGGCCAACGTTTCGGCGATCTTCGTGCCGCCCGCCTTTGCCGCTGACGCTATCATGGAGGCCGTTGATGCAAGGGTCGGTCTCATTGTCTGTCTTACGGAAGGCATCCCCACCCTCGATATGATCGCCGTAAAGCAATACATGAAGGGGAAAGATGTAAAGCTCATAGGCCCCAATACGCCGGGAATCATCTCGCCGGGGAAATGCAAGATAGGCGTAATGGCAGGGTATATCCACAAACCGGGCAATGTCGGCGTCATATCACGGAGCGGGACCCTTACCTATGAGGTCGTAGACCAGCTTACCAAGATGGGGATCGGCCAGTCCACCTGCGTGGGGATCGGCGGCGATCCGATCATAGGCCTTACCTTTGTCGATCTCCTTGCGATGTTCGAAGAGGATGAAGGGACCGATGCGGTGGTCATCATCGGCGAGATAGGCGGCAGGGCAGAGGAAGAGGCGGCAGAGTATTTCAGGTACAACATGAAAAAACCTGTTGTAGCCTTTATCGCAGGTCTCACGGCCCCTCCCGGCAGGCGCATGGGTCATGCCGGTGCGATCATCTCAGGCGGTGTAGGCGGAGCGGGCGATAAGATCAAGGCCCTTGAATCAGCCGGCATTGCCGTCGTAAAAAATCCCGCAGAGATCGGCGAAACCGTAGCAGCAGCACT
>MVRS01000006.1 GCA_002067975.1 Syntrophorhabdus sp. PtaU1.Bin058
GTCGCTGTGGTCAGACCCCTGCTCAAGGCCCCGCTGATCAACCAGCTCCTGGCGCTCGCAGGGGTGATCATCGTCCTGGAGAATATTATACTGGCCGTCTTCGGCTCCGATTACGTAGGTCTCCAGGTCTCCTTTCCCGTCTTCTCCATAGGCGACGTCTATATCAAGATCTCGAGCCTTATACCCTTTGCCGCCGGTATAGTCACCCTGGCGCTTCTCTGGTTATTTCTGACAAAGACGTATACGGGGTTATCCATCAAGGCCGTGGTCCAGGACCGGGAGATGGCAGACCTTATGGGAGTCAAAACGGACAGGGTGTACCTGCTTACCTTTGCAATCGGCGGCATCCTCGCGGGGATTGTTGCCGCCTGTTTCGCGCCGATCTACACGGTGCATCCCCATTTCGGCGCAGGTTTTACCCTTACCGCTTTCGTTATCGTTGTCCTGGGAGGACTCGGAAATCTGCTGGGCGGTTCTATTGCCGCCTTTCTTATCGGTATCGTATCGCAGGTGACGGGGGTGATATTTTCGTCTGAGATAGGTGAGATCCTTGTCTACGGGATCTTTATACTTTTTATCCTCTTCAGGCCGCAAGGCTTCTTAGGGGTCAAGGTGAAAGCATGAAACAGACAAATCGACTCTTCTTCCAGGCAATCCTCGGCTGCGTATCGTTGCTTCTCGTGATCCTGCCGTTCCTCCTGCCGTTATACTGGGTCCATATCTTCATCCTTATCTTTATCTGGTCGGCGATTGCAACGGCGTGGTCTTACATGGCGCGATTCGGCGTCATTTCCCTGGGTCACGGGGCCGTGCTGGGGATCGGGACATACACGACAGCGCTCCTTTTTAATAATTATGGGGTATCTCCGCTGATCGGGATGGTAATAGGAGGGATCTTTGCGATTATCTTTTTTGCCGGTATCGGATACTTCTGTTTTCGGTTCGGAGTGATCGGCCACTATTTCGCAGTGACCACCCTGGTCCAGGTGATGGTTGTCTACCTCCTCATAATGTACTTCCGGGATTTCTCCGGCGGTTCCCTCGGTCTTACGTTGAATTCAGTGGGGACAAAGCCCCTCCTTTTCCAGTTTGAAAGCAAGGCATACTTTTACTTCATCGCCCTTGCGTTCCTGTTCCTTACCCTCTATGTCTGGAAGAGGATACAGAGAAGCAAGATACAGAGGGCCATGGCTGCCATTGAAAACGATGAGGCGGCCGCGGCGTCCATCGGCATACCGATAGTGAGATACAAAACGACCGTGACCGCCATAAGCTCATTCTTTACCGCCATAGGCGGCGTGATCTACACCCAGTACATGATGACCCTGCACCCTGACGTCCTCTCCAGCGTCGATGCCTCTCTCGGTATTGCCTTCAAAGCCATACTCGGGGGCATGTATACGCTTTGGGGTCCGCTTGTGGGAACAACTTTAATCATTGGTCTTGAAGAGTATTTCAGGGTCGTTCACGGAGCCACCCTCATCGGCTGGTCCGTGGCAGCCTACGGAATAGTGATCATCATCCTTGTTATCTTTTTTCCGAAAGGCCTGCACGGCACCATCGGGGAGGCCCTGAGCAGGAGGAGGGGCTGGAGGACCGATAAACAGCCTTATTTATCCGGGAGAAAAGGAGGGTAAAATGATGAAATATGGTGAAGCAACAGCATATAAAATCTGTAATTTTCTTTCCCCGAACAAGATCATATTCGGGGTCAATGCCGTTAATCAGATAGCAAAAGAGATCAGGAACCTGGGCAGGAAGAACCCGCTTGTTGTAACGGACCCCGGAGTGGTGGAACTCGGTCTACTGAAGGACCTGGAAGAGATGCTCAAGGCCGATAAAATGGATATGGGCCTGTACGGCAAAGTCGTGCCTGAGCCGCCTTCCCGGATAGTTGACGAGTGCGCCCAACTGGCCCGCGACAAGTCCTATGACCTCATTATCGGGATCGGCGGAGGAAGCTCGCTGGACATAGCAAAGGGTGTTTCCATTATGGCAACGAACGACGGGAACGTCCTTGATTATGCAGGCACGGATATGGTCCCCCGCGCAGGATTGCCGATGATCCTCATACCGACAACCGCCGGTACGGGGAGCGAGGTGACGCGGGTATTTGTGGTGACCGATGAAAAGGACCATAGCAAGAAGACGGTCTTCAGCAACTACGTCCTTCCCGACGTGGCGATTGTCGACCCCGCACTCACGCAATCGATGCCGCTTACCGTCACTGCCGATACCGGCATAGACGCCCTGGTACACGCTATAGAAAGCTACGTTTCCGCCAACGCCAATCCCTTTTCCGATATCCTGGCGATAGAGGCGGTTCGTCTCGTTGGTGAAAACCTCTATCCCGCTTATGCAAAGGCAAGCAACATGAATGCCCGGACCGGCATGTCGCTCGCAGCGACCTTGGCCGGGATGGCCTTTACCAGCGGGGGATTGGGGGCCGTACATGCCCTGGCGTATCCCCTCGGAACGCTGTTCCACCTGTCCCATGGCAGGTCCATGGCCGTAATGCTGCCGTACATCATTGACTACAACCGGATAGGCAACCTGGAGAAGTACGGGGATGTGGCCGAGGCAATGGGCGTCGTGACCGATGGCCTTTCGAAGTATGAAGTTTCGGAGGCGCTTATCGATGCGGTGTACCGATTACTGGAGATCCTGAATATACCCGTGGAGCTCAAAGACTACGGCGTAGAGGAAAAGGACATACCGGATCTGACGGCAGGGGCGATGAAGCAGGCGCGGCTGTTCGTGCCGAACCCCAGAGACCTGAGGGAGGCCGATATAGAGGGTATATACCGGAAGGCCTTGCAGGGCGCATAGAAAGTCCTGTTTTGTAACGGAAACAAGCATACCCGTATATCCCAGAGGAATGAACATCGCATAAGGAGAAAAATGAAATCAGGATTCGAACATCTTTTTTCACCCATCAGGATCAGGCAGGTTGAGATGAAGAACAGGATCGTTATGCCTGCGATCAGCACGAACTATGCGGCCAAAGACGGGTCCGTTACGCAGCGGCTCATCGATTATTATGAGGCAAGGGCAAAAGGCGGGGCCGGCCTGATCATTGTGGAATGCGGATCCGTTCTCTGCCCTGAGTCAAGGATAAACAAGAACCAGATCGGATTGCATCACGACAGCCTCATAGCAGGACTCGCCGGGCTCGTAGATGCACTCCACAGGCATGGCGCAAAGGTGGCCTTCCAGCTAAGCCACGGCGGCAAGAGGGCGACAAGCGATATCACGGGGCTTCAGCCCGCCTCGCCTTCGAGCATCCCTATCAGGGCCCGCGTACCTGACTGGCCTGAGGGCGAGATGCCCAGGACCCTCAGCGTCCCCGAGATCGGGGAAATAGTAAAGGCCTTCGGCGCTGCGGCGGCAAGGGCAAAGCAGGCCGGAGCAGACGCCGTGGAGATACACGGCGCCCATAGCTTTCTTATCCTTGAGTTTCTCTCTCCATACTCAAATCTCAGAGACGACGAATACGGCGGCACGCTTGAGCGGAGGACCCGGTTCGCACGTGAAATAGTGCTTGATGTCAGGCAAAGGGTGGGTGATCTCCCTGTGATCTTCAGGATAAGCGCCGATGAGCACGTAGCGGGCGGTCTCGCTATTGAGGATACGAAGAAGATCGTCAGGATACTGGAGGACGCCGGGGTCGATGTCTTCAACGTCTCCAGCGGGAACCATGATACGCCTGAAGAGGTGATCCCTCCGGCCGTCTATCCTATGGGTTTCAGGGTCAATCTATCGCGCGAGGTCAAGCGGGTCGTGAATGTGCCGGTAATAGCAAGCGGAAGGATCAACAACCCCGGGCTTGCGGAAGAGATATTGAGCAATAAGGATGCCGACCTGATTGTTGTCGGAAGGGGTCTGATCTGTGACCCGGAATTTCCAAACAAGGCAGCACAGGGGAAGACAGACGAGATCAGGAGATGCATAGCCTGCAACCAGGGCTGCATTGACCGGTACAGGATGTTCGACGAGGATGGGAACGGTCTTATGACGTGCGCCCTGAATCCGGCAGTGGGGCAGGAAAACCGGTTCAGCATCGGCCGGGCAACGCAGGCCAGGAAGATCATGGTCATCGGCGGCGGACCTGCCGGCATGGAGGCGGCCATGGTAGCCGCTTCAAGGGGTCACGAGGTAGTTCTGCTGGAAAAGGGGAATGTCCTCGGCGGGCAGCTCAGACTTGCTGCGATAACGAAACCCGATATGGCGAATGTTGTAAGCTATTTTGAAAAGGAGCTTGAAAGGCTCGGTGTGGATATACGGTTGCAGGCGGAAGCGAACTATACTATAGTGGATACTGTGAAGCCGGACGTCGTTATCCTGGCGACAGGGGCCATCCCGCTTATTCCTCAGATCGAGGGCATCGGCAACGACAACGTTGTTACTGCCTGGGATGTATTAAAGGGAAGAGAGACGGGAGAAAAGGTGATTATGGCCGGCGGCGGCATCGTTGGATGCGAGACGGCGGAGTTTCTGGCGCTTAAAGGAAAACAGGTAACCATCATAGAAAAAAATCCGAACATCGCGCCGGATTTGGGGCCGATCAGGAGAAGCCTGCTCAGGCAGCGGCTCGTACGGTACGGTGTAACGATAATGACGAATAGAGAGATAAAGAAGATCAATACCCGTTTTGTCGTTGCAGACGACGGGAGAGAGATAGAGATGGACACGCTGGTTCTGGCCCTGGGGAATCAACCGGATACGGAACATACGACACAACTGGAAAGTACGTTGAAGACCGGCGGCTGTCCTGTCTATAAAGTTGGCGATAGCGCACATTCGGGTAACCTTTTGCATGCCGTCCACAGCGCTTTTCATAGCGCCCTCAAATGCTGAAGGACAGGGGTCAATGTGGAAAAGGACGTAAAGCTGACCTGCGGATGCGCCCTTTAATGGATGAGAAGGAGAGTAATGGATGAACAAGGTTAAGCTGAAGATCAATGGATTGTGGCATCAGTTTGTCGTTGAACCGGATCGAGTCCTCCTCGATCTGTTGAGGGACGACCTGAGACTGACCGGTGCCAAACAATCCTGCGATCGAAAAGGACAGTGCGGGGCCTGTACCGTTATCGTGAACGGGAAGGCGGTCCGGTCATGTCTGCAGAAGGTGACAAAGCTTGATAATGCGGAGGTCATTACCGTGGAAGGCCTCGGCACGCCGGACAACCCTCATCTGATCCAGGAGGCCTTTGTCCTTTCCGGGGCCATACAGTGCGGGTTCTGTACGCCGGGTATGATCATGGCCGCAAAGGCGCTCCTTGACCGCAATCCTGATCCCGATGACAGGGAGATAAAAAAGGCCTTCGAACATAACCTCTGCCGGTGCACGGGATACGTTACAATCATCGATGCGGTAAAGCTTGCAGGCCGGTTTATCCGGGGAGAAACGACACCCGATGCGATCCGGCCCGATCCGGACGGCCCGAAGATCGGGGTCTCCCACCCCCGTCCTTCAGCGATGATAAAGGCCTGCGGCCTTGCGGCGTTTGCGGCCGACATCAAGCTGCAGAATGCCCTTGAAGTGGCGGTAACGCGCAGTACGGAACATCATGCCGGGATCCTCTCGGTGGATACCTCGGAGGCGGAGAAGATGCCGGGGGTCGTCGGGGTCATGACCGCAAAGGACATCAAGGGCACCAACCGGATCAAGATACTTGTTGCCGACCAGCCTATCTTGGCCGAGGACAAGGTCTATTGCCTGGGAGACGCTATCGCAATCGTAGCGGCGTATACCAGGGACCAGGCCCTCGCTGCCGCTGCCGCAGTCAGGGTCGTCTATGATCCCCTGCCGGTCCTCAAGACGCCCGGGGAGGCAATGGCCGCCGGTGCGGTCCAACTGCACGCCGAATCGCCGAACCTGTGCCTGAGGCAGCCCCAGATAAAGGGCGACGCCAAAAAGG
>MVRS01000007.1 GCA_002067975.1 Syntrophorhabdus sp. PtaU1.Bin058
GCACTGGGAAGGGTCCTGAACAGCACGGTCCGTGTGGCTGAAACGGAGCTCGGGTACCAAAACGGCATTATCGATCTTCACTTTAAGAACATCACTATCAAGGGCGCCATGGAAGGGAACATCAAGGACTGGAAGATCTCCATGGACGCAACGAAGGGCATCTACTTCAAATCCGTGGCAATATCCGGTTTCGATATAACGGTCCCCAAAATGAAAGAGGGGAAAGGGTTTATGCCCTTCCCGGCGGAACTGTTCGAGGTCAGAAACGGTACGGTGACGTATAACGGCCTGAGATTTTCCATCTCCGAGATCGTCATGGAAAAGATGAACATCGGGCAGCCATTTACCTTCAGGGCCGATATCGGACAGAGTGATTATTTTGAAAGGATAGAGGCTGCGGGCGGAGGGACATACAAATCGAGGCAGTTTGATATCAAGGGCACTGCGAAGGTCCGCAATGTGGACCTTGAGAGGCTCGCCGGCAATCCGAAGGGCAAGGTCGACATAAGCGGGAACTTTACCCTGCGCAATAAAAGACTGATACTGGACGGGCAGTTCGGCGTCAGGGATTTTGAGATGAACTGGCAATACCTGAAGAAACCGGTTTACGCGAGGGAACTGAGAGGGGACCTGTCGGCGTCCGTTGCAGGGAGCGCGATGGATATCAAAATGAAGGATATCTTTTACAAGGACGCTCCTTTTGAGGTTGCCCTCAGGTTCGAACATTATGACATCAATGAGGTCGGTCTTTCATCGGGCTTCCTCAGCATCGGGTCGATTAACGAACAGGTAGGCCCCGAGGCCATAGGCACCGACATGTGGAATTTTGTCCGCGACGGCAAGGCAAAGATCAGGAGACTTTCATGGGTCCAGGGGAAGGGCGTCGCTACCGAGATCGAGTTGAAGGACCTTGCAATAGCGTACAAGGGCATTGACTTCCAGGGAGTGGGCGGGCTTTTGTCGATCGGTGAAAAGACTACGAAATTCACCAGCATAAACGGGTTTGCAGGAAACAGCAGGTTGTATGATTTCAGCGGCACCATAGCGGACAACGGGGGCATCACGGCAAAAGGAAGGTATTCCGTGGACCTGCTCGATATACCGTCATTCCTGAAGCTCGGGGAGTTTCAGTTCGTGGACGGAGTGACCGACGGTTCACTGGAGATCTCCGGGAAAGAGGGGAAGGGATACAGGATCTCCGGGGCCGGCGAATTGAGGAAGGCTGATGTCCGCTGGAAAAAGGTTTCTGTGTCTGCGTCGGGTTCTTACAGGTTCGTGGATGACGAGATCACCTTCGATCCCCTCACGATAAGCAAGGGCAGCACGAACATCACGATCAGGGGGAAATGGAAGAAGGGGTCCCTCGGCCTTTTGATAAAGGGCAACCTGGACACAGAGCAACTGAGGCCTTTTATAAAGATACCCCTTGAAACATCCGGCCTGATGGGGCTTGATATGGGCATCCGTTCACATGACGGGATTGTGAATATCATGGGCAGTGCGGACATGGAGGACGTTTATTTCGAGCTTCTCGGTTACATGAAGAAGGACAGGGGCATAGGGAGTAAGGCGCGTTTTGAGGTTACCGCGAAGGGAGGGGATATATACGTTCACGATCTCCGGTATACCCTCGACATCATAAATCTTGACCTAAAGGGAAAGATTGAGGGCGGGAAGAAGGTGTCCATGGACCTTGCGCTGGATGTCGATAACGTTGCAAGGATCGCCCACCTCTTTTTTTTTAATGAGAAGACAGCAAGGGGAGACATAGCGCTCAGGATGTCCGTACGGGACCTGAGCCTGCCTGTCAGGAGATTTCCCTATATGGTGGGGAGCCTGAGGGTCCGCAACGGGTTCCTGAGGTTGCCCTGGCTGAAGAGGCCCCTGAGGAATATCGACCTTACTTCCGATTTCAAGGGCGATGACTTTGATATCGTCTTAAACGGCTTCGCGTGCGGAAAGAGCACGATCCGGAAGGGTGAGCTCCATGTAAAAGGCCGTCAGTCGCCGCAATTCTCCCTGTCGGTGGATATGAACTATTTTAATCCTCGCGATTTTCGGGACGAATACGAGGGGAAGCTGCCGGTGATCGGCGGGGACAGCATTACGGCCAACATGACCGGCAACATATCGGTCAGGGCAAAGACCGTGGAGGGCTCCAACATAAAGGCCGAAGACCTGGAGATCAGCGGCGTATTGAGCGACAGGAAGATAAGCGTTGACCGGTTCAGGGCCAATGCCCTCGGCGGACAGGTTGATCTCCACGGGATTGCGGACCTTTCCGGCGACAAGCCGCATGTGTACGTCAACGGCAGGTTAAGCAGGATAAAGAGCGGACTTTTTTTCAAGGCCTTCGGCGCAAAGAACAGCGAGATTGAAGGCAGTGCATTCATATACGGGAACTTAACCGGGGCAGGCGACACATTGAAGTCTCTGATCTCGAAGGCAGACGGCAATATTACACTCTACAGCAGGGACGGTGTGATAAAACGGTGGAACCTCCTTGCCAAGACCTTCGGTGTATTGAATATCTACGATCTTTTCAGGGGAAAGGCCGATCTTGCGAAGGACGGGCTTGCCTATACAAAGATGGGCGCCACGTTTATCGTTACCGACGGTGTCTTTCAAACCGACAACTTCCTCATCGACAGCCCGTCCATGGTGGTTACCGGCAAGGGGAACCTGAATTTAAACACCAGGGAGATCAATGCCGGGATACAGATAGCGCCCCTCGTTACCCTCGACAGGACAATTGACAAGATACCTATTCTGCGGAATATACTGAAAAGAAAAGGCGGCGGCTTTCTCTATATGGCCTGCGATGTCTCCGGCCCTATCGACGACCCCGCGGTAAAGGTCAGTTTCACGAATACCATAGGCGGAAAGACGCTTGAGATACTGAGGAATATGCTTTTTTTACCGGTGGAGGTGTTTGACTGATGAAGATCGGGATCATTGGGGCAGGCAAGGTGGGCGTGGCGATAGGGTTTATGATGAAACGAAGCGGTCTGGCCGTTTACGCCATTTCCGACGTCCTGGACGCTTCGCTCGATACGGCAGGGACATATCTCACTGAAGATGTTTTATACACGAAAGACAACCTCGAGGTCGTGAGGGCCTGTGACGTCATAGCGATCACCACGCAGGACAGGGTGATAAAGGATGTCGTCAGGGAGATAGATGCAGGCATGGGGTCGCTTGCCGGGAAGATGTTTTTCCATACAAGCGGCGCCGACCCGTCATCGATCCTGAGGCCTCTCGACGAAAAGGGCGCCCTGCTCGGTTCTTTGCACCCGTTGCAGACATTCCCCGATATCGACAGCGCCATAGCCGTCCTTCCCGATACGTACATATTCATCGAAGGCGACGAGGGCGCACTGGAGAAGCTTACCTTCATCGGCGAAAAGATCGGTTACAGGGTGCAGATGATCGGCAGCGACGACAAGGTGCTCTATCACCTGTCGGCGGTGTTCGTCTGCAACCTGCTCTGCGCGCTGTATTACGCAGGGGAGAAGATCATGGACGCCATCAAGATCGACCTTGAACCCTTTCTCCCGATCATCCGCGCGACGTTGAAGAATATCGAGAAAAAGGGTCCGCTCATGTCCCTCACCGGACCGGTCATACGGGGCGACCTGAAGACGGTGGAGGCGCATCTCAAGGCCATGGAAGGCATGGAAGATTATAAAGAGGTCTACAAGGTACTTTCCGGGATCGCCCTGAAGATGACCCGGGAGAGGAAGATGCTTGACGGGGAGACGATCGGGAAGCTGCAATCGGTCCTGGGAGGCAAGGCGGATGAGTGACGATATCGACAGGGCGGTTGAGCGGCTGCGCCGTACGAAATCCCTCCTTGTCATAACGGGCGCCGGGATCTCTGCGGAGAGCGGCATCCCCACGTTCAGGGGGAATGACGGCCTGTGGCAGAATTACAGGGCAGAGGAACTTGCAACGCCGTGGGCGTTCGAGCGCGACCCCGTAACGGTATGGAAATGGTACGACTGGAGGCGGGGGATCATAGGGAAGGCGGAGCCCAACGCGGGACACCTCGCGATCAAGAGGTTTGAAGAGACCTTCCCGGACTTTTTCCTTATCACGCAGAACGTGGACGGTCTCCACGGGAGGACGGGGATCAGGAAGATCGTCGAGATCCACGGGAACCTCTGGAGGGTGCGCTGTACGCGGGACAACAGGACGTCGATGCTGACGGACGTGCCCCTGAAGACGATCCCGCCGCGCTGCGAATGCGGGGAGATACTGAGGCCGGACGTTGTCTGGTTCGGGGAGTCTATCCCGACCGAGGCCCTGCAGGCGTCCTATAACGTCATGAGCCTCTGCGACACGCTGATGGTCGTCGGTACATCAGGGGTAGTGTACCCTGTCGCCTCCTTCCCGGAGACGGTCAAGGACAAAGGCGGCTTTGTCATCGAGGTGAACATGGAGCCCACGCCCATAACCAATGTGGCGGACGTTTCCCTCTTCGGGAAATCCGGCGACATCCTGCCTGCGATCGCCGAAAGACTGCCGCACTGATTTTTCACACATTTTTCATATTCATTTCAAACTCCTTTCATCCTTCATCTGTAAACTGTGCATGCGACAAGAAGGATTAACAATCTTACCGCTGAAAGGAGAAAACAATGAATAAAAAATGGTTGGTTTGCCTTTTGCTGGCCGTCGTTGTCCTTATGTCTGAAGGCCGCGCCTATTCCCGTGGAGAAAGGACCGACGACAAGACGTTATCCCCCTACTTTTTTATTGAAAAAGGGGATCCGGCAACAGAGAGGTTTCCCCTGAAGGAGACCAATGTGGCCGTTACTATCAACGGGGTTATCGCCGACGTCTTCGTAACACAGAAATATGCCAATGACGGAAAGGATCCCATCAATGCCCGCTATGTCTTCCCGGCCTCCACGCGGGCCTCAGTGCACGGAATGAAGATGACTATCGGCAGCCAGGTCGTCACGGCGAAGATCAAAGAGCGCGAAAAGGCAAAGGCGGATTTCAACAAGGCAAAATCGGAGGGTAAAAGCGCTTCTCTTTTAGAGCAGAAGAGGCCGAACGTATTCACCATGAATATCGCCAACATTATGCCCAAAGACGAAGTGCTCATAGAGCTCCATTATACGGAGCTGCTCGTCCCCACGGAAGGGACGTACGAGTTCGTCTATCCCACGGTCGTGGGTCCCCGCTATTCCAACCAGCAGGAGGCGACCGCCCCCGATAGTGACAGATGGGTCAAAAGCCCGTACCTCAAGGAAGGGAAGGTACCGCCGACACAATTCCACATCGGCGTTTCATTTTCTACCGGGATACCACTGCAGGAGATACTGAGCCCTTCGCATGCCGTGGATGTGCAGTGGAAAGACAGATCCATTGCCAGGGTCTCCCTCGCAAAACCGGATGACTTCGGCGGCAACAGGGATTTTATCCTCAGGTATAGGCTTGCCGGCAAGGGGATCGAAAGCGGCCTCATGCTCTATGAAGGCGAGAAGGAAAATTTCTTCCTCCTTATGGTGGAGCCGCCCGAACGTGTTAAACCGGCGGAGATACTGCCCCGGGAATATATCTTTGTCCTCGATGTCTCCGGTTCCATGAACGGATTCCCCCTTGATACGGCCAAAACGCTCATCAAGGACCTTATCGGTAATCTCAGAGAGAACGACAGGTTTAATCTCGTGCTCTTTGCAGGCACTTCCTGCATTATGGCAGGGTCTTCGGTGCCTGCGACAAAAGAAAACATCAACAGGGCAATGGAGGTCATTGCACAACAGAAGGGAGGAGGGGGGACCGAGCTTGCCGCTGCATTGAGACGGGCCCTTGCGCTTCCAGGAAAAGAGGGCGTTTCCCGCAGCGTCATAATCATAACCGACGGCTTTATCAATGCCGAGCGGGATGTCTTCAGCCTGATATGCAACAACCTCGATACGACCAATGTCTTTTCCTTCGGTATCGGCTCCGGCGTAAACCGCTATCTCATCGAGGGCATGGCAAAGGCAGGGCTGGGAGAATCCTTTGTGGTGGCGAAACCTGAAGAGGCGGCAAGGGTCGCCGGCCAATTCCGCAGTTACGTGCAATCCCCCTTGCTCACCAATACCCGCGTGGCGTTCAGATCGTTTGAGACCTATGACGTGGAGCCGCCGGCCCTTCCCGACCTTTTCGCCAGGCGCCCGCTCATCCTCTTCGGCAAATGGCGCGGAAGACCGGCAGGGGAGATCGAGATATCAGGGACAACTGCCGGCGGCAATTACAGCCGCACCTTTCGTGTTGCCGAAACAAAGCCCCTCCGGTTAAACAGCCCCCTCAGATACCTCTGGGCACGCGCCAGGATCGCCAGGCTTTCCGATTATAATTTCCATAGGGAAAATCCTGAAACAAGGAATGAGATCACGGAGCTTGGGCTTGCCTACAGCATCCTCACCCCGTACACGTCCTTTATTGCCGTGCTTGAGACAATACGGAACCCTGAAAAAGAGGCAAAAGACACAGACCAGCCGTTGCCCCTGCCGCTTGG
>MVRS01000008.1 GCA_002067975.1 Syntrophorhabdus sp. PtaU1.Bin058
TGACGAAGCAAAGAACAAAGGGTACAGGAATCTGGCAATTACCGGCACACGATATCTGATGACCGGCCCCGTATATCCGGAGATACTGAAGAAATATGACATCTCCTGCCACATCCCGGACGAAGATGACCGGGACAGGATCGATACGATCATCTTCAGGGAACTCGTCAACGGTATTTTCCTTGAGGGATCGAGACAATACTTCAACGAGGTTATTCAAAGGCTGAAGGACCGCGGATGTGATGCCGTCATATTAGGGTGTACGGAGATACCCCTTCTCGTTCATCCTGGCGATTGTCCTTTGCCGATCCTGGATTCCACACGGCTACTTGCCCGGGCAGCGTTGAAGGAGGCGATGAGAGGCGGAAGAAACAGTGAATAGTAGATAGTATATCGTATATAGTGAACTGCAAAAGAATCCGTAAACATCCGTAAGTCGTGAAGCAGCAGAAGGGCAGAACGTGAGGATCTGAATATAGTCCTATACGACCTGTTGGACCTATATTTTGTAACGAGTTCACGAGTGAGAGGGGGAGTCTCTTCGGGCTTTGCCCGAAGAGGGGGCGACGTGAGCCCCGGTAGTAAATATTCTATAACGAGTTCACGAGTGAGAGGGGGAGTCTCTTCGGGCTTTGCCCGAAGAGGGGGCGACGTGAGCCCCGGTAGTAAATATTCTATAACGAGTTCACGAGTGAGAGGGGGAGTCTCTTCGGGCTTTGCCCGAAGAGGGGGCGACGTGAGCCCCTTAATATAGGAACATAGGTTTCCCCAGCGTCTCCCGTACCTTGGGGCGGTAGTTCTTTTCATCGTAAAGCGCGGTCACATCGACCCGCTTCTTGGCGGTGACGACCATATCCAGGGGTACCGTTGTGTAGACGGCTTGCTGGAGCGCCACCATCCTCCCCGTGTTCCCCATGGCGATCTGATCCAGGGCAAGGTTCCCGTAAGAGACGGCAACCATGCGGTCAAGGGAATCAGGGGTGCCTGAGCGCATGATATACGCCAGTTGCTGATAGATGATGTTGATGCCCGTCCTTTGTTTGATATCCTGGGCAACGAAATATCCGATCCCGCCGAGTTTCTTGTGTCCATAGGCGTCTTTCTCGCCGCTTTCAAGTATGGTGCCGCCGACAGGGTGGGCGCCCTCGGAGATGGTCATGATGGCATAATTGGAAGGGTTTTTCGAACGGTCGTCTACCAGAAAGTGGACAAGCCTGTCCATATCGAAAGGTACCTCTGAGATCAGGGCACGATCAACATCGGCAAGATAGGCGGCAAAGAGCGAGGTCTCACCGGAATTCCTCCCGAACAATTCCACTACACAGATCCTTTCATGCGAGCCGGCCGTTGTCCTCAGGGCGTTGATAGCGTCTACCGAGCGCGTTACTGCAGTGGAAAAACCGATGCAAAAATCAGTGCCGAAGACGTCGTTGTCCATGGTCTTCGGGATGGCTATGATCTGAATGTCCTCTTTCTGAAGGCGGCAGGCGTAACTCAGCGTATCGTCGCCGCCGATAGGGATGACCGATCCTATGGATAATAACTTAAGGACGCTCATGATGTGGGGCGTACAGTCAAGGGTGCCGTTCGGGTTCGGTATCCGGTCCTCCTTTGATACAAAATCAGGTATCTCATCAGGTTTCATACTCCCGGGATTTGTGCGCGATGTATGCAGCATGGTTCCCCCTGTACGATCGATCGTCCGCACGTTATCCACGGTCAAAGGCATGGTGTATTTCTCTACAGTGTCAGGATCGTCAGGATTGATGTACAGAAGGCCCATCCAGCCCCTCCGGACCCCGACCACTTCAATGTGCTGGGAATGGGCACGCGTTACCACCGCCTTTATAGCGACGTTCAACCCCGGCACATCACCACCGCCTGTAAGTATTGCAACCCGTTTTCTTTTTGTCATGTATCGCCCCCTTTGAGATTATATATAGATATAGACTTGTGCTCCAATATTGTCAAGCAATACAGCCGACAGCCTTCAGCGATCAGTAATGAACTGGTCTATCTGGTTTTAACGTTGAACATTGAACATAGAACGTTGAACGGATTACCGGAGGATTTCTTCCACGATCTCTGCGGCGTCACGGACGAGTTTCGCGCAGACGGTGTTTTTGAGGTCCTTTTCCTTGAAGGTCTGCATGCCGTCAGGCGTGCCGGGATGGACGCCGAGGAGTTCCCTGCACATAATGGACTTGTTCCGTTCCCTGAATCTTTCGACGAACTCACAGACAAGTTGGTACGTCTTGTCCTTTGCAGCTCTGTCGTCAGATTTTGTTTGACCGTATTTCAGCCCTATGAGCATGAACGCGCCGGTAACGGCGCCGCAGGTCTCGCCCATCCTGCCCATGCCGCCTCCGAAGGCGCCGGCGACCCTGAGGGCGGTTTCCTTGTCAAGTCCCATTGCAGGCGCAAAGGCCGAGAAGACCGCCTGGGAGCAACTGAAGTTTTCGTTAAAGCAGGACAATGCCTCTTCGTGCTTACTCATAATGTTTCGACGCTACCGTGTCTTTTCGTCCCGTTTCAGTTTGAAGGACGGCTCCTTTTTATCCTCCTCATCGGACTTGATCTCAGACATCTTGATCTTGAGCCTGAGGTCGTTCGGGCTGTCTGCATAGGCGATGGCATTATTGTAATCGATAACGCCCGATTGAAAGAGATCGAAGAGGTGCTGGTCAAAGGTCTGCATGCCTTCGTTGTATGAGTCGGCCATTGTCTCCTTCAGGAAGTGCACCTCGCCTTTCAGGATCAGGTCCTTCACCCTTGCACTGTCGAGGAGGATCTCGATGACGGCGACCCTTTTCCCTTCAGGGGTAGGGACAAGCCTCTGCGATATAATGGCCCTCAGGTTCATGGAGAGCTGCATATAGATCTGGAGGTGCCGTTCTATGGGGAAGAAGTTGAGGATCCTCTCGATCGCCTGGTTCGCGTTGTTCGCGTGCAGCGTCCCGAGGCAGAGGTGCCCTGTCTCGGCAAAGGTGATGGCATCCTCCATCGTCTCCGTGTCCCGGATCTCGCCGATAAGGATCACATCAGGGGCCTGACGCAGGGTGTTCTTCAGCGCGTTCATAAAGTTGTGGGTGTCGAAACCGACCTCGCGCTGGGTAATGACGCTCATCTTGTGGTTGTGGACAAACTCGATGGGGTCTTCTATGGAGATGATGTGGCCGCGCTGGTTTGAATTCCGGTAATCGATCATCCCGGCAAGGGTGGTGGATTTACCGCTGCCGGTTGCGCCGACCACGAGGACGATGCCGCGTTTTGTCATGACCACGTCTTTCAGGACGTTCGGCAGACCGAGCTCGTCGATGGTCTTGATGTTCAGCTTTATCTGCCTGATAACGAGGCCTGCGTGCCCTCTCTGTCTGAAGATATTGACCCTGAACCTCCCGAGGTCGGGATAGGCAAGGGCAAGGTTCATCTCGAGCTCTTCTTCAAAGATCTTTTTCTGTTTGTCGTTCATCACCGAATTGGCGATCCTTTCGGTGTCCTCTTCGGATAAGGGAGTTTCGCCGTAGGGCAGGGTCTCCCCCTCGATCCGGTACATCGCCGGGATGCCTACGGTGAGGTAGATATCCGAGGCATCCTTTTCCACCATGTATTTCAGATATTCGACTATCTCTGCCATGGTATCACCTCTGGTTAGGGAGATAGAAGGCGACCTCGTCTTTCGTGACAAGGTTCTTCGCTACAAGCTCCTGACAGGCTGCTTCCATTGTCTGCATCCCGATTGCCTTGCTCGTCTGCATGATCGAAGGGATCTGGGCCAGTTTGTTCTCGCGGATCAGGTTCCTTATCGCCGGGTTGGCGACCATGATCTCGTATCCGGCGATCCTTCCCCTGCCGTCCTTTCTTTTAAAGAGCGACTGGGAGATGACGGCCATGAGCGATTCGGAGACCATTGCACGCACCTGGTTCTGCTGTCCCGAGGGGAAGACGTCGATGATCCTGTCCACCGTGTTCGGGGCGCCGCTTGTATGCAGGGTGCCGAATACAAGGTGGCCTGTCTCTGCGGCGGTAAGCGCAAGCTGGATCGTCTCCAGGTCCCTCATCTCGCCGACGAGTATCACGTCGGGGTCCTCACGGAGGGCGCTCCTCAGCGCGTTTGCGAAGCTGTGGGTATGAGGCCCGAGTTCGCGCTGGTTTACGAGACACTTTTTCGATAAATGGACGAACTCCACAGGGTCCTCGACGGTCAGTATGTGGCCCTTTTCATCGTTGTTGATAAAATCGATGATCGCAGCGAGGGTTGTTGATTTGCCGCTTCCTGTCGGGCCTGTTACCAGTACAAGGCCCTTTTCATACCGGGCGATGTCCATGAAGACCTTGGGCAGGTTCAGTTCCTCGAAGGTGGGGATCTTTGTGGGAATGGTCCTGAAAACGGCTGCATCGCCCCTGTACTGCTTGAACACGTTAACCCTGAACCTCGCGAGGTCTCCGAGGGCGAAGGAGAAGTCGAGCTCGTGATCCTCTTCAAAGACCTTTCTCTGGAAGTCGTTAAGGATATCGTAGACCATGTTGTGCACGTCGTCCTTGTCCAGCGGCGGCATATCGATCTTCGTCATCTCCCCATGGATCCTGATGACCGGCGGTTCGCCGGAGCTGATATGAAGGTCGGAGCCTTTGCTCTCAACAACAAATTTTAATAATTCAGAAACGTCCATAGATACCCTCCTATTTTTCTAACAGTTCAATCTCTTTCAGCGTCGGGAGATCTTCCAGACTGTTCAAGCCGTATGTCTCCAGAAATTTATCCGTGGTCCTGAATGCAAGCCTTTTCCCTGCATCGCCGTCCCGTCCGGATATCTCGATGAGCCTTCTTTCAAGAAGCTGTTTCACTGCGCGGGTCGAATCGACCCCCCTGATGGTGTCGATCTCTTTCTTTGCTACGGGCTGTTTGTATGCCACGATAGAGAGCGTTTCGAGTACCGATTTTGTAAGGCCCACGTCCTTTTCCTTCACAAATCGTTTTGCCCATTCACGGTAGTCGATCCTCGTCCTCATCTGGTAACCGCCTGCAACCTCGACGATCTCAATGGATCGCTGCAATTCGTTGTATTCACGGAGCAGTTCCTGCAGCGCATTCCCGATCTCTTCAGGGGGGAATTCCGGGAGTTTTTTATAAAGGAGCTTCAGCGAGACAGGCCTCGGTGATGAAAAGAGAATCGACTCAATGATCTTTGTCAGACTCATTCTAACAGAAACCCCCTGACCTCGTTCATGATCCGTGCAGTATCCTCAGGATACTGAAACCAGTTTATATCCTTTTCCTTGGCGAACCAGGTAAATTGTCGTTTGGCATAGTGCCGGGTATGTTTCTTTATATCTTTTACCATATCTTCGTAACGAATGGAATCTTTTATATATAGCAGGATCTCCCTGTACCCGATGCTTGAAAAGGGCTTCAGTTCTTCCCCGTAACCCATGGAGAGTATCCCTTTTACCTCTTCGACCCATCCCGCGGCAAGCATCTCATCGACCCTCCGGTCGATCCTTGCGTACAGCTCGCCCCTCTCGCTTTGCAGGCCTATCTTCAGGACATTATACCGCGGCTCCCTGAAACCGTGGTCTTTCTCCAGACTTGTTACCGTCATCCCCGTGAGGATATAGACCTCCATCGCCCTCACGAGCCTTATCCTGTCCCTGTGGCTTATCCTCATGGCATATTCCCGGTCTGTCTTCTTCACCTTTTCATAAAACCCGAGGGGGTCCTCATGATACTCGTTGCGGAGGCGTTCCCGCAGGAGGCTGTCGCTCGGGGCTTTAAAAAGACCGTATATGAGCGCCTTCATGTATAATCCGGTGCCGCCGACGACGACAGGCACCCTGTCCCTTGACCAGATCTCCCCGATTGCGCGGTCTGCCGATTCCTTAAACAACGCCGCGTGGAAGGTGCCTGAAGGTTCAATAATATCAATAAGATGATGGGGGATGGTCTTCCTTGTGCCGGGGTCCGGTTTGGCAGTGCCTATGTCGAAATGCTTATAGACCTGCATGGAATCACCGTTGACGATCTCTCCGTGAAACCTTTGTGCGAGATCGACCGAGAGGGCTGATTTCCCTGTGCAGGTCGGGCCTGTGACCGCAATGATCTTCCTTGTGTTTGATAACATCTGCGTTATACAGTATAATATTTTCCTCCATGTATTCAAGAGTCGTCAAGCTGGCCATTCTGCTTATCCTCGTGCCTTCGCTATTCGGAGCCGGTTTCGGATACGCCCTTGTCAACTATCTTGAGATCCCCGACGTAAAGCAGCTCGAGACATACCGGCCCAAATCGGCGACCCGGCTCTACGCTGACGACAATACGTTGTTTGCAGAGTTGTTTGTTGAGAAGAGGATACCCATCCCGATCACCGAAATGCCGAAGTATCTCAAGTATGCCTTTATCGCCATCGAGGACGTGAGGTTCTATAATCATTTCGGTGTTGACTTCCGGGGGATAGCAAGGGCGCTGTGCCGGAACATCATACGGAGAAGCGTCACAGAAGGTGCCTCCACGATCACCCAGCAGCTTGCGAGAAACCTCTACCTCACGCCGCGAAAAAGCATGAAGAGGAAGATAGAGGAGGCGATCCTCGCTATCCAGATAGAGCGTGCATATTCAAAAGAGGAGATACTCAATATGTATCTCAACCTCATCTACCTCGGGGAAGGGGCCCACGGCGTTGAAGCGGCGAGCTATACGTATTTTCATAAGAAGGCCAGGGACCTGACCATCGAGGAGTCGGCAACCTTAGCCGCCCTGACGAAATCTCCCTCAAGACTTTCGCCGTACAAGAACCCTCTCAGGGCAATCGAAAGGAGAAACGTTGTCCTGAAAAAGATGTATGATGCGGATTTCATCAGTAAGGGTGAATATCAGAAGGCCGTTCGTTCCCCCTTGGCGCTTGCCCCGTTCAAGGCCTATGAAAAGAAGACAGGATACTTCATCGAATACGTGAAGCAGGCCCTTGAAGAGTATGTTGAAGACCCCCAGGAGATATACACAACGGGTTTTAACATCAAGACAACGGTCGATCTCCCGATGACAGAGTATGCCTACGAGGCGATAGGAAAGGGTATCCAGGGTTACCGGAAAAGACATCCCAACGTGAAAGAACCTCCGGAGGTGGCGCTTGTCGCCCTGGAGGTAAAGACAGGGGACATCAAGGTCCTCATCGGGGGAAGAGATTTCTCTGCATCACCATACAACAGGGCAGTCCAGGCGAAAAGGCAGCCCGGCTCGGCGTTCAAACCGATCATATACCTTGCCGCCCTGGAACAGGGATACAAGCCCGACGATATCCTGAGGGACGCACCGGTATCGTTTACCAACCCCTATACCGGCGTTGTCTGGCAGCCCAAAAATTACAAGAACGAATACCAT
>MVRS01000009.1 GCA_002067975.1 Syntrophorhabdus sp. PtaU1.Bin058
GCGGCGGAACGGATCATCGGAGGGATCGCAGATGGTATTTCATAAGATAGAGAAGGTCCACTTTGTCGGGATAGGCGGCATAGGCATGAGCGGCATCGCGGAGGTCCTCCTCAATCTCGGTTTCCAGGTGACCGGCTCGGACCTGAGAAAAACGGACATCACCGAAAGGCTCGAAAAGCTCGGTGCGCAGATATTCTACGGTCACCGGGAAGAGAACATCGTCGATTCCGACGTCGTTGTGATCTCTTCCGCTGTCAGGGCCGACAACCCGGAGGTAAAAAGGGCAAGGGCCCTCTTTATCCCCGTCATACAGAGGGCGGAGATGCTGGCGGAGCTGATGAGGATGAAATACAGCGTTGCCGTGGCGGGCGCGCACGGGAAGACGACGACAACGTCCCTCGTCTCTTCCATACTCGGGCATGCCGGCATGGACCCCACCTCCGTCATCGGCGGGAGACTGAACAGCCTCGGGAGCAATGCAAAGCTGGGGGGCAGCAAATTCCTCGTTGCCGAGGCCGATGAGAGCGACGGCACATTCCTCCTCCTCTTTCCGACGATCGCCGTGGCGACGAATATAGACCTCGAGCACCTTGACTTCTACAAGGACATCGACGAGATCAAGGCGGCGTTCCTTACGTTCCTCAACAAGGTCCCCTTCTACGGGCTCGATATCATCTGCATCGATAACGCAAACCTCCAGAGCCTGATACCCATGCTCAAGAGGAGGTACATGACATATGGTCTCTCCAAGCAGGCCGACCTGCGGGCAGAGAACATAGTCTATGAAGGTTTTACGACGCGCTTCAAGGTGATCTACAAGGGCTACGAACTGGGAGAGATCTCGCTGGCGCTGACCGGCGTCCACAATGTGGTCAACGCCCTTGCGGCCTGCGGCGTGGGGATCGAGCTGGACATACCATTCGGGACCATCAAAGAGGCCCTGAAAGGTTTTTCAGGGATCCACAGGAGGATGGAGATAAAGTGGGACGGCGACATCACGCTGATCGACGATTACGGGCACCATCCCACAGAGGTGCGGGCGACCCTGTCGGCCATACGGAAGATGTGGAAGGGCAGGATCATCGTGGTCTTCCAGCCCCACCGGTACACGAGGACAAAGGCGCTGACGGAGGAATTCGTCACCTCCTTTAACGAGGCCGACGTCCTCATTATCACCGAGATATACGCGGCCTCTGAAGAAAAGATAGAGGGCGTCACCGGCGCAAACCTCGCCGAAAATATCCGGGCGAGCGGGCATAAGAACGTGATCTTTACGGAGACCAAGGAAAAGGCCGCGGAAGAGGTGCTCGGTCTCGCTGAAAAAGGCGACATCGTCATCACCCTGGGCGCCGGCGACATATATAAAATCGATGAGAGTCTGAAATCGGCATGGAGTGGAAAGGCATAAAAGGAACGGTCCTGGAGAATGTTTCGATGAAACGGTATACGTCCATGAGGGTAGGCGGACCCGTCAGGTACCTCATCTACCCCGTCGATGAGACGGACCTGAAGAATGTCCTGAGATATCTGGCCCACAGGGATATCCCTTACAGGTTCCTGGGGAACGGGACGAACGTGATCGTCAGCGACAGCGGCCTCAAGGAGGCGCTGATACGGATTACGAGGATGAAACAGAAGGGATATAAAAAGACAAAAAACGGCGCCGTCGCCGACGTGTCGGGCGGGGTATCGTTAAAACAGTTCATCAGGGACAATGCTCAGCACGGCCTGTCCGGTCTCGAAAAGCTCTACTGGATACCCGGCACAGTGGGCGGTGCCCTTAAGATGAACGCCGGCAGCTTCGGCGCCTCGGTATCTGACCCTTTGCTGACGATGCGGGTCCTCAACACCCGTGGTCAGATCGTAACAATATCGGGGCAGGATGCCTCTTTCGGCTACAGGACCTCTCCTGTCAGACCGGGGGAATGCGTGATAAGCGCCGGCTTCAGCCTGAAGGGCCGGAACAAAAAAGAGATAGAGAAAGACATGGAATACGTATACGGCGAGAGGAAAAAAAGGCACCCTATGGAATTTCCCTCTGCAGGCTCTGTCTTCAAGGGCGTAAAGGGGGAACCGGCATGGAAGTTCATCGAGAAGGCCGGTCTGAAGGGCATAAAGGTCGGCGGCGCCTGCGTCTCGGAAAAGCACGCGAATTTCATCGTCAACCTCGGGTCGGCCACGGCACATGACGTCAGGGAGCTGATCGATACAGTAAAGAGAGGGGTCTTCGAAAAGACGGGGGTATCCCTCGAAGAAGAGGTAGAGCTCTGGGGTTTTAATGGATAAGAAGGGACTGAAAAGAAAGAGGATCGCGGTGCTGTACGGCGGGAGGTCGTCCGAACGGGAGATCTCCATCAGAAGCGGCGCTGCTGTTCTGGGGAGCCTCATCAAGCTCGGCTACAACGCAACGGGCATTGATGCGGCAGAGAATCTCGTTGAGAAACTGAAAAAGGAGAAGGTAGAAATCGCCTTTATCGCCCTCCACGGAAGGTGGGGTGAAGACGGGACGGTTCAAGGGCTCCTTGAGATCATGGGCATTCCCTACACCGGTTCAGGCGTGCTTGGTTCATCCATCGCCCTGGACAAGGCCATCATGAAGCTCCTCTTTGACACAACGGGAATTCCCACTCCGGCCTGCCTGATCTCCACCTCCTCCGATATCGCGGCATTCCCTCTCCCCTTTGTCGTGAAGCCCGCCAACGAAGGCTCCACGATAGGCATCTCCATCGTCAGGGAGAAGAAGGACATAGCCCGCGCGATCAGACTTGCGCGGAGATACGACAGGAAGATCGTCATCGAAGAATACATCAAGGGGAGCGAGATCACCGTGGCCGTCGTGAACAACAAGGCGCTCCCTGTCATCGAGGTGAGACCCACGTCGGGCTTTTACGATTTTCATGCAAAATACACGAAGGGGATGACCGAATACATCGTCCCCGCAGAGATAAAGAAGAAAACGGCAAAGAAGGCGCAGGATATAGCATTAAAGGTATACGGGCTGTTCGATCTCTCCGGGTGTGCAAGGATCGACATGCTCGTCCGGGGGGACGACCCGCTGGTCATAGACGTCAATACGTCGCCGGGCATGACGGAGACGTCGCTTGTGCCCAAGGCATGGGCGCACCTCGGCGGGACCTTCGAGGGGCTTGTTGAAGAGATCCTGAAGGGGGCGAAGCTGAAGATATGAAAAGGACCTTATATATATTGTTCCTGGCGCCGCTGTGCATCCTGTCCATACTCACGATCGCCTATCTCTTCTCAAAGGACGAACCGCTCTTCTTCCTGAAAAATGTAAAGGTGAGCGGTGTGAGCCAGCTTTCGGAACGGGACATTATGGGCAGGATAACGCCGTACCTGAAAGACAGCCTCCTGAGGATCGATATCGGCAAGATAAAAGAGGCCATCGCTGCCCACCCCTTTGTGAGGGAGGTGCGCGTAAAGAGGGCATACCCGTTCTCCGTTGTAATAGACGTGAAGGAGAAGGTGCCGTCGGCGCTGTGGGTGAAGGATAACGGCGATGTCCTTGTCCTCGATGAATCCGGTGAGCCTTACAGGAAGATGGGCAAGGGCGATATCAAGGGACTCTTCATCATCAATACAAAGGACGAGGCTGATGCGGCAAGCATCTTCAGACAGGTCAACACGTGGTCAAAAGAAGGGGTCATGAAGAAGGACAACCTGTCGGAGGTCGCCTATAACGAAGGGAACGTAACGCTCTTCGGCATAGACGACGGGGTAGAGATCATACTCGGCAAAGAGGAACAGAAGAAAAGGCTCAAGCGGGCCGTTGCCGTTCTGGAAGACGCCAAAAAGAGAGGGCTCCTGATAAAATGCATCGACGCACGTTTCGAAAAAGGCGCCATAATTCAGGAAAGGAAGGGTTGACATGTTGAGAGACGACGACCTGCTCGTTGGACTTGATATCGGGACCACGAAGATCTGTGTAGTCGTGGGTAGGGTTGTGGACGGGAAGATCAGCATCATCGGCATCGGTTCCCATCCATCCACCGGTCTTAGGAAAGGCGTAGTGGTAAACATGGACAGCACCGTGAACTCGATCAAAAAGGCCGTTGAAGAGGCAGAGCTGATGGCGGGCATCGCGATCAACAGCTGCCTTGCCGGGATCGGCGGCGCCCATATCAAGAGCTTCAACAGCAACGGCGTCGTGGCGGTGAAGGACAAAGAGGTAAAGACCGACGACATCATACGGGCCATCGACGCGGCAAAGGCAGTGGCGATCCCCGCAGACAGAGAGCTTATCCACGTGATCCCCCAGGAATTCATCGTCGATGACCAGGACGGGATAAAAGACCCCGTAGGCATCACCGGCGTAAGGCTCGAGGTAAAGGTCCACATCGTGACGGGCAGCATCTCTTCTGCGCAGAACGTCATTAAATGCTGCAAGCTTGCCGGGCTCGAGGTCGGCGATATCGTCCTGGGGCAGCTCGCCTCCTCCGAGGCGACCCTCACTGCGGAAGAGAAAGAGATCGGGGTCGCCCTCGTCGATATAGGCGGCGGCACCAGCGACGTGGCCATATACTCCAACGGGAGCATCACCTATACGTCGGTCCTGCCCTTCGGCGGGAACAACATCACCAACGATATTGCGATCGGTCTCAGGACTCCCCTCGAAGAGGCGGAGAAGATCAAGAAAAAATACGGCTGCGCCTTTGCGGGAATGATCGGCGCAAATGAAACGATAGAGGTGCCGAGCGTCGGCGGAAGGAAACCGAGGACGCTCCAGCGGAAGACCCTTGCGGACATCATCGAACCGAGGGTAGAGGAGATATCCCTGCTGATCTACGAAGAGATCAAAAAGTCGGGGCTCGAACGCCTCCTTGCATCGGGGGTGGTCCTCACCGGCGGTTGTGCGAACCTCGAAGGGATCCCCGAGCTCGTTGAGAACATCTTCAATCTCCCTGCAAGGCGGGGTTACCCGATCGGCGTGGGCGGTCTTACCGACGTGGTGAACAACCCCATATACTCCACAGGGGTAGGGCTCCTGCTGTACGGCTTCAAGAACAGCAAGGCAAGCGGACGCGGATACGGCCAGGGAAGGGCGTTCAAAAAATTGTTCAGCGGTCAGAAATTACTCGGCAGAATGAGAGAATGGTTTAAAGAAATTTTTTAGGAGGTGCGCGGTGAGTGCAATGTTTTACATGGATGAGGGCAATGGTTTTGCAGCAAAATTGATTGTCGTGGGGGTCGGGGGAGGAGGATGTAATGCCCTGAACAACATGGTCGATGCGGGCATCCAGGGCGTCGAATTTCTTGCGGTCAATACGGATGTCAAGTCATTGAACATGTGCAAGGCCCCTATCAAGATCCAGGTCGGCACGAAGCTGACGCAGGGTCTCGGGGCCGGAGCAAACCCGGAGGTAGGGAAGAAGGCGGCCCTTGAGGACGTCGACAAGATCAAAGACCATCTGAAAGGCGCACACATGGTCTTCATCACCTGCGGGCTCGGCGGCGGCACGGGCACCGGGGCCTCTCCGGTCATTGCCGAGATATCGAGAGAGATAGGCGCACTCACCGTAGCCATTGCAACAAAACCGTTTGCCTTTGAGGGAAGAGACAGGATGACGCAGGCCGAAAGCGGGGTCACCCAGCTAAAGACGCGCGTCGACTCCCTCATCACCATCCCCAACCAGCGGCTCCTCTCCATCGGCGGCAAGCACATGACCATCATGGAGGCATTCCTCAGGGCCGACGAGGTGCTCCTCAACGCCGTGCGAAGTATATCTGACCTTATCGTCGGCTCCGGCCACGTCGTCGTCGACTTCGCAGACGTGAAGACGATCATGAGCGAACGCGGGATGGCGATCATGGGCATCGGCGAGGCAACGGGCGACACCAGGGCAAGGGACGCCGCCCAGAAGGCCATATCAAGCCCCCTCCTCGAAGACATATCGATACACGGGGCGCGGGGCGTGCTCATAAACGTAACGGGGAACACGGATATGACCTTGAGCGAGGTCAACGACGCCTCAACGCTTATCCAGGAACAGGCCCATGAAAACGCGAAGATCATATGGGGACTCGTGTACGATGAGACGATGGCAGACGCCATCAGGATAACCGTTATCGCCACCGGCTTCGAAGAACAGGTCCCGGCAGAGAAGGACGGCGCCGAAGCGGTCACGGCAAGCAGGCTCTTTGACGAGGAGAATGTCCCGCCGTTCATAAGGAAAAAGGTGGCCGTCGACTACAAGGTGGACTACAAGGATATTAAACAGAAGAGTGACAGCACCGAGATGGATGATGACAGGTACGACATCCCGACCTTCCTCCGGAAGCAGGCGGATTAGAGGCAGCAGATTAGAGGCAGCAGAGAGCATGGAGCGGAGAGCGAAGAGTTATAAACCCGAGAGATTTTACAACCTCCCAGCCGCTCGTTCTTAGTAAGCGGTGAACATGAAGAGATATCAAAAAGAGGCGCGAGGTATTGCGCCTCTCTCATTTGAAACAGGCACGATAGTCAGGGACCGGGGCGGCAAGACCCCGGTCTGCGTCGTCTTTCCCAATTCCTACTATGTAGGGATGTCAAACCTTGCCATCCACATCCTTTACAGAACATTAAATGATATGCCGGGGGTTGTATGCGAGCGGTGCTTCATGGAGGGACGCGAAAGGCCCCTGTCGCTGGAAAGCAAAAAGCCCCTCTCTTCCTTTGAAATAATATTCTTCTCCGTCTCATTCGAGCTCGATTACATCAACATACCGGAGATGCTCCGCCTTGCAGGCATCAGCCCCTTTGCCCGCGAGAGGAAGGGGGGCGAGCCTCTCATCGTCGGCGGCGGCGTATGTGTGATGTCCAACCCTGAGCCGCTGCACAGGTTTTTCGATCTCTTCATCATGGGCGATATCGAGGGTACCGTGCCGCTGTTCATGGAACGCCACGAAGAGTTGCGGGCAAAAAAGAGGACAAAGATCGTAGAAGGCTTAAGCGAATTCGACTGGGCGTACAACCCGCAGGCGCTGGAAGTGAGGTACGGGGCCGACGGTACGCCGGACCATTTCATCCCGCAGGACTTCCGGGTCCCGGTGAAACACCACAAGGGCAGGGACCTCGGCACGTCGGCGATCATCTCGGACAGGACAGAGTTTTCCAACATGTTCCTTGTTGAAGGGACCCGAGGGTGCCCGTCGCGATGCCCCTTCTGCCTCATCGGGAACATGTACCGTTTCGTCCATCAAAAGGTGAGCGACATATCGACGGACTGTATCGACATCGGCATCCTCGGGGGCGGCGTCTCCTTTCACCCTCACCTCATAGAGGAACTCCGGGCGCTGAAAGACAGGGGGAAGCGTGTCCACCTCCCGTCGCTCCGGATCGACGAGGTGCCTGTCTCGTGCGTGGAGCTTATAAAGGATGAGGTGAAGACGCTGACCTTCGGGATCGAGGCTGGGACCGAAAAGCTCCGGCAGTTTATCGGGAAACCGATGACGGACAGGGATATCTTCGATACGATCGGAGAGATCATCGATATCAAACCCTTCAACCTCAAGCTCTATTTCATGGTCGGTCTTTACAATGAGACAAAAAAGGACATCGACGGCATACCTGAGCTTGTGAAGCGGATCAAGCACATCATGGTTAAAAAGGGTGCGAAGAAAGGCGTCGTGGGGAGCATCACCGTGCACGCAAGCCCCTTCGTTCCCAAACCGTTCACACCCTTCCAGTGGCTGCCCATGGACGATACCGCGTCGCTGAAAGAGAAGATCGGCCTCCTGAGGAAGGCGATCGGCGCCATCGACAACACCTTCTTCACCCACGAATCCATCAAGCACAGCTTCATCCAGGGCGT
>MVRS01000010.1 GCA_002067975.1 Syntrophorhabdus sp. PtaU1.Bin058
GCCCGCATGGAATGAACACCGCGATATCAATATGGTCATGCTGGCGACGAGCCTTGCCCCGGATGGGTACCTGACGTTACATTGAGAGCTAAAACGCCCGTAAGTCGTGAGGCGTGAGTCGTAAGGCGCAACCAGGCTTGAGACGACCCGTGGCGTGTTCGTGACCGATACGGCAAAACATCCTCAAGACAGAAGATAGATACAGGACCATGATGCGGCTGCCGACGTCCGGCAGCCAATGTCGCTTATTCTTGACATTGCAGAACCCATTTGGTTAAGATTCTGAACCAACAATAAGGATATATAACGTGCGCAGGATAGCAAATATCTATATCCCCTTAGACTGAAGAACATGCCGGGAGCCCGGGTGGCTTCCCACTATGACCGTGTTCGCAGTTTCTCCGCCTTAGCCTCGACTTGCCTCTCAGGGATCCGGCGCGGAAATCCGCGGCCGGATTTTTTGTTCTGGGAGGTTTTCATTTCAGATTATACGCGACTATCGTTGAGTCCCGGCCCGGGCCTTGAGATCAAGGCCCATGACGGACGCCTTCCTCTCCCTGTCCGAATGCGCCGGGACATCCCTCTGCCCCGGAAGGACCGTCCTGAAGTGACGGGGCATTCTGATTTTGTCATGAGCGAAGCGCATGGACTGAGGATTAAGGATTGCCGGGGAACATTGCAATGATAACAGCCCGCAATCTTACAAAATCCTTCGGCGATACGCACGTGCTTCGCGGCCTGGATGTGCATATAGAGAGGGGCGGTATTTACGGCCTGGCAGGGAGGAGCGGAGCGGGGAAATCGACCTTACTGAGATGTATTAACGGGCTGGAGAGATATGACAGCGGCTCTCTCATCGTTGACGGGATCGACGTAAAGACCCTTTCCGGCAAGGCCATGATGGCCTTCAGAAAGAACATCGGCATGGTCTTTCAGCATTTCTCCCTCCTTGAGCGGCTCAACGTATACGACAACGTCGCGTTGCCGCTGAGGTGCTGGAAATACAAATCCGCCTTTATCGACAGAAAGGTCAGGGACCTGCTGGAGATCGTGGGAATACCGGAGAAGATACGGCAGAGGCCCAGGGAGCTTTCCGGCGGGCAGAAACAGAGGGTTGCGATCGCGAGGGCGCTCACCATGGACCCGCATATACTCCTCTGCGATGAGGCGACCTCCGCCCTTGACCCGAAAACATCGAAGGCGATCATCGATCTTTTGAAGCAGATAAACGGGCAGATGGAGATTACCATAGTCTTCGTCACGCATCAAATGTCCGTTATCCGCGGCCTGTGCAAAGAGATTGCAATCATCGAGAACGGTAAAGTGGCCGTCTCCGGGACAGTGGAGGACGTCTTCCGCCAACAGCCGGGGGCCCTGAAAAACCTTATCGGCGAAGGGGATGCCGGGCCCGGAGGGGAGGGTATGAAAACAATAACCCTGCTTCTGCCCCGTGAAATTGCAGGTCCATTGATTGCGCGCATGGCAGTGCAGCTCGGATGTGATCTGACCATACAGGGCGGGGATCCCCTGTTATCCGGCGAAGACCCGGAGGGGCTTACGATCAGCTTTCCGGAAAAAGACCGTCTTGGCGTCGAAGGCTACCTTGCCGGGCACAATGTCGCGTGGAAGGATGCGGATACGCAGAACACCCGTTCATCAGACCGCGTTGACGCATATGGAAAGGCATATGAGACACAGGTACCGGGCATCCGGCCCGATCTGCTGTGATGAAAGGAGAATGAGGAGGGATAGATAACATGATTCCTGACGGCTATTGGGCATACTGGTGGAGGTACTTCGACGGGATCATCGCGCCGTCGATCGGGGCGACATTGCGGATGCTTTCCGTCTCGATGCTGTTTTCATTCATCGGCGGATTCATACTGGCCTATTTCCTTATTCTTTACGGGCCGCAGGGGCTGAGACCCGACAGATCGAAATACAGGGTCCTCGACTTTATGGTCAGCAGCATCAGGTCATTCCCGATCATCATACTGATCGTGGCCATATCGCCTATCACAAGGATGGTGGTGGGGACGACCATAGGGGAAAGGGCGGCCATCCTCCCCCTTACCGTCGCGGCAACGCCTTTTATGGCCAGGATCATTGAAAACAGCTTAAGGGGAGTTGACAGGCAGCTCATAGAAGCTGCCAGGTCTTTCGGTGCATCGGATTTTCAGATCATCATGAAGGTTATGGTGAAGGAATCGGTTCCCATGATCGTCGCCGGGACTACCCTCGCCACGATAACGTATCTTGCCGCAACAACGGTCGCAGGAGCCGTGGGCGCGGGAGGCCTGGGCGCGGTAGCGCTCAATTACGGCTACCAGAGCTTCAATAATACGGTCCTTTATACGTCCGTGATGATCCTTTTTATTATGGTCTTAATAATACAACGGGTGGGCGACTGGCTCTATAAAAAGATATTGTGATGGAAAAAACAAAAAAATGGAGGCTCTACATGTACAAAAGGTTTACGTTAATAATCGCTGTGTTCTTAATCGTTGTCCTTGGCATGACATTGACAGGGTGCGGAAAATCCTCCGGCCCTGCAGGGAAGAACCTGAAGTTGGGATGTCTCGCGATCTCGGAACGGATGGTCCAGTGGATCAAAGAAGGACTCACTCCGCTCGGCTACAACGTCGAGATAGTCATGTTCGATGCCAATCAACTCCCGGCAGTAGCCCTGAAAGACGGCAACGTCGACGGCATCATCGCCAACCACAGGCAGTGGATGCAGACCTTTAACAAAGAGAATAATTGCAACCTGGAAATGGTCCAGCCCTATCTTTTCCGCTCTTTCTATGCGATTTACTCATTAAAATATAAAAAGGTGGCGGATATACCGCAGAATGCCCAGATCGTCATCCCCGGCGACCCCACCAACCTGAGCAGGAGCCTTATCATCCTGAGAGAGGCAGGCCTCATCACCCTGAAGGACAAGACCGGCCACTTCTATACGGTCCTCGATATAAAAGACAATCCCAAGAAGATCAAATTGATAGAAGCCGAGATCACCCATACCGCCCGGAGCATACAGGATGCGGACGCCGTCATCGCAACGGCTTATCACATCAGCGCAAAAACGAAGATCGACCCCAGGGATGTCGTCTTCGAAGACCCTCAAAACAAGGATTACCCTCTGGGGCTTATCGTGAGAAGTGAAGACGTGAATTCGGCCTGGGTCAAAGAGGCCGTCAAGATATACAGATCGGAACAATACAGGGCCAAATTCAACGAGGTCTACAAGGGGCAATATTTCCTCTTCGATTGATAAATGTGCGGCATTAGAATGTGCGCCGGAAAAACCAGGAGATGAATATATGGATAAAAAGGCAATAGATGATGCGGTAAAGGACATGAACTGCGCATTGAAGCTGGACAGGAAGATAGTCGGGGTCAAATTCCTGTTCGATGAAGAAGGGTTTGCAAAAGCGGACGCAAAAAGGCTGACGGGGAAAATGGCCTATTGCGTAATGGTCAGGACTGCCATGACGGGGAAAAGGCTGAAGGCGACGGTAAAAAATTTCGGGTGCATGGGCGGCGCCAGGGCGCTGGGCATGGTTGAACTTGATGAGATGTCCCTGTCAGGCCGCTACTATCAGAAATTGGGACTATACCGGGACCTGGCGACGTCGAAAGACGTCCATCGGAAAATGACCTTTTGCCGGCACAGGCCCTATGGCGTGATGGTCAAGCCTGTGGAGGAGTATGACGAAGAGCCGGATGTGGTGCTCATTGCGACAAATCCGTATAACGGCATGAGGATCGTGCAGGGATATACCCACATGTTCGGGTTCAACACCTCTCTGAAGATGGCGGGGAATCAGGCCATTTGTTCGGAGTGTACCGCCTTCCCTTTTGAAAGCAACGACATAAACGTCTCGCTCATGTGTGCCGGTACGAGGTTCAAGGCCAAATGGGATGACGGGGAATTGGCCATAGGTTTCCCTTTTAACCGGTTTTTGTCTATAGTCCGGGGCGTCCATGCAACGCTCAATTTGACGGAACCGAATGAGAAGAAGACGGAGATCGAGGCGAGGTGTCATGCGCTGAACAGGAAGGCCACGATAATTGAGTACAACAAGAATTACTGGTCCTAAACCATATTGATCAGGCCCGTGCCTTTACGGCGCCTATCACCGTTTCTGTGGAATTACCTTTGGCGACCTGATCGATTTTTCACGTGGAGGCGTCTTTGCCTGTGTGGTGCACTCGAAGCTGCACTCCACACTTGACACTTCCAGCGCCTTGCACGTTGTATCGTCAGGGGGAAGCCGCTTTAACGTGACCACATCGGAGGCGCCGTGGGCGGCAGGCCCATAAAAGCACGTCAGATATCCCTGGGGATTGATGTAATGCCTGCAATACATCTTATAGCCCGATGCCTCCGATCTCTGCCAGCCGTCTCCGCCTTGGATCTGTATGCCGTGAAAAGGATTGTCGGCAAAAACCTTCGGGCACGATATGATCGTCGTCTCTGCATAAAGGGGCACAGTTGCCGGAATAACGATAAATGATGCAATGAGAAAAAAACAAGCAATCCTTGCAAACATGTCAAACCTCCTTATCATAGCCTGGGCAAACGCAGGATGAACCGGTTTTTTTTCTGTTTCAGGCAGCGCCGAGCTTTTTCGCGATATCCTCCTTGAGGACCTTTTTGTCCGTCTTGCCGACCTTGGTAAGGGGCATGGCATCGATGATCTCCATGCGCTCCGGTAACTGGAGGACCGAGGCGCCGATGCCTTTAAGATAGACCACAAGCTCTTCGAAGGAGAGGCACGCCCCTTCCTTGAGCTTCATATAGGCGCAGATCCTCTCGCCGAGCTCCCTGTCGGGCATGCCGATAACCGCCACTTCGGCAACGGCCGGGTGAGAGCTGATCAGCCGTTCGATCCCGATTGCGCTGAGCGTCTCCCCTCCCCGGAGGATCGTCTCCTTGATCCTGCCTGTTATCGTCATGATCCCCTTCTCGTCGATCTTCGCCAGGTCGCCGGTCCTGAAGAACCCGTCCTCTGTGAAGACGTTCCTGTTCTCTTCCGAGGATTTGAAGTAACCGTTAAAAATAGTGGGGCCCTTTGTGATGAGTTCCCCTTCCTTGTTGGGCGGCACCTCGTGCAGGTACTGGTCGACGATCCTGACCTCGGTGTAAGGACAGTCCTTTTCACCGACCGTATAGCAGATCGTTTCAATATCCGCGTCGAGACGGCTCATTGCCGCCGGCCCTTCAGAGGAGCCGAGGGCATTGACGAATTTGCAGCCGATCTTCTCGTATACGCTCCTTACCAGCTCCGGTGTGCTGGGCGCCCCTCCCGCATAGAGCCTTGTCAATGAGCTGAGATCGTAGTCCTTCAGGTTCTCGAGGCTCACTATCCTCTGGATTAGGGCGGGCACCGTGGGAAAGGCCGTCACCTTCTCCCGCTCTATGACCCTGCAAATGTCGGCTGCGTCGGTGCTGTCGGTGATCACGTACCTGGCGCAATGGAAAAAGGCGCCGCCTACGCAATTATGTATGGCCTGGGCATGGCTCACGGGTGCAGCGGTGAGCATCACATCGTTGCATGTAACCTCCCATGCCCTGGTATGGTATTCGACGTTGGCGATGTAATCGTTGTGCGTCCGCGGTACCGCCTTGGGCGCGCCCGTTGTGCCTCCCGTCGGGAGGATGATGGAGACCTCCATGGGATCGGGTCTCCTGGCGGCGAGGGCCTCGAGGTTCGACCTGGTAAGCTCGCTTTCCTCGATCAGCCTTTCCAGAGGGATGAACGCCTTGTTCTCCGGCGATCTGACGGATATGATGTGTCTCAACCCTTTATGCTCCTCCATTACCTGCTTGAGCATGGGGAGGTAGTCGGTCTTTTTGTAATGATCAGGGCCGATCCAGGCCACGGGGTTCGTCAGCCTGCTCAGATAGCTGACCTCGGAAAGGCCGTGGCGGGCCACGAGAAGGACAACGATGGCCCCGATCTTTTGCAGCGCAAAGAATGCGAAGATGAATTCATGCCAGTTCGGGATCTGGAGCAGGACAAAGTCGCGCTCCTTGATCCCCAGTCCCATAAGGCCGACGGCAAGGCGGTCAACCTTCTCGCGGAGCTCGCGATACGTGAAACGGGAAGTATCATCCACAAGCGCCTCTTTCCGGGGATAGAGATCGGTCGCCTTGTCGAACATGTCTCCCCAGGTGAGACCCAGCCACCACCTGTACTTTACATATCTTTCCACGTCTTCCGGGCGGTACGGTTCAAATCCGTCTATCGGCATGGTCCTTCCTCCCGATTATTGTAATATGCCCCTTTTCACAAGGGTTTTGGCAATCTCGATCTTATAGGCGTTCCTGCTCAACGGCCGGGCGCCTGCGAGGGCCTGTTCCGCTGCCCGCGCGGCAATCTCTCCGTCGATACGCTCGCCCTTAAGCACCTCCTCCGCCTTGCCTGCGCGTACGGGCCCCGGCGCCACCGCTCCAAGGGCGATGCGCGCGTCCGTACACACCCCTTCTTCACGGGTAACGACGGAGGCAACGCTCACGATTGCAAAATCGATAGGCTCTCTCACCGTAAACTTCAAAAAGGTCTGGACGGCTGAAGTCCGGACCTTCGGGACCTCGATCTCCCTCACTATCTCGCCCGGCCTGAGGGCGTTCGCTAAGGGACTGAAGAAATCGATGGTTGCTATTGTCCTGTCGCCTTCCGGGCCAGCGACATGGATACGCGCATCCAGAGCTGCCAGGGCCACGGCTGTGTCGGAGGGACATACGGCGAAGCAGCGTTTTCCGTTCATGATCGCGTGATACCGGTTGTCGCCCTTCACGGCAAGGCATGGCCCGCTTCCTTTGCGTGCGCACTGGATCGCCCCTCCTATATGATGCGGATAGCGATAGTACCAGCAGCGGACGTCCTGGCACAGGTTGCCGCCGATCGTGGCAGCATTACGTATCTGGGGGCCGGCCACGGAACGGGCGGCATCTGCGAGCACCCGGCAGTTGCTGCCTACAAGCGGGGAGCTCGCAATGCCGGAAAGCCTTGCAAGGGCGCCGATCCTTAATGACCCGTCATCTTCCCTGATATAATCGAGGTCCGGAATGGTTTTGAGGTTGATAACGGCCTCAGGATAGCGAGGGAGGCACTCTGCCTTGAGGGCTGAGAGCAGGTCTGTGCCGCCGGCATTGAGCACGGCCCGGCCCCTGTATCTCCGCAGGAGCGCAATGGCTTCGTCTATGGTGCGTGCATTGATGTGGGCGAAGGACCTCATGCCGCGCCCCCTTTCCCCGCGCCTGCCTTTCCCAGGGCCTTGAGAACCCTTTCCGGCGTGACCGGATATTCGTGCAGCCAGACCCCGAGCGCATTGGACACGGCCATGAGCACCGCTGAGGGACCCGGCGAGGTGGCTATCTCCCCGATCCCTACGGCGTGGAACCTGTGGCTGGGAAAGGGCGTTTCCAGGACCACGTTTTCAATTACGGGGAGTTCGGGAAAGGTACGCCACTTGTAATCGATCATGTTCGCGTTCAGCATACGGCCAATGGAACGGTCGAGGACCATCTCCTCAAAGATCGCACTGTCGATACCGGCGGAACCGAGACAGCCGTTGAGCTGGTTTTCTAAGCCCGGTGGATCGATGATCTGCCCTATGTCGGTGGCGTTGACCACCCGTGTCAGGGCGACCTTCCCTGTTTCCGTGTCCACCTCGACCTCGATGAAGGTCATCATGCAGTTCGTAAGGGAATAGTCTGGATCAAACCGCCCGCAGCCTGTAATAGTGCGGTCAACGGCCATAGCCTTCCAGGGCACCTTGATCCCGGGATCGTCTTTGCGGTAGACGATGCCGTCAGCGGTATCAAGGTCTTCGGGCCTTGCCTTGAGCCTGGGGGCAAGAAGCTCCAGGAGCTTTTGCCTGGCATCTTCCGCTGCGGCGATGACGGCGGACCCAATGGCGTATGTCCCCCTTGAGCCCGCCGGACCAAATTCATAGGGATTGATGAGGGAATCCGACGGTGTAATGGAGATCCTCTCCATGGGGAGCTGGAGCACCTCCGCAACCATGCGGATGTAATTGGTGACCTGGCCTGTACCGTGCTCGGTGATGCAGGAAAAGAGCATGGCAGTGCCGTCGGGATGGAGTCGCACATATGCCTCGGAAGAGTCTTCGCCGATGTCCGCATTGCCGTGGACACCCACGCCGATCCCTCTCCGTTTGTGGCCGTCTACGGCAGTGGGCGTAAGCCACCCTTTCCACTTCTCTTTCCAGCCGAAGGTCTCGGCGCCTTTCTCCATTGCCTTCGTATAATCCACACCCCTGTATACATACCAGATGCCGTCCCTCCAGAAATACCCTCTCCCCGGCTTGACAAAATTCTTCTTCATGAATTCCAGGGGGTCCACTCCGGCCTTTTCCATGGCCAAGCTCAGAAGCGGTATGAGGCAGCACTTCAATTCCTGACCGCCGAAACCCCTCACGATGCCGGAGGCGTTCCGGTTGGTGCAGACGATGACGGGCTTCAGGTCCCAGTTCGGGCAATTTACCATGATCTGCACCTCGCCGCAGCCGACCGCAACCTGCGACTGGGTCGTCATAGAGTAACAACCCGTATCGATAAGCCAGGTGCCCTGTACGGCCGTCACGGTGCCGTCCTTCTTTATGCCCACCCTGGCGCTCATTCTCGAGGCCGGCCTGAGGGTAAAGGCTGCGAGGTGCTCTTCCTTGGTAAGGACGAGCTTGACGGGCCTGCCCGTTGCCTTGCTCAGAAGCGCAGCGTAGCACTGCACCTGCCATGACATGTACTTGGACCCGAAGCTGCCTCCGCAGGGTCCCCCGATCGTTCTTACGCGGACCTTTTTCTCCGTGACGTGAGAGAGAATGACAGAGTCCATATATGAGGCCTGGTTCGAAACCCACAGGGTCACGCTGTCGGGCGCCTCCCACAGGGCCACGACCCCGGGCGGTTCGGGCGGGATGGGGTTCGGCATGTTTTCATAACTGAAGGTCCCTTCGGTAATAACGTCGGCCTCGGCAAACCCCTTTTCCACGTCTCCTATGGCTACCTCTTTCAAATTCTTGGGTCCGAAAAAGGGGACGCCCGGGGTTATGATGTTTTCGGGAAATTCTTCATGCAGTTTCGGTGCCCCCGGCCTTAACGCCTCCTCCATGTCAAAGACAGCGGGCAGCACTTCGTATTCGACCCTGATGTACCTGAGGGCCTCCCTGGCGCGTTCTTCCGTATCCGCAGCGACAAGTGCTACCGCGTCCCCCACGTACCTGACCTTGCGGTCCAGGAGCCGGAAGCAGCGCGGTGTGCCTCCTTTCCAGTCGGGAACGTCTTCCCAGATAAGCACGGCCTTTACGCCGGGCAGCTTCAGGGCCTCGCTTTTGGAGACGCTCTTGATGAGGGCGTGGGGATGAGGGCTTCGGAGCACCTTTCCGTAGAGTATGTCGGGGAACTTCCGGTCATCGAGGAACTTTGTCGTACCCGTGACGATCTCTCTTGCGTCCTTCCGCGGTGTCGCTTTTCCGATAAACCTGTATCGACTTGCCATTCCCGTCATCTCCCCTTGCCGGAGGCCGCCAATACGGCCTTCACTACGTGGTAGCTGCTGATACACCGGCAGAGGTTACCCGACAGGCCTTCCTTTACCTCTCCCTCCGTTGGGGAAGGGTTCTCCCCGAGGAGCGCCTTTGCGCTCATGATCATGCCCGGTGTGCAGAACCCGCATTGGAATGCAGTGTGGTCTACAAAGGCCTGCTGCAGAGGGTCAAGCCTCCCGGTCTCCGGATTACCCAACCCCTCGATGGTGGCGATGTGTTTCCCATCGCACTCGACGGTGAGCGTCATGCAGGAGAGGATTGCCTTTCCATCCATAAGGACGGTGCAGGACCCGCAGGCGCCGTGATCGCACGAGACCTTGGTGCCGGTAAGGCCGAGCGTTTCCCTCAGCGTATGGGCGAGGGTATCGGCCGGATCGATCTGATGGGGAGCGGTCCCCACTTCCATCGTATAGGTCTGTCCGTTGATAATCAGACTGATATGGTCTGTCTCAGGGATCTTCTTGCGTGCATGTCTTTGTGCTCTCACTGCCATGTCTTCTCCCTTCCTTAATCCCCACCCCTTTATTTTTTTGCGCCCAACGCCGAACTGTTTATCGCTGCTTCGTCGTTTACTCCGAACTCCGGCGACCCGCAAGCGGGTACCCCGACTCCGAACTAATATCCCCCATTCTCCTGCTATTTCAATATGCTGTCAAGGAAAAATCCGATAAATAAAGGCAGTCGTCGGTCGATAGTGAATGGTCATCACAGAACCTCTTCCTGTGTTGTTTTCTTCCCGTCACGAAGGTTTGTCGTTGAGGCCGGAGGCGGTAAACGTTTGATTGATCTGTCTTCATATCCGGCTATGGGCAATCTTAGGCCGGTAATGGATGCCCGAT
>MVRS01000011.1 GCA_002067975.1 Syntrophorhabdus sp. PtaU1.Bin058
CTTTCTCCCCTTTATGCGGGGGGAATGCATAAGCAAAAATCTCGAAAGGGAATTGAATGAGTATCTTCTCGAATACTATGTTACCCGGCCTCTGAACAGGATAATTGCGAAGTTACCTGTAGATTGTTCCAGCCATTGACCGCCTGTTCCGGCGGCCTATTCCAGCAACTGAACGCTGATGATCGATCCCTCCGGCAGGTAATCCTGTCCCTCGGGTACCGATGCAACTGCCGTGGCTTCGGCTATTGAAGTCAGGCGGCTGCGTTTTTTCATCGGATGGAAGGACGGCAGCCCGTCACCACGTTCAAGGGTGCCGAAGAAGAAATCCGTCCACTCGGGATCGCCGTCACTGATCTCGGAGGCAAGCATAGCAGTGATTTCCGGCAGACCGGGGTTTTCATGACCGGAAAGTGCAAGGAGTCCGGGCAGGGCGATCTGCAGGAAGCCCATCAGGTTGGAAGGCGGTCCGCCGGGCAGGATGAAGAGGGGTTTTTGATCCAGCAGGCCGAAACCGGCTGCCTTGCCGGGGCCCATGCGGATCCGGTGAAACACCTCTTTCCATCCGAGCCTTTCAAGGACAGGCGCCACCATGTCGTAGTCCCCGGTCCAGGCCCCTCCGCTCGTTATCACGGCATCCGTTTCGCCGGACAATGTCTTCAGGGCATTGAGGATCGCATCACGGTCGTCCCTTACGATCATCATGCGGTGCTTCATTTTGTATCTGCTGCACCACCCTGCCAGGGTTATGATGTTGCTTGCGTAGAGTTTGCCCTCTGCAAGGGGTTTGCCCGGTTCGACGAGTTCGTCGCCGGTCCCGATGATCCCCACAACGGGGGTCATAAAGACAGGGACGACGGCGTGTCCTGCCACGGCGAGGAGACCGGCTATGCTGGGAGATATCCGCTGACCCTTCCGGAGTATATGCTGCCGGGACGCTACGTCGCTGCCGTGGGGAAGGATGTTCTTCGGTTCGGCAGGGGCCTCTACCAGCAGGTCATCGCCTCCCTGTTTTGTAAACTCTTCGGATACTACTGCATCGGCGCCGGTCGGGATACGTGCACCGGTCAATACCCTCACTGCTGTTCCCGGTATGACCCGGATGTCCTTTTTACCCCCTGCGGCCATGGAGCCAAGAACGCGCAGCCTGACGGGGTTTTCAACGGTTGCATCCGCTATCTCGCGGGCCAGCACGGCATATCCGTCTTTACGGGAGACGTCCGTGGAAGGTGAATCCACCAGGGCATAGAGGTCCGAGGCAGCTACACGGTCGATGCTGTCGGCCAGGGCAACGTTCTCGGAGGGGAGCGGTTGTATACCCTCCAGGGTCAAACGCAGCGCCTCTTTCAGACCGAGGGACATGCCCTTCATGCATCCTCCTTTAAATCCTTGTTATCCGCGGTCGCGCCTGCCAATTCAACAATCTCCCTGATGACCGTCTCGTCGCATCCCAGCCGTTCGGCGAGAAGGGATATCTTCGAGACAGGAACGGACTCGCCGCGGATGATGTCGGCCTTCTTGATTGCAATCTCGGCAGACGGTTTGGGGTCTTCAGCCGGGAGGTAGATCACGCATTCAGGGGTGATCTCCTCGAGTATGCGGTTGCTTTCGATTATCAGGAAAGATGCACCGGTGTGCTCGGCCGCGATACCTGAGAAGCCGGTCCCCATGGGGTACAGGTAACCGTCTTTGCCGGATTTACGGGCATGATGGCCGATCTTTACGTGCACGGCACCGGGTAGAAGTTTGCACAGCGCGTGGGCAAGCTGCGTCTTCCCCACATTGGAACGTGCGCCTGAAACGACAATGACCTTCATTGTGCTTCCTCTTTGAGAAACAACCGGTGATATTCGGGCTCGGTGAGATATCTTTTCAGCATCTTGCTTACCACCTCGAATATTTCAGCGAGATCATCGTCGCTCATCCGTTTCAGGATCGTCTTCATCAGGTGGTCATCGGAAAATTTTTGCAAATACACCTGTACCGTATCCTCATCGGACTGTCTGTCCATGCCATACCCGAAAAAACCGTCGAAGGTCTCTACAAAAAGATGGGAGTGCTTTGTCATGATTAAACCCCGTCCTTTATCAGATTTGTTATTCCCGTAATGTCCGGGTGCTGCACGAAGCAGTCCTGCTTAACCTGCCGGAGGGCAGCCGAGCCGCTCCTGGTGCGTGAACACCGCCAGGCGGTTGCTGCGTGCCTGGCCGACAAGCGTAATGCCCAGATCATTGGCAAGCGAAATCGCCTTCCCTGTCGGCGACCGCCGCGAAACGACAACCGGGACCTCCATCCTCGCCGCCTTAAGCAGCATCTCCGACGAGATGCGACCGGTGATCAAAAGCAGCTTGTCCCGCGTCGATATCTTATTCAGCAGGCATTCGCCCTGGATCTTGTTCAGGGTATTGTGCCGTCCGATGTCTTCGGCGACCACGAGCAGTCTGTCGGTATCGGACAGGGCAGAGGTGTGAACGCCCCCGCTTATCCGGTAGAGTTCCATCTGCTCCTGGAGTCCTTGCATCAGCGACAGTACTTCCGCCGGTGTAATAACAAGGTCCGACTCGACCTTTTGTCCCTGGGTTTTGAAGACGCCGCCGCCGCTGCACCCCGAGGCGAGTGTCCGTATTGTCGGCAACGTATACCCGGGGTCGTTCAGGGTCACATCGGCCAGCGAATCATCCTCGCATATCCGCATGCTTGCCACGTCGCTCACGTCTGAAATGATCCCCTCTGCGTAGAGGTATCCAAAGACAAGGCAATTAAGCTTCGCGGGGGTGCAGAGGATATTGACCAGTGCCTGGCCGTTCACATAGATCGTGAGGTCCATCTCAATAGGCACGCGGGTTGAGGTCCTGACCCATCCCTCCTCGGAAAAGCGGTCGCAGACCGTGTCCACTGCGAGACCCTTCATGTCCGGTGCGTCAAACGTTTCTTTCATTTCGCCCTTGCCTTTCACCATCTGCTATCGACCGCCTTTATACTCGATACTCGCTACTCGTCGCTGGATACTGGTTCAAACCAGTGACAAGCATCGAGTAACGAGGGACAAGGTTTTTACCATTCACTATCTACTATCTACTATCGACCGCCTTTATATTTTTTACCATAGATTTCAATTCAACCTCTACATCTTTGTGCTTTGTTCCTTTATCCGTCTCCGCTTCCCGTTCTACGCGAAGAGTCTTCCTGACCGGATCCCGGCCTTCTATGGCGGGAGGTGCTGTGAATTAGTTTGACATTTATAATATTATTGAAGATAGTTAAAGTAGGGCAAAGGCGGGATGAATAACGACTTCTCTCTCAGTAAATCGCTTTTCATAAGGGGATTGCAATGCCACAAGTCCCTTTACCTCCACAAACATCACCCTGAGCTGAAGGACGAGACCCCGGCATCCAGGCAGGCGCTTTTCCAGAGCGGTCATGAGGTGGAGATTGCGGCACAGGGCCTTTTTCCCGGCGGGACAACGATCTTGTACGACGCAGGTTCGTACGACAGGCAGGTAGAGCTCACGGAAGAGGCGATCTCGCAGGGTGCGACCACGATCTACGAGGCCGCCTTCCGGTTCGACGACGTCTTTGTGAAGGTCGATATCCTCAGTAAGGGGAAAGGCGGGTGGAATCTCTACGAGGTAAAAAGCTCGACCTCCATCAAGGACGTCTATATGCCCGACGCCGCAATCCAGTATTACGTGGTGAAAGGCTCAGGCCTCCCTGTCTCCGGGGTGTTCCTGGTCTACATCAATAACCAGTACGTGAGAGAAGGGGAGGTCGAGGTTGAGAAACTCTTTGTCGTCAATGATGTGACCTCCGAGGTCCGGGAGATGCAAAGCGTTGTTGAGGGGGAGCTCGATACACAGAAGACAATGCTCAGAGGCGACATGCCGCAGATCGATATCGGGCCCCACTGCACGGACCCTTACGACTGCGACTTTATGGGACACTGCTGGAGTCACATCCCGGAGGATTCGGTATTCACCATCAGGGGCAGCAAGACCCTGCCCTTCACGCTCTATCGCCGGGGCATTATCGACCTCCATGACGTGCCGATGCACATGCTCCCGGCAAACCAGAAGCTCCAGGTTGAGGCGACCCTCGAAAAGAAGGTCGTCGTATCAAAGGAGGCCGTCAGGGATTTCCTCGATTCCCTGTGGTACCCGCTCTATTTCCTCGACTTTGAGACCTCCGGCGCTGCCATCCCGCCTTTCGACGGGACGCGGCCGTACCAGCAGGTGCCGTTCCAGTACTCCCTCCATTGCTTAGAACATGAAGACGCCGACCTGAAACACCACGAGTACCTCGCTGACCCGAAGATCGACCCCAGGGAGGAACTCGCCGGAAAGCTCGTCGGTGAGATCCCCCGCAACGCCTGCGTGCTTGCCTACTACGCGGGGTTCGAGGCGGGTATACTCCAGGGCCTTGCCGGGTGGCTCCCGAAATATAAGGACGATATCGACACCATACTTAATAACCTGAGAGACCTCGCAGTGCCCTTCAAGAAAAAGGCCCTCTATCACTGGCAGTTCAAAGGCTCTTATTCCCTGAAGTATGTCCTCCCGGCGCTTGTCCCTGACCTGAGCTATAAAGACATGGAGATACAGGACGGCGACATGGCAATGCAGGCGTATTTTCGGATGCAGCAATCCGATGACCCCGGGGAGATCGAGAGGCTCCGCAACGCCCTCCTCGCGTATTGTACCCTCGATACGCTGGGGATGGTACGGTTGATCGAAAGACTGAAAGAGTTTATCTAAAAAGGGGGGGGGAGGAGAGAGCGGTATGGGTCGTTCCGTCACGATACCCTTCGCGCATTCATACTGGGTCATACCCGTAAAGGCAGTCGATAGTGAATAGCCAAAGGCAAGAGCTGAGCTGATCGCTGAGAGCTGACGGCTGAAGAAACCGACAGACGATAGGGACTGACTGCCGAATTCATGGGCGGTTCCATACAATCTAAAATATAAGTTGCAGCAACGGTCATTGTGGTATTACTATAATCAGGGAAAGGAAGAACATGGGTCAGGCAGCAGGGACAAGCCGCACAATCTATATCGATAAACGCTATTTTGCCGGCCGGAAGGCGAAATGGGTAAGCTTCGAAGACGCCCCGGGCCTCACGGAGACAAAAAGGGACATCTACGGCAGGTGCGTTCCCTGCATCACAAACCTGTATGAACAGTTGAAGGAGGGCAGGACGGAGATAGACCTCGGCCCGGCGTTCCGATGCTGGAAGGTGGTCGTTGTTCTTAAGAGCGCTGAAGAGTGCGTCGGGCTTCTCGCGGAGCTTGAGAACGTCCTTCCCGACGGCGTAAAGGTCAAAGGGAGGTTCGGCTCTGTTGATGAAGGCAGGACCACAAAGGTGGTCGTCTTTAACGTACCTGACGTATCACAGCGAAAACGACTCTCCAAGGCGCTCAAGGATTGTTCTGTACGTGTTTGCCCCGATGCGGAGATCACCTTCCACCGGGGATGCGCCGAGCTTTACCACGAGCTGTTCGGAAACTGGAAGACATGGAAGAAGACTGCGGGCATAGTAAGGCCTGAGGCGGTACCGGTAATCATCGACAGGATCCGCAAGACCCTCTTCTGGGAAAAGAAATCGAGAAAGGAGTAGAACGTATGAAAAGGATAGGCTGTTTTTGTTTAGTGTTCTGCATAATCATCCTTGCAGGTAACCTCTATGCGGCAGGGAAGGATGTAAAAGGAACTCCCGGGCTGACGATGCTGACCGAGGAATACCCGCCCGTCACGTTCATGAAAGACGGGAAGGTCGCCGGTTTTGTTACCGACATAGTACGCGAGATCATCGCCCGTCAGGGTATCCCGGATACGATCCGGCTGACATCCTGGGATGAGGCCTACAATACGGCGTTGAAGACCCCCAATGTAGTGCTCTTCAGCACCGAGAGGACCGATAAGAGGGAGAAGCTGTTTCAGTGGGTAGGGCCTGTAGGCAAGAACAGCGCCATATTTTACGTAAAGAAGGGCTCCGTCATAAAGATCAGAAGCCTGCAAGAGGCCAAAAGGCTTATTGCCATCGCCACCACCACCGACTGGTTTACCGAACAATATCTCAGAAACCAAGGGTTTACGAATCTGGTCAGTTCTCCTCTTCCGACCACCAATGTCAAACAGCTCATGGACGGGAGCGTACAGGCTTCGATATTTACCGATATTACCGTTCCGGAGATCGTGAAAAAGGCGGGATACAGCATGGATGACCTGGAGCCGGTCTTTCTCGTGAGCAAGACCTATTTCTATATCGCCATGTCGCTCGGCACTCCGGCCGAGGTGGTTGCAAAATGGCAAGCGGTCCTGGACGGCATGAAGGCGGACGGTACCTTCGAAAAGATATACCGGAGCTATATCCCAAATGCGGACCTCAAGGACCTTTTGAAAACGTCACGGTGATCTTTTAATTTGCTGGGAGCGTAAGGGCGATCGAAGGTCGTTCCGGAGAGATTAAGGATGGAAGATAAAAGGGATGGAGTCGCCGGGCGATACGACTGCGGGAGACCTTGCAGGAGCGTCCATTTTACCGGCATCTTCGGCAGCGGGATGAGCGCCCTCGCGCAGTATCTCCGTTTCCAGGGGATCGCGGTCTCCGGCTCCGACCGCCTGCTCGGAAGCGACGACACGGCCTCCATGCGGGGGATGCTCGAAGGGCTCGGATGCATAATCGCCGGCCAGGACGGCTCCGGCGTCAATGCCGGTACCGATGTCGTCTGCGTCTCCACGGCGATCGAGGAGTCGAACCCCGACATCGCCGCTGCACGCGCCCTGGGCATTCCCGTCGTGCACCGTTCCGATCTGCTTGCGGCGATCATCGCCTCGAAGAGGACGATCGCGGTGGCCGGCACAAGCGGCAAGTCGACGGTGACGGCCATGATCTTCGAGTTCCTGACGGCATGCGGGCAATCGCCCTCCCTTATAAGCGGCGCGCCCCTGCGGCGGCTCGAACGGCAGGGGCTGATCGGCAATGCCTTCAGCGGCGGCTCGGACCTCCTGGTCGTTGAGGCGGACGAGAGCGACGGAACGCTGGTCAAATATTTTCCCGAGTACACTGTTGTGCTCAATGTGTCCAAGGACCACAAGGAGATCGACGAGATAAAGGCGCTCTTCGAACAACTCCTTTCGCAATCGAAGTGGACCGCCGTGAACGCGGACGATCCGGTCCTCGCAACGATGCCGGCAACAGCGACCTTCGGCCGGAGCAACTCGGCCTCGTGGAGACCGGACGACGAACGACTGTCAACGACCTCGGTGACGCTTTCCCGCAACGGCGTCGAATACCGCCTGCCGCTTCCCGGATTGCATAACCTTGAAAACCTCCGCGCAGCGCTTTGTGTCTGCGAACACCTCGGTTGCGGGGGTCCCGCCCTTGCCGGTGCGGTAAGAGATTTTGAAGGTGCGGCACGGCGCTTCGCGGTGACCCGGACAGCGCAGGATGTGTACGTGGTGGATGACTTTGCACACAACCCGGCGAAGATAGCGGCTGTCGTGGGCGCCGCACGCGGTCTTTCGGACCGGATCATCGCCGTGTACCAGCCGCACGGGTTCGGCCCCACACGGTTCCTGAAGGATGAATACATCGTGACCTTCCGGACCGCGTTCCATCAGAACGATTCGCTCTATCTTTTGCCGATCTATTATGCCGGGGGCACCGCGCAAAGGGATATTTCTTCCGAGGATATCATAGAGGGACTCGGCACGGTGCCGTTCAACGCACGAGCCGTAAAGGACCGCGATGAGCTGCTGACTATGCTGAAGGCCGACGCGGGACCAGGCGACTGCGTGCTCGTCATGGGGGCGCGTGACCCGTCGCTTTCTTCTCTCGTGGGGAAGGTGGCGGGCCTCTTCGGGAAGGAACCGGGGCAGGAAAAATAGGAACAGGAGGCAGGTATGAATGAAGAACGGATAGATTGCTCGCCGGGTATAATGAAAAAACTGATTTTTGTCCTTTCAATTTTTCTGTTTTTGTTTTTAAATACTGTCATGGCAACTACATCATACCCTTCACTGACAGCCACGATCAAAACGAGTAAGGGCGACATACGGTTGAAGCTCTTTCCCGATAAGGCGCCGCTCACCGTATTGAACTTCGTGAACCTGTCGAAAAGGGGATTCTACAACAATTTAAAGTTTCACCGGGTAATACCGGATTTTATGATCCAGGGCGGATGTCCCTTGGGCACTGGCACGGGTGGTCCCGGATACCGGTTCAAAGACGAGTTCTCGCCGGGATTGAAACATGATAAGCCCGGAATGCTCTCGATGGCGAATGCAGGGCCGAACACAAATGGTAGTCAGTTCTTCATCACCCACGTCCCGACCCCGTGGCTGGACAACAGGCACAGCATCTTCGGCGAAGTGGTTGACGGGACAGACCAGAAGGTCGTGAACAGCATTGTGACCGGGGATACGATCCTTACCATCACAATCGAAGGCGACGATACCCAGTTGGCCAAGGATTACAAGGCCCAGCTCGATCAGTGGAACAAGGTACTGGATAACAACTAACCTCTTACAGCCTGAACTGTCCCACCAGTTTCTGGAGGTCTTTCGACAGATTTGCAAGTTGTGCCGAAGCGCTTGCGTTCCCCGCGATGCTCTTCGATGTCTCCTGCATCACCTCCGCGACCTGGTGGATGTTGTTGGCAATCTCGTCCGTTGTGTTTGTCTGCTCTTTCGAGGCAACGGCGATCTGATTGACCTCGGCAGTTACCGTATTGATCTGTTTTATGATATCTTTAAGGGCATCCCCTGATTTCGTTGCCTCCTCTGCGCCGGCCTCCACATGCTTAACACCCTCTTCCATGGATAGAACGGCTTCTTTCGTCTCGTGCTGCATCGACCGGATCGTGTCAGCTATCTCCTTTGTGGCATTGGTGGTCCTCTCGGCGAGTTTCCTCACCTCATCCGCGACGACTGCGAAGCCCCTCCCGTGTTCACCTGCGCGGGCGGCCTCAATAGCCGCATTTAACGCAAGGAGGTTGGTCTGATCCGCGACATCGTTAATGAGTTCGATGACCTTGCCGATCTGGTCCGATCTGATACCCAGTTGCCTGATGATCCGGGCCGAGTCTTTCACCCGCTCGTCGATCCGGTTCATTACCAGAATGGTCTGCCGTATAATGGACTCCCCGGCAACCGTTGAGGCGTTTGCATTCTCAGAGCTCTTTGCCGCCGTTACGCAGTTACGGGTTATCTCTGACGAGGTTTTTGACATCTCTTCGCTTGCCGTTGCAACGGAATTGATCTGGGCCGCTGCCTGTTCAACGCCCGTTGCCATCTGCTCTGCCGATCTGTCAAGGGCCGAGGCGGACAGGGATACCTGGTTGCTGCTCTCTGCAACCTGGATGATTGCATTGTGAAGTTTTTCCACAAAGGCATTGAGATGTCCGCTCATTGATCCGATCTCATCTCTTGACGCCACCTCTATCCGTTTCGTAAGATCGCCCCGGGCAATCTCCTTAATGACGTTTATGAGCTTATTGACGGGGGAGATGGTCAGGCGGGTGAGCATGATGCTTACGACAAGGGAGATAATAACAACGATGCAGAGCACGGCAACAAAGACTATTATGACCCTGCGGAAGCTGGTCAGCGAATTATTGAAACGCTCACTGCTCAGTTTGTTCTCCACATCAAAGAGTTCCTGAAGCGTCTTGCCGAAGCTCCGGTACTTTTCTGCCACACCCATTAACATCGTTGCGGAGTTGACTTCGCCCGGGGAAGCGTTCAGAACCTCTTCGACAGGCTTTTTATATTCCAGAAAGATGTTTAATAATTCCCCATAAAGTTTCTTTTCGCTTTGAACAAGATCGCCGCCTGACTTCAGTTTCTTTCGTATAAGATCAATGTAGCCCTGGATGGCAGCGAGCTGCTTCTTGCCGAGGTCCTGCACCTCCTCCTTGCCGGCACCTATGCTCCCTATGTTTATGACCTTGTTTACATTTGCGTGGATGTCGGAGACGTCATTGCCCATCTTCACAATGACCCGGTAATCTCCGAAATAACTGTAGATGTTGCCTACCGCCTTGCTCTGGTCTGCAAGCCCGAGATAGGATACAACGCCGAAGACAAGGAAAAAGAGGATGACCATCAGAGGCGCTATCAAGAGCTTTTTCGACATCTTCAGATTCATAAAAAAATTTTTCATAAGCCCCCCTTAATGTTGCTCATGAGATTTTTTTATGCCCGTTACTGTCCCTTACAGCGCCTCCACAGATTAAGATATCCGCCCATAAGCAAAAGGCATCACAACTCAAGCCCGGGCAAAATAACCAGCTATATGATATATCGGATAAATTGAGAAAAAATTAAGACGGAAGACGGCGTTGCTTCTTAACGGCTCGACAGAGCCTTGCAGGGGTCACGAGAAAGACCACCCGCGGGTGGTCTTTCTCTGTAACGGATCAGTATCCTTTTTTGTTACTTTGCAACCTT
>MVRS01000012.1 GCA_002067975.1 Syntrophorhabdus sp. PtaU1.Bin058
GGCCGACTATGCAATAAACGAAATATCGGAGGCTGAGATCCTGCTTATCCCAGGGGGATTCGGTGTCGATAATCTTCTTAAGAACAGAGAGGTCGTTGATTGGGTCCGGAAGATAGACGGAACCACAAGCTGGACGACTGCGGTCTGTTCCGGTTCGTTGCTGCTGGCAGAAGCCGGGATCCTGGACGGCAAGAACTGCACCACGCACTGGAGGCGCAAAGAACAGCTCAGGAAATACAATGTCCATATCAGGGATGACAGGTTTGTCCAGGACGGCAAGATCATAACATCTGCAGGGGTTTCGGCAGGCATCGATATGGCGTTATATTTAGTGAGTAAGGTGGCAGGCGACGATACGGCAAAGATCATACAGCTCGGGATCGAATATGACCCTAAGCCGCCTTTTGATTGCGGGTCTCCGGACAAGGCGCCGCCGGAGATACTTGAAAAACTCAAAAAATAGGAAACATTCAACAGGAGGAGCGAATGACAACCCAGACAAATGGTCCGCAGCAGGTACCCATCAATACAACCGACGAGATGTCGAGAGGCCGTTACAGCAATGCCATGCTTGTTACCCACGGCGCAGAAGAGTTCATCGTTGACTGGTTCCTGCAATCTCCCAACGGGCCCCATCTCGTTTCGCGAATCATAGTGACACCCGGCCACATGAAGCGTATTGTAAACGCATTGCAGGAAAACATCGACAGGTATGAGGAGGCCTTCGGCACAATCAAGGTTGCAGAACCGCCCCCGAACCCGCTGGTCCAATAAGAACGGGGCGACAATGAAATGCAGCCCGGGGTGACCCTAACAGCGCCTTCGGGCCGTATTCCCCTTACCCCGCCGGCGACAGATACAATGCCTGATATTTCGCCAGTTTCTTTCTCATTTCGTACTTCTCGACAATATCCCGCTGTGCAGCCTGCCCGAGATAGCGCATCCTGTCGGGATGGTTCAGGATCTCATCCACCCGGTTTGCTATCTGCTTAGGTGAAAAGAAGTCGCATAATAATCCATTGCGACCATACTCGATAAATTCCTTAACCATAAGTAAATCCCCATAATATAAAGTTACAATAAGTATGGATATATGCTTCATGTATTGCGTAAAATGCTTGACAGAAATAACGGTAAAATGCATAGAATGTAAATACATCATGGGGGGGCATCTTCGATAAATCTATTCATTAAATGACGTTTGGTATGTATAGGGGGGACTTATGGGTACCGATCTTCACGGTTTCAGTAATTATGTACGATACTCTTGCACAATCTCTCCCTCCCTTTAATCAGAGAACGGATAGGAACTCATGACAAACCCTATTGAAGATGAAGAATAAGGAGAAAAGACATGAATAAGTTACAAAAGCTACCAATGTCCCTGAAGTCAAGAAGCAGGAAGTCGAAATTCTGAAATCGTATCCCTGAAGTCCTGATATGGTTTAACATTTTCTCCAAGGATGTCATTCACGGTGGGGTATGGAAATCAAAGAAATGGATGGTTGATCAGATTAAGCACGATATCCGTTACTATACTGAAAACAGGGCATAACCCTTTGCATGGACATATACGGGAAAACCATTGGTGGCATCATGGACATGGGATTTATAGAATGCAGCACTATCCTGCAACATATTGAAGGAGACCGGGGAATGCCATGAATAAAGACAGTGCCCCGCAAAACAATCAGGAACCCCTCGTAATAGTGCGATACTTTGGATTATGGCTTGGAATAAGGGTGTTTGGAATGCTTCTTTTTACATTTTTCTTTGGCATGGCTGCATTTTATCTTCATTACGGACAAAGCGATTTCAAACTTATCGCCCTAAGGATCGCGTTTTTTGTATCTTTGTTTCTATTCGGTTTCATTTCGTTTGATCTGCTGCTGACGGATAGTGTAAGACTATACCAGGATAGGGCTGTTAAAACTTTCCATGGTATATTCAGTGATGTTGTTTGCATTCTGGAAAATTCGAACGTTACATACGTTTCATACATTTACGGAAAAAGATTATGGATAGCGCCGAAAAATCTACCTCGTTTTTTTAATCCCATAAAGATATTTTCCAATAGAATCACCTTCGATTGCGGTCTCGCAAAACGAAAGGACATTAAGAAATTAGAGACAGCCTTGCAGTCTCTCGGTATTAAGACAAAGGGTACATTTGATTGATGAATTTAAATAAGGTGGGGAAGCGCAGGATCATAGAATTCTTCATCTATCCCCTCATCAAGTACCTTGACGAAGGGATCAAGGTAAGGTGATGGGACAGGGTATAAAGTCTTTTAATATGGGCCAAGTATTACAGACGTTTTATTTTTCATCGATATATTTCGTATTTTCGCATATATTATTAGGCTATGGACATACGGCAAAAGGCTTCGATAACTGCAATATCGCTGGCGTTAATCCTCGCGGTAAGTAAATTCATTATCGGTTTTATCTCCAACTCTATGGCCGTTGTCTCGTCGGGGCTTGACAGCGTCCTCGATGTCTTCATGTCAACGATGAACCTTTTCGCGATATGGAAGGCATCGCAGCCGGCAGACGATTCCCACCAGTACGGTCACGGCAAGGTCGAAGACATGGCCCAGGTCGTCCAGGCGGTCGTGATCGTCATATCAGGTTCGCTTATCATCTACAGGTCCATCCATGAATACCTCCATGAAGAGGCTATCGTCTACTCAATGCTTGACGTGGGGGTCATGCTCCTCTCACTTGTTTTCACCTTTATCATCACCATTACGCTGAAAAGGATCGCGGAAAAGACCGACTCCAACACACTCAGGGCTGATGCGCTCCATTACACGAGCGACATCTACTCGAATATAAGCGCCCTCGTCGCAATAGCCCTTACCTTTTACACCGGCAGGACCTTTTTCGACCTGCTCTTCGCAGTGATAACAGGCTGTATCATCATATACTCCGCCTTCCGTATCCTGAAAAACGGCCTCTACGGTCTCATGGACACAAGCATCCCTGAAGACGTACAGAACCAGATCGAGGGGATTATCAGACGGCTTCCTTATCCATACGCGGGGTATCACAAGCTCAGGACGAGGTTTTCAGGGAATAAAAGATACATCGACTTCCACCTTTTCATCTGCAAAAAGCTGAACATCGATGAGGCGCACAGCCTTGCCGATGAGCTTGAAAAAATGATCAACGAAAAGACGCTCATCGCGGATATTACCATCCATGTAGAGCCGTGCGGTCTCGACGGATGCGATCTCACCGAAGATACCTGCACGGTCCTCAGGTTAAAGGCAGTGAAAAAGAGATAAGACATTAAATGGCGGATCGTACATGGCACATTATACCGTTATAGCAACTTCAACGTTCGGCCTTGAATCCGTTGTGGCCCGTGAGCTGAGAGGGCTCGGTTACGACGATGTGACCGTAGAAAACGGCAGGGTTACCTTTACAGGGGACGAGAAGGACGTAGCGAAATGTAACATATGGCTCAGGACGGCTGACAGGGTGCTTATCAGGATCGCTGATTTCGAGGCAAGGGATTTTGAGGAACTCTTTCAGGGGACCAAGAACATCAGGTGGGACCGGATAATCCCCGTTGACGGCGCAATGCATGTCATCGGGAGATCAATCGGTTCAAAGCTCTCCAGCGTAAAGGACTGCCAGTCCATAGTGAAAAAGGCCGTTATCGAGGCGATGAA
>MVRS01000013.1 GCA_002067975.1 Syntrophorhabdus sp. PtaU1.Bin058
GGAACGATCCCCTGCTTCGGTCTTCTTGCAACATATGGCTTTGAGGTATTAATGAAGAACAGATGGATGAAAACCTTTACTTACAGTCTTATCGCATGCCTCGGTCTCTCGACCTACCTCTCCTTTTTCGTGTTGTAGCATATAGTCTTTTTTTATTTTTTGATTGCCTTGATAAGAAGAACCGAAGAGAACTTCAACGGCATGACTTTTGAATCAAAGCGGACAATAACAGAGTAAAGCTGATTGAGGAGTTTATACAACGGTAAAATCATACTCAGCAACCCTGTTTTTTCCACTGAATCTGCCGGTTTCGGGGAGAGTCTCCGCAATCCATGGATGCAGATGGTTACAATAAGCATCGTCACCTTTTCCAGCGGCCCCAAAACCTTTTGGAGTGAGACGGTTGTCAGGCCGACACCCTTCAATTGATTTTCCATTTCCGATAATTCATATCTGCGGAAATGCCCGACAAAACGATCATCAAAGGCATAGTAAGAACGACGATGCGGAAAGGTGATTATCACAGAGCCTGACGGTTTTACAACCCTTGCTATCTCTGAAAAGGCCTTTTTGTCGTCCTGTACGTGTTCCAGGACCTCCGAGCAGATGAGGCATGAAAAACTATCCGATTTGAACGGCAGCCGGCAGACGTCCGCTGCGACGAACATTCCATTGCTGTAAGCATGACGGATAGTTTTGAGGGCTAAATGAGAGATATCCGTGTATACGACGATATTGTTATTTGAAGAAACAACAGGTGCACTTCCGGTGCCCACTTCAAGGTATTTGCCGGCCGGTTCTTTTGGCAGGACCTTACCGATAGCCTCTTTTCTGAGCAGATAATTGTAGAGATAATCCTTGAGGGCAATATATTTTTTGTCCTTGAAAAAATCCTGAAAGCGATTAGGTTGGGCTGCCGTCATGGGGTTACGTGAAAAGCCTCGACCTTATTACGTTCATCCTGCTGAGCCGGAACTTTGTTGCTGTCAGCAGGCAGCCAAAGCCGTATTTCAAGCTCCTGACGAAGCTCAACGATGAAGCCTCAGCAAAGTACTTTGTGGGACAGCTGACCTCTGCAATCGTATAGCCGAGCCACAGGATCTGGGCAAGCATCTGGTTATCGAAAACAAAATCATCAGAGTTGTTTTCTATGGGCAGCTGCTTGAGGAGTTCCCCTGAGAAGCCCCGATACCCGGTATGGTATTCCGATAATTTTGCCCCCATGAGAATGTTCTCGGCCAGCGTGAGGAACCTGTTTGAAAGGTACTTCCATACCGGCATTCCGCCGCGAAGGGCATAACCGCCGAGTATCCTGGAACCCAGGACGCAGTGATAGAGGCCGTTGCCGATCATGGAGGCCATTGCAGGTATGAGCTTCGGGGTGTACTGATAGTCGGGGTGTACCATGATGATGATGTCGCCGCCTTCTTCAAGCGCCATCTTATAGCATCTTTTCTGGTTGGCGCCGTACCCCTTATTCCTCTCGTGGACATAGACCTTTGTGAAGGGGAGGGACCGCGCTATCTCTGCCGTATCATCACAGCTTGCATCGTCCACAAGGATGATGAGGTCGACGATCTCCTGCTCCATAACCTCTGTATAGGTCTGCCTGAGGGTTTGAGCAGCATTATATGCCGGCATGACGACGATGACCTTTTTATCTTTGAACATATCTACCTTAAAAGATATATTAATTTATGTAACAGATTCTATGATAATTATCAAAATTACCATTGCAATCAGCCTGCGAAAGCAATAAAGATCACTACCATCAAAGTAATAAGCCACCCATGGAGAATATTTTTGAAAAATGCAAGGCGAGGATCGTTGAACCATCCCGCCACTGCGTGAAACCCTTCGGCGAAAATAAACGACACCGGGATTAGTGCTGCAAGGCAATACGATGATTTTGCCTGGGAGAAGACAGGGATCTTGAAGGTGGTGTAGCATACGAAGAAAAGGACAAGATAGGCGCACAGGAGCATAAGAAATGATAACACTTTATAATTATAGTCTTTGAAAGATAACAAATTAAAAGCCTGTTTTAATATGCCGATCAAGATAATCGGGATCGTGGGTACTGCCATCAGATAACCAATTGACATGTAATCATAATTCCATGATGTGTAACTTTTTTGCGAGAGCGAGACCAACCCTCCAATGAATCCATCCCCCCACAGGGTAGAATAGAGCGAGTCCCAAAACGAGTAAAAACCGGAGAAAAAAGGATATCTGAGAGACTCGCCGAACTGGGTGAGATAACGTATTGTGTGAAAGCCGGGATCTTGCCACCACATTAAGGGCGGGAGTCTCCAGTTTACCACAAAAGGTTGGCCGAAATGATGAATATTCCGAATATAATACCATCCGGATAATGCAAAGATCGCAACCGAGATGATACCGACGTCTCTTATAATTTCCCTGCACGGATCTTTGTTTGCCGTGTTTGATATCTTAAGACCGATAATGAAGAGTATCAGAGGTATAATAACAATAGCGGTAACCTTTGTTAAGATCGCAAGTCCCAGGGTTATCCCTATGGCGAATAGATCAAGATCGTTTACTTTTTCGGAGAGGATTACCTTTACCGTTATAAAAAGAGAAAGGGTCACAAGGAAAGTGTGAAGGGGCTCATTGCCAGCATAGGAAGACATATAGATATTTACCGGTAAAATACCGGCGAACAGAAGGGCATAGACTGTTTTTTTAACATCGTCTTTAAATATTTTTCTGGCAGCGAGGTAGACGATCCATACATTTCCGAGGCCACATAAAAAAGAGATTGCTTTAACGAAAATTAACGGACCAAGCCTGGAGAACGATGAAGTAAGAAAAACCCCGAATGCGGAGATCGCGTAATATAACGGCGGATGATGAAACATCGAGCACCCTTCGTTTGGTAAGGGGATTGCCCGGTTCTTTATCAGGTACATTATATATTGAAGATGGTTCTGTGCATCAAAGCCTATAAAGGGATGTGTTTTGATGATCTTATGAAAGAAAAGGAAGAACCAGAAAAAGGTGACGCCCGTGGCAATTGCAATGGGAAGAAACCTTAGGTTTCTACCGCGCGTGAGATGATTCCCCGTAATCATGATGATAACCGCCAGCAGAAAGATAGAGGAAATTTGAAGATATTTTGTTTTCATGATACTCATGGGAGAAGGGATTGTACGAGATTCAGGATAGATGCGGGTGTCATCTGCGACAACAGCCCTCACGGGAGGAGCATCCCCTGTTTTTGCAAACCACGTATGATCTGTTCTGATAGGATTCGGCAAGCCGTTGATATGCAGATAGAGTAGCGGCGGGCCGAAATCGTTTTGCACATTTGCATGAAGGATGTTCATTCCGCTGGTAACATGCCCGGTGATATCCATGGAGATGATATTTTTCCAGTTCTTCGGATTTTTATCAAAAGGGAGCACACACACGCCATTGAGAAATATGCTGACTTTACGAAAAGATCTTACATAGAGAAGGATGGATCCGGCGGGTTGATCTACCGTGAATTGTGTAAAGAATGAGGTTTCGCCTGGGTTGCCGGGATCAACCATTCGAGGCATCCTGCTCAGCTGGTGAGGGTGCATGATCCACGAAGCGCCAGACTCATTCGATATAAAAGGAATGTCAGGGGAATATTCCAAAGTAGTGTACATGAATAAAATCGAGAACGATATTGTGGCGATGAACACGAGAAATAACATTTTGTTATTGATGATAGGGCCGGTTCCCGACATATTTTCAATCAATGGATTCCCTGAAGCCTTGCTTAGGGGTAACAACACCACAGTTATAAAAACCAACTCAGGATACGCGCTTACCTTGCACAATATTATGATTATTATAACAAAAAATCAATTTTATCGGATAAATAAAGAGAGAACGGTTTTATGCACTTGAATATTAGAGAACTAAACTGTTAACCTAATGATGTCGGTGTCGTGAAAGAATGGAAAGCCCCTTTTCCGGATGTTTGAATAAAGATCCAGGAAGAAGTGACATAACGGCAAAATGATCAAATTTCTTAAAAATCAAAATATTTTCATTTTTTACGTAGCAGTCCTTTATGCCTGCGTCCTTTATTATTTATTTCAGTGGCCTATCGCGGCCGGTGATACTGATCTATGGTATCATCTGAATAGCGGAAGATACTTTTTTGAAAACGGTTTTATCCCGAAGGACAGTTATTTTTCTTTTATACAGCCCCCCCGCGAATGGGTAGATTATTTTTGGCTCTTCCAGGTAGTTGTTTACAAAATCTATCAGTTTCTCGATTATTATGGTCTGGTCTTTTTGAGGGCGACCGTATTTGCGACGTTGTCCCTTTTCCTTTTTCTCTTCTTTTTTTATCGACAGGGGAAAGAGAGGTTTTATTTTTTTATAACAATAGTCTTTTGTCTCTATGTCCTTCTTTTCATGCCCCGTTATTATCTTGTCCGACCACATATATTCACATACCTTTTTATGGCTATGTTCCTCTACATCCTTGAACGTCGCCGGGAAAGGAGTTTTTTTCTCCCCGTAATTGCGGTCTTCTGGATGAACCTCCATGGGATCGTGTACCCGCTCATGCTTCTGATAATCGCAGCCTATCTGATCGAGACGGTTTATACGATCAAAAGGCAGAAAAGGAAGATGGAGAAAAGCGATCTCAACATAATCGTACCGTTAATCCTTTCGATGGCGGCCATTTATGCTACCCCTCATGGCTCCAGGATTACATGGATGCCTTTCGTGCCAACCGGCTTCGCATCGTTCTACATCCAGGAGTTGCTGCCGCTAAGCTTTGCAGATCTCTTTACCTTCAATATCATAAGGTTCTGTCCGAGTCTTTCAACGATTTTCAATATCCTGCTTATTTTAGTGATCATATCCTTTATCGTTGTTATATGTACCAAGCAAGTAAGGATAAGCCACCTTATCCTGTTTGCGGGCGGGATCATATTGCTCCTGAAAGGCAACAGGTTTAAATATGAATTCATGCTTCTCAGTATGCCCCTTATGAGGGCCATGCTCGCCACTCTGTCGCCTGAATACATAAAAAAGTTTTTTCCGAAGCCGGTTAATATTATCCTGGCCGCGTGTGTGCTGCTGATACCCTTCATGTGTGTGAAGGAGATCTTCAGCAACAGTTCAAGATTTCCTTTTTCATTGAGAAACCTTCCTCATGGGATAGGGGTGTTCCTGAACAAGGTCAATACAGGAGGGGCGGTATTAAACTATCCCGATAAGGGTGGTTATCACCAGTGGATGCTTTATCCCCGGTATAAGATCTTTATAGATATGGAAGTCCCCTTTCTCTTTACGGACGAGGATTTTTATATAGCAACAAGCGCATACAAGAACAAGCTTTTTTTGCAGAAGCTTATTGACCAATATGACCCATCGTATATTACCGTGCCCATCAAGGATACCTTCTTCAGGGATATGATGTTATCCTTTAAGCAATACAGGGTTGTCTTTTTTGATGATTGCGAGGTACTGTATGCGAACCAAAATCGGCAACCGGACATTGTGTCAATATATGCGATAAAGACCTTCGATCCCTTCAACCTTGCAGAGACCCGTATATCAACAATCAAAACCATCAATGATTACACACCGATAAAGAATGAATTATTAAAGATGGCGGAGATCTATCCCGACAACGGTATAGCAAACCAATGCCTTGCAATCTTTTATTCCAGGGAAGGCAGATACGACGAGGCAATTGGATATACGGATAATATTATCAGAAATTATCCGGAGTCCGCTACCGGGTACACACTGAAAGGTGATATATTACAGGAAATGGGGAGGTTCAACTCCGCTGTTGAGAATTACAAAATGGCACTGAAACGGTGGGATATAGCCGAGATACACCGTAGCATCGGGATGGTTTATTATAAACAGAAAAGGTTCAAAGATGCATATAATACGCTGGTAAGGACAATGGACGTCTACTCCTCTGAAACAACGTATAAGGACCTGTATTTTTTGATAGATTCAGCCATCAGGATAGGCAAAAAGAGGGAGGCGGAGATACTATTCCGTTATGCATACCAGAGTATCCCGCCCTCAGGAGGGGAATGGTTGAAACGGTACGGAGAACTCGGGATTGTTATGGGGCAGAAAATACTGCATAAATAAAGTGTAACGTTCTGTTTTCTCATTAAAAAATGTGATAAAAATCATTTACAATGGAGAAAAATGTGATACAATAGCGATAATAGTAATACTATTATAAAATTTTTCAGGAGGTGTTTATGTTGAAGATTCAAAGAAATAGTAAGGGTTTTACGTTGATTGAGTTGCTCATCGTTATCGCGATCATCGGTATCCTCGCCGCAATCGCGATTCCGGCCTATACGGGCTACACGAAGAAGTCCAAGGTCGGCGGTGTCGTTCACGCACTCGGTGGTGTAAAAACCGCAACGGCAGCATATTTCACTGAAAAGGGCAGGGTTGATACTCTGGGAATTACAATGACCGAGATCCCCTCCAACCTCGGCGTAACGGTTCCAAGCCAGTATATTAACGCTGCTGCCGTTAACGGTAATACGAACAATGAAGTGACAATAACCGTAACGATGACAAACATTGGTACTGGTGTTGATAATACTACATTGACACTCACATCTTCAAACAACCTGCAGACATGGTCATGGGCCGGCAGCACTGATCCGACCTACATACCCAAGAACTAACCGCAACATTCATATGGGGGGGCAACCCCCCATACTTTTTTATGACCATGGGGAACAGGGCATTTACAGTCATAGAGTTGTTGATAATGATAGGGGTCATGTCTGCGATCCTTGTAATTGCATTGCCGATGTATGCAATGCGTGCCAAAAGGCCTGACCGTGCCCAGGCAAAGGCTCAACTGTACGTTATAAAGGACGCCGAGGAAAGGCATAAACTGCATTACGGCTCGTATACGGCAGACATTACAAGACTCGCAAACTGGAAGTCTATCCTGGGGAGATATCAATTCAGGATCAGAACGGCAGACTCCACACAATTCGTGGCTCAGGCTGACGGTGATCTCAATAATGACAAGATCTATGATGACGATACCTGGACAATTGACCAGAGCGGTACGCTTAAGAAAGTTAGATGATGTTCACAAAAGATGAGAATGCTATTCGACATATTTATCTTTATATTCGGTGCAGTTTTAGGTAGCTTTCTCAATGTGTGTATATACAGATTGCCGAAGGAGGAGGGTGGGGAAGATGCCGAGATCAGCATCGTACAGGTACCATCCCTTTTTCTGAAACAGATCAGATCGATCTCGACGCCGCCATCGAATTGTCCGAAGTGCAAGCATCCCATAAGATTTTACGATAATATACCTATTGTCAGCTATGTCCTCCTGGGAGGAAAATGCAGGGATTGCGGGGCGAAGATATCCTTACGGTATCCTCTCGTTGAACTGCTCACGGCAATCGCATGTCTGATCCTTTACAGGCAATTCGGGTTAACCTTTGAATTTTTTGTGTCCTTGTTTTTTACCGCACTCCTTATTGTTATATCCTTTATCGACCTGGACCATCAGATCATTCCCGACATACTGAGCATCGGCGGGTTGGCGGCAGGACTTTTCTTCGCGGTCTTCAGGCCTGCCTTTAAAGTGCTGTATCCGAAATTCAACATACTCGATTCGCTTTTCGGAGTTCTCCTCGGTGGAGGAGTCCTCTTTCTCATTGCGCTGGGGTATAAATTTCTTGCAAAACGGGAAGGTATGGGTGGCGGAGACATAAAGCTGCTCGCCATGATAGGGTCTTTCTGCGGCATCAAAGGCGTTATCTTCAGTCTTATGGCAGGCTCCCTTTTCGGAACCGTAGTGGGTATTCCGGTAATGATCGCAAAAGGAACAGGCACAAAATACGCGATACCATTTGGGCCGTTTCTCTCGTTTGGGGCGTTCCTCTATATCTTAAGCGGTGATATGCTCATACGTTTCTTTTTGAATATACTGAGGGTTTGAGATGGGCAGATCAAAAGATAATAAAATTTCCGGGCGGAGGTGACTTCACGGATGGAAGGGTTTCTGAGAAAAGGGGCAGTAATATGTCTTGCACTTGTACTCACTATGTCTTTGTCCCGGATATGCTCTTCAGAGGAACATACAGATGACCTGCTGCTGACAGGTTTTATAAAATCCTATGATGCAAATAAAGGGATCATAAGGATAGATGTCAAATCTGAAGGTTGTACGGGGCTCAGGGAGTTCGGTATACCAGAGTATGCAAAAGATGACCTGGATCCATCGCTCATCAATCAAAGGATACAATTTCAGATAAAAAGCCCGACATGTGAACGCGGTCGTCTCTATGAGATGATATTAAAGAGGTAGGTATGAAGACGCTCTTCCGCTTAGTCTTATTATCGTTGGTGTTGTTGAGTAGCCCTTTGCTCTCGTGGGCGCAGGTCATGACCGATTATTGCCAGATGCCGTCTTCCATAGGGACACCTGTTGACCCTAATTTGCTGCTTGTGATCGATACGAGCGGAAGCATGGGGTGGTGCGCTTATACCTCACAAACCGGTAGCGGGTCATGTGAGGTAACATCCGGAGCTGCTGCGTGCACGTCCGGCTCCGAGCGATATTGCAGCACTGTTACTTATGAAGGCTACTTTGATCCCACAAAATATTATACACCGGTAAATCCCAGTGACGGGGTTACGGCTTGTGACCCAAGCACTTCAACCTGTCTCTGGATCGAGACAACCCCGACCGGGTCTCCTTGTGTGCAGACATGTTCGAACTGGCAGTGCAGAAACTCGAACTTAGGCAGCTGCGACCCGAAAGGCACCCATGGCTGCAGCTGGAGTAAATACGCATGCTGCACATCCTGGACCTCGTCCGGCGATTGCAATATAAACACCGGGAACTATCTAAATTATCAATATATGAGAAGGGTAGACGCCCTCCGGTGGGCTTTGACCGGCGGCAGGCCTCAAAGCTGTAACAACTCCATCCAGACCTGCGACCCCGAGGTCTATCCCAATTCTCAATTAAGCTGCGACGCAGACGGCTGTATATTGAAGGGTACTGATGGGACGACGCTGGTAAAGGCACGATGGGAGAGGATAACCGGGAACAGGGGCGGTCTCCTGTTCCAGCTCAAAGTGCTCTCTCCGAAGCCTCTCATGGGTGCTATGTTCTTTGACACGAATGGGGTTAACAGGACGGTCTACGTAGGTGATTTTACCGCATCTGCAAGTTATGACGGGGTGCAGCCTTACAAGAACGTGATAACTGCCATAAACTATGAGTCCCCCGGAGGCGGAACACCCACAGCCCCGGCCATGTGGGATGCCCTTAATTACTTTGCACAGAACACCGCACAATATGGCGGACCACAGCCGCAGACAGGTACGGGTAATGAATGGAAAAACCCTATGTACCGGTGTGTTGACAACAACAATGACGGCAACTGTCAGGGAAATGAATTCGTACTTGTCCCATGTGCCAAGAACTTTGTGATGCTTTTAACCGATGGGCTATGGAACACGGGAGGAAAACCCGTGGGTACACACTGTAAGATCGACGATGATACAGAGTCAGAATCTCCGGACCCTGTTGTACCTGCATACTGGATGCATAAGAAAGGGTATACGAATACGCCTACCGGTATCTCAAGCTACATTGAGTCAGTATATACTGTGGGTCTGTGGCTTGGCGGCGAAGGCGAACTGGCCATGAAGAACGTGGCAATGTACGGTTCTTTTGACAGACTGAATACGTGGCCCGGAGGGAAAAGCGACTATCCCCGATCATCATGCGGCCCATTGACCGATTGCTGTTCTTCTTCAAACTGCGCCAAGGGAAGTCAGTGCACTGCACTCCCCGCTTCCCATTCCGACTGGGACGCAAACGGCGACGGCATACCCGATACATTCTTCGCGGCCAATGATACAGTTGAGATCAAGGAAAAGATCATAGATATCATTCTCGACATACTCCGTCATGTCTCTTCAGGAAGCGCCGTTTCTATTCTCGCCTCCAGTGAAGGCAGCGGCGCAAACCTTTTGCAGGCAGTATACTTTCCGAGAAAAAACTTCAGTAGTTCCGTTGAGATAGACTGGATAGGCAAGATGCACAACCTGTGGTACTATGTTGATCCTTATCTTGCAAGCAGCAATATCAGAGAAGATACGGTTCCTGATAAGAAATTGCACCTTATCAATGATTATGTAGTGCAGTTCTATTACGATACTACAACGCACGATACCATGGTGAATAAATATCAGGATGTTGACGGCGACGGACTCCCTGATACATTTGTAGGCAAGGCCAACCTTGAAGATGTGAGTGACCTATGGGAGGCGGGAAAGGTCTTGTGGGCGAGGGACATTGCATCATCGGCAAGAACCATATATACACAGTTGGACGGTACCAATTTTGCCGATTTCACCGTTGCAAACGCATCGGCCTTGCAGTCATATTTAAATGCTGTAAATCTTACCGAGGCACAGGATATCATAAGATATATTCAAGGGCAGGACAAGGCCGGGTACAGGAACAGGACGGTCACCATAGACGGGAGTTCCGGGGTATGGAAACTCGGCGATATTGTAAATTCAACCCCCAGGATACAATCCTTTGCGCCCATCAACAGTTATCACTTAGTCCGGCCCAACGGATATTTTGATACAACATACTCGCAGTTCATCAACCAGGATAGCTACATAAACAGGGGCATGGCATATGTGGGCGCAAATGACGGAATGTTACACGCCTTTTTCCTCGGCAATCTGAAACAGAGTTGGTCGGGCAAGACCACTGAAGAAAGGGGTTGGCTGCAAGGAACGGACCTTGCAAAGGAGGTCTGGGCATTCATACCGAAGAACGCCCTCCCTTACCTCAGATATCTACCAGAGGATGATTACTGCCACATCTATTATGTTGACGCCTCCACATTCCTCGTTGAGGCAAGTGTTAATGGAAATCCTACCGATGGCAAGACAATGAACAATTGGAGGACCATTCTCATCGGGGGGATGGGCTTAGGGGGTTCATGCAGGAAGACGGGTACCACCTGTACAAACTGCGTTAAGACGCCGATAACGGACCCTTTGGATTCATCGAAGGGGCTGGGATATTCATCGTACTTTGCGCTCGACGTAACAGACCCTGATAACCCGATATTCTTATGGGAGTTTTCTGACCCTGACCTTGGTATGAGCACCTCGGGACCGGCTATTATCAGGCAGGGCGATAGCGACAAGAACGGTAACTGGTTTGTGGTCTTTGCATCCGGACCAACGGGGCCTATCGAGACATACTACCGCCAGTTCCTGGGAAAATCTGACCAGGAACTGAAGCTTTTCGTTCTTGATCTGAAGACCGGGGTGCTGAAGAGAAAGATCAGCACGGGTATAGCAAATGCGTTCGGAGGATCTTTATATAATGCGACTATTGATACGGACAGAAATGATCAATATTCTGCGGGATTTTATAGAGACGATGCCCTTTATGTGGGATATACACAATGCGCCGATTCAACACCTACTACGAGTTCAACATGGACAAAGGGCGGGGTATTGAGACTCATCACGAAGGAGAATACCAACGCTGACCAGTGGACGGTAAGTACGGTGGTTGACAATATCGGACCGGTGACTGCCGCTATTACCAAACTTCAGGACAGGTCGAACGGAAAGCTATGGCTCTATTTTGGAACAGGAAGATATTTTTACAAGATGGGGACTAACCTTGATGACCCGGGTGACGGGAGTGATACAACGATACGGAAGCTTTACGGGATACAGGAACCCTGTTATTCTTCTACAACGAATGATATTGATATATCATGCAGTTCGGCTGTATCAACGGCTACGCTCCAGGACTCTTCACCTAATGACATCATCAGCCTTGCCGCAGGAAAAACAGGCTGGTACATAAATCTTGATACCCCGGGTTCAGGTTATTTGCAGGAACGCCTTACCACTGACCCGCTTGCCGTATTCAGCGGCGTTGTCTTCTTTACGACATTTAAGCCTTCTTCAGATATCTGTGCTGTAGGCGGCAGCACGTATATCTGGGCTATTGATTATAAGACCGGCGGCGCATCCGCGGCATTGCTGGGCAAGGCACTCCTCCAGGTGTCCACAGGAGAGATCAAGGAATTGACCCTTGAGTCCGCCTTTACTGAGAAAGGCGGACGGAGAAGCGCGGCGATCACCGGTGTGCCCCCTAAGGGGCAGGGTCTTTCAGTACTTCTTGCCCCGAAGCCGCTAAGGAAAATATTGCAAATGCAGGAAAAATGAAAAAGAAGGGTTTTACACTCATTGAAGTTTGTGTTGTAATCGCTATCGCGGGAATCCTTGCGGGACTTGCCTTCGTCAATTTCTCAGGGTTATCGAACAAGTATAACCTGGAAAACCAGGTGAGGGAGATGTATTCTGATTTAATGAACACCCGGATTATGGCAATGAACAAGAACAGGTCCCACTTTATGGTGCTTGCCGCGGGCAGCTACACCACCTACGACGACACAAACGGCAACGGGCAACTTAATATAGGGACCGATACGCAGATCCTGGGGGCAAAGATATTGAAGAATCAAATGGCATGGACAGGAGGCAATCAGATAGAATTCAATTCAAGGGGTCTTTGCCGTACTCAAAGTACAATATGCGTATATTCGACCCTGAATCCGGCGTATGATTGCATAAAGGTATCATGGACCAGGATCATTATGGGAAAACTAACTACGCAGGGGGTATGCAGCAGTGACAACTGCGTTGCAAAATAAAAGAGGTTTTACGCTTATCGAGGTGCTCGTCGCCATTTGCATCCTTTCGATAAGTATGCTGGCGATCCTTGAGGCCGTTGTGATCACAATGGAGCATAACCTCAATAATGTCTCGAGGGATGAATCGGTAAGGATCGCCGAGGCGAAGATGAACGAGCTCAGGAATACCACCTTTTCCTCTCTTGCGAGCGGCTCAAGTAATGTAACGAGGAATTTCAGGAACTTCACAAGGACCTTCAATGTTCAGTGGACGATCAATAATCTTTCTGCCAACAGCGTCGCTATTGTGGTGATGGTCACGTGGACACACAGAGGAGTACAGCATATACACAGCGTGACTTCAATGGTGAGCACCGATGTCTAAAAAGAAGCAGAAAAGGTTTCTCAGGGACCGCAGAGGGTTTAGCCTTATTGAGATGCTCATTGTGATGACCCTCCTTGCCATTGTCGTCGTCATGACCAGCAATACCTTTACGATGGTAATAAAACAGTCAGGGCAGCAGACAAGGGTGGTAGAGTCTCAGATTGAGGGGATCATCGGGCTGGAGATGTTGAGGATAGATATTGAGCAGGCAGGCTATGGGCTCCCCTGGGCCTTCCTGAATGTGCTTAACTACAGCGAAGCAACGACGGCGCCTGCGACGAATTACAATGATTCATCATCGAATGTCCCAAGGGCTATTTTAGTAGGCGACAATACCGGCTTGAATGGGTCAGACTATCTTGTGATTAAGTCCACGTCCGTAGCTACGAACGATACCTCGCAGAAATGGACCTATATCCTTTACAATCAGGCGCCGAAGGCATGGTCTTCAAATGCTTTATCGGCCGGCGAGAGGGTGACGGTGATCAAACCGAAGCTTGATGTAACCGGCCAGCCGACACTGGTGGTGCTTGCAGACGGTACCTATTTCTGCCAGATGGAGGATGAGACCGATGGGGCCGGCAATACGTATGCGACCATACCGGCTGCTTTCAGACCGACCCAGCCGGGAGAGAAGTATGTCATATATGGTGTTGATTCAGATACTGCCCTCAGGATGCCCTTTAATCGTGCAGATTACTACGTGAAAAGACCGGGGAGTATGCCTTCCCATTGCGCCCCTGGAACCGGAATCCTTTACAAAGGGGTCGTAAATCAGAGCGACGGGGCGCTCACTGAATTGCCCCTCATTGATTGTGTTGCCGATATGCAGATCATCATCGGTCTTGATACCAACAGCGACGGGGTAGTAGACTCGCGCGTGACAACTATCGGTGGATTAACGGCGCAGCAGATAAGGGAACAGATAAAAGAGGTAAGGGTCTATATCCTTGCACAGGAAGGCGAACGCGACACCTCCTACAAACATGAGACGCAGGTGATGGCATTGGGTGAATTCGGGCTTGTTAAGAATTTGGATCTCGGATCTACTATCGGCACAGAGTGGAACCGGTACAGGTGGAAGCAATATACCCTGGTGGTCAAACCGAAGAACCTCTACCAATGATGGGCATATGGATGAAAAGATGAAGCAGGGATCTCGAAATAAAGGTGTTGCGCTTGTTATTGTGATGGCGATTATAACGATCTCATCGGCATTGATCGCTGTTATTGTATATTTTGTAATGAAGGGGACAGAGTACACTGCTCTCAACAAACGGTATCAGACATCCAGAGAGGCATCTCTGGGGGGGATCGAGTTCTTTACAAAAGAGCTTATACCCTTAACAATCAACGGGACAAACCTTTCAAACGCCGTGACCACCTTTAACAATATAACTGCGGCAAAGGTGAATTCGGTTGCATCGGATGTCTGTTTCCTTGCAAAGCTTCGCAGCGCGACTACAAGCTGGCCTACGGGATGCGACAGCACGCTCGACGCAAAGACCTCTGCAGACATCAAACTCACACTCTCCGGCACAGGAGGTGCGCAACCTTTTGATGTATATACTAAGATAGTCGATACGGTAGTAGGAAATACGAATATAAGCGGAGTGGTTCTTGAAGGTATGGGGACGGCCGAGAGTGCGAGCGGCGTTATAACGTCGCAACATTTTCCCTATATGTATACAATAATGTTTCAAGGCGAAAGACAGAACAATCCCGCAGAAAGGGCTGAATTCGAAGTACTCTATGCCTACTAAGATAAGAAGAAGAATCAAGGTTACTCCTCCCCCGAAGAAGAAGCTGTTTGATGCTAAATCAATAGTCTTTATAGTAGTCTTTTTAGCGGCCTTAATTTCATACATTATGTATTCAGGCTCAGGGAAGAAAGAGGCCTCTGTGGCCAAGACGGCTGAAACGAGCCGGAGCGCAGAAGGAAAAACAGGATCCATAGAGACGCATACTTTTGAAGCGAAAGCAGATGTGCCGTCGGTGACGCAGGCTAAATTCGAGGTTGAGTCTGTTGACAATAAAGACAGCCTGAAGGTCATCGCAGAAGGGAATACAATAGGCAATACGCCGGTTTCCTTCCGGTACGCATGGACAAAGAACGGGCAGCCCGTTGAAGGCGGTGGTAATAGTATCAGCGGGTTTAAGAGGGGAGACAAGATTAATGTGACGATTACCCCGTACATAGGCGAGTTGCTTGGCCAACCGAGAACATTGTCCACGGAGATAAAGAACTCAACACCCAAGGTGACGGAAGATAAGCAGGTGACATTCGAAGGGAATGTAATGCAATACCAGGTCAAGGCGACTGACCCTGACGGAGATACGCTGACATATGCTTTGATGGATGCCCCCCAGGGTATGACGATAGACGGCTCAAAGGGCCTGGTAAGTTTTCCGGTCAAAGATGATACGCCCGCTTCTATAAGTTTTAAGGTAAAGATATCGGATGGAAACGGAGGGGAGATTATCTATCCTTTGACGGCGAGTCTCGAGAGACTGCCCCCGGAGAAGGCAAAACCTGCTCCTCCAAAAAAATAAGCCGATTCATTTTGCAAGATGGACATAAAGTTGAATGGCAGCGTTAGAAAAGCTTTTTTCGATATTTGTATTCTTCCTTATCCCTTTTCTCGGCAATAACCACCTCTCACTTTTTTATATCAATATCGATAAATTTTGGATCGAGACATCCTTTATCCTTGTGCTGATTGTTGCGATTTTCTTGCAATACGTACGCGACAGGGAGACGCGTATATCCTTGCTGGTGTTTCTGATATTCTTTGTCCCTTTTATGCTGATAAATATTATTAGTCTTGTATATACCTGGAGTCTTTTCTCAACGCTGTGGGAGATAAATGTCCTTATATGGGCAGGGTGCAGCGTCTCCCTTTATGCGTTCTCAACCAACAGAGAAGGATTATTGCGGGCGATCGTGCTGGGCACCTTTGTATCCTCCATTTGCGCTATCGTACAGTTTATCGTCCTGTTCCCAAACCTCTTCGAGGTCTTTCAGAACGGCAGATTGAGCGGGATAGTCAGGGGACAGGCCATCCCCGTTTCCTCCTTTGCATATCATAATATGCTCGGAGGCTACTTTGCCTTTGTCCTTCCGGTCGCCCTTTACTACGGTACAGTCAGAAGAAAACTGCTTTACATTATAGCGTCATCGGTCATTATCGGCGGGGTTATTTTGACTACGTCCCGGATATCGATAGCGATTGTACTCCTGGAGGTACTTTTCTGTATTGTCCTCATGCTGAAGGAGAAGAACCTGAAAGGTTTGTTTTCAACATTAGGGATACTGGTTCTTGCCGGCGTCTGTTTGTACGCCCTCTTTTTTACCGGCAAGGAAGACCTCGGGACCGGTGTTCGCGCTGAGATGGAAAAGAAGACCAGGATCACACAGACACAGATTACCACCCTTAATACGCGGACGGACATATGGAAGAACGGGATTGACGCATTCAAGGAAAAACCTGTTACGGGCTACGGTTCCGGGGCATTTGAATATGCGTACAGGAAATATTTTGACGGCGGCGTATATACACAATATTCCCACAGCGTCGTAACAAAGATACTCGTCGAACTCGGCTTGATCGGTCTGCTGTGCGCTGTCTGGTATCTGACCGGTGTTATTTACGGGATACGGAAATCGGCAAAAAAGAGCCGGGATATCTTTATATATGCTGCATGCAGCGCCGGTATCCTCTTTGCTGCCCTGGATTTTGCATTTGACATCCCTGCCTTTGTCATAACCTTTTTCGTGTTTTCCTTCATAATGTTGCCCGGTTCCGTACAGAGTACGTCCGGAACAGGCTTCAAGCATGTCTTTACGTGCCTTGTAATAGTGTTGCTGATCAGTTCTCTTTTTTTTACAGTTAAGGTAGACATGTCAAAAAAATCGATCGATAACGGCACGCTATACCTTGAAGGCGGTTTTTTAAGGGATGCTTATTACGCTTATATGGATGCCGTACATGAGATGCCTGTAGACAACGAAGGACGCATAAAGGCGATAAACGTGCTGAACAATGTTTACATGCATGAGAAGAACGGGGAAAGGAAGGAGATCTTCGGGCGTATGCTGCACGGTCATCTTGCGACGGTTGAGAGACTGAACGACAAGGATTCAGAGCTTTTTCTGGTGGCCGGCACCGCATACGCGCTGCTTGGTGATAAAAAGAAGGCTGAGGAATATCTGCTCAGAGCACATCTGTATTATCCTTCGTCGCCGTTCTATGTTTTTACGATAGCAGGCTTCTATGTGTCGGCCGGCGACATACAAAAGGCACTCATGTGGACGCACAAGATCGATCCTTATTTGAATAAATATATGGCCTCCAAGAACCCCGGCGGTTTATATGTTTACAGGATCAGGGATATCGAGGCCAATATCTATTTCGGACAAGGGGACACAAAACGGGCGCTGTCTGTAGCGAGAGCGAATCTTGATGATGCACGTATGGAAAAATACACTATCGCAAGCGTTAAGGCGCGGGAGATGGTTTCGAAAGACTCAATGATCAAATATCTGCAGGATAGGGTAGATCTTTTTCAAAGAGGTCTGAGTCCGTTACCCTCGATCCGATGAACATCAGTATAAATGACCGTTAAAGATTTTTTTGAATTTTCGGAAAACAGCCCTCACTGTAATGTTCCAGGCATGTCCGTTGAAAGGATTGAAGGCAATCGACAACAGTGAATATTTAAAGGATTCCCTGTTGTTGCCCGATAGATAAAATTCCCTGCTTTTTAAAAAAAAATAGGTTGATCCGGGCATATTTTTCTTCTTCACCATTTCAACCTGCTTGTGTAAATAGTCCGTATCCCGGTATCTTTCCGTGAGAGAGGATTCGTGGAGCCTGAAGAAATACCGGTAATCATCGATCCTTTCCATGGCAAACCTTTTCCTGATCCTCAACCAGTAATCGTAGTCTTCCGCCAGCGTGCAATTCAGGTCGTAATCTCCGACAGCTTCATAGACCTTTCTCCTGTATAAAAAGCAGGGACCTATGCAGTTCTGAAAATCCAGTTCTTCAGGCTTACCCGTTCGGATCGCATCGCCCATGCCACCCTTGCTGTCGACGAACGTATAATTGCAGTAAACAAAATCGATACCAGGGTTTTCGTCAAGCCTTTCAGCCATTACCTTGACGGCATCAGGATCATAATAATTGTCGTCCGAAGTCCATGTTAAATAATCACCGGTTGCAATCTTGAACCCTGCGTTTAATGAGGCAGGCAGACCGAGATTGCTGTGGTTTCTGATCATCCGCATTCTCACGTCGTGAAATCGATTTATGACATGAGAGATGTCTTCAATGGAGCAATCGTCTACAATGATCAGTTCGATGTTCCCATAGGATTGATTCAAGCAGCTTGTAACAGATTCGTAGAGATATTGTGTGCCGTTATATGTCGGAAGAACAATGCTGACTTTTTTGTTCATTGAAACCTTGCCCTGTTTGAAATATGCATGCTGCCTGTGCCGTAATCATGAAAGTGATTTTATCTTTTTAATAATACGCGAGCGCAGTTTCGCTGCAAGCGTCCTGTTGTCATCAGCCCCGGCATTGCCTTTCTTCGGGATAAGATCATGTTCTTCAATGTGCTGCCATAGCGAATCCAGATAGGATGTGTCCAGACTCTCCCTGTATGTTTTGTTTCTTTTGACGTAGTCCTGTAAGTGTTCGACAGGTGAAAAGCCGTTGGATGCAGAAAAGGAATAAGAAATTATGCTGGGACAATAGGGCATGTTACATGTAATAATTCCCTGCGGGAGTTTCGGGTGATCGAATATATTCCCGCGTTCTTTGCCGTCACAGGAGTATATATTGCCATGCCTGCTTACCGATATGTAATGCTTGCCTCCGCCGCAAAAGGCGCCTATATGCAGATTTTGCATATTCATATAAATGTTATCGATCGGGTACTGAAGTTTATCGATATATTCTTTGTATTTTTCGTCATAACCGTATTTGAGTCCTCTTTCAAAATCTTTGGCAATATTCAAAAAGGCGCCCCTGTCTTCAAAGTAACGTGCAAGTTCATGGGGGGCCTTATTAAGTATTTCCATGTTTTCCTTTGAAACGACAAGGTTGACCAGGGCGAGCATATCATTTTCTTTCAACAGCTTTACCTTATCGCTAAATGTATCGAAAGAAACCTGTGTCGGATGGAGGCTTGCAAGGAATTTGACCTTAGGATCATTAATCTCTTTTAAAAACTTTTCCAACCTCGATAGATTGGAATCGATCCTTACTGAATGGATAAATCCCTTATCCAGTGCCTTCTTTAAAAAGTATATGAATTCGTCAAACAGGAGGGGCTCTCCGCCGGTAAAATACAATTCGAGATGTCTGTCTTTAAAGACATCAATAGCTTTAATCCACTCATCAGGAGAATGGTGCGAAAAGACTGTTTTTTTCCGTCCACGCCTTTCATCGGTCAAATAGCAGTAAGGGCATCTGAAATTGCAGTACCGCGTCACAACAAAACGCATAAGCAGAAAATTTTGAGGGACCGTATCGTAATATTTCATTGTTGCCGGCCTATATATTTTTTATTACATCTATCACGTTATCAATATGTTCCGAGACCGCCATGTTTGCATTGTTGTTATATCTATCCAGTGCCGTTTTTATTCTTTCCTTGTTGTCCTCTGCTTTTTCTATAAGGTCATAAAGTCTACCATACTCGTTTATCCCCAGACAAAACTCTTTCAGGTCCATGTCGTCAAAGAACCTTTCAACCTTGGGCGCGTAGGATATGCCTATGGGAGGTATACCATTCTGTACCGCGAAGATCAGGCTATGGAGTCTCATCCCGACCATGATACCCGTCTGGTTATAAAGTTTGATATTAAATATGCGGGAATTGCGGGCGGCAATATCTTTCATGGCAACCCTGTCGTCGATATCTTTTAGAAAAGACAATGGTATCTTTACTTTTTCATATTTAAGGTTGTTGATAGCGCGGCACCAGCGATCATTGTCGTATGTACGATTTTCATCAAAGTCCCAGATCCGCAGATTAACGCCGATTTTATTGCCCCCTGTCCTGGCCCTGATCTTCCTCGGGTAGAGGAATGCAAGGTCGTATGTCTTTTCCACCCTGTCGGAAATATTTCTTACAATATTATAACTGTCCGTATCGCGAACTGAGAAAAAGGCACTCCTGTTAAGAATATTTGCAAGGATACCGGTCATTTTTTCATCGATCTCCTGGACCCCGATGCCTAAGAAGCCAAAAGGTGTTTTCAGGGATTCCCCCCATTCGTTATATGTACCGAAAGGAGATGGAAAATAAAGGGTAAAGAGTCCTCCTCCTCCTATAATCAGAAAATCCAATGTATTGAGATACTCAATGGTGCGAGGGTCTCCCTGAAAAGGGATATTGATTATGGAAAGGCGAAACTCTTTATTGAAGGTCCTTTTCAGCGTTTTCAGTATATACAAATCCCCTTCATTTTTACCACCCCACCAGCCGGCAAGACCTACCTTCTTTCTTTTCTTTATGAAGATCAATCGGTCATACTCCATTCGGCCTCCAGGAATCTGGGGGCCTCCGTGCTGTCAACCACTCTGAAATAGATCGTCTCTTCGAAGTGGTATTTCCTGTTTATGTACGTCCCGTCGCTTATCGCAAGTCTTATGGTATAATACCCCCTGGGGATGCCGAACTCTTTGAAGCGGATGATAAGTCTTTTGCCCTTAAGCCTGCCCCTGACATTTTTAAACGCGTCGGTCTGCAAACGGTAACTGAATTTGTTTTCAAAATTGATAAATGAAAAGGCGACGAACAAACCCTTTTCCAAGGTCACGTCCATTAGGTCTATAATCAGATTATACCCAGATTTACAGTGGAGCTCGCTCGTTTTTCTGCCGGAATCATCGATAAAATATATGTGTAGTACATCGGAAAACATATCCTCCTTTTCATTGACAAAGATTGCGCTAAGTTTCTCGATTACTACGTTTGGTTTTTCATTCAGGACCAAAGCACCTTTATCCATCAGAAGGCAGCGATCGCACAATAGACTTATCGCATTCATATCATGGGAGACGAAGATGATTGATTTGTCGCCTTCTTCCGCAATATTTGAGATCTTGTTCAGACACTTATTCTGAAAGGCTATGTCTCCGACCGCCAGGATCTCGTCTATCAGAAGGATATCGGGGTTGCAATGGATCGCGACAGCGAAACCCAATCTCACAAACATTCCGCTTGAATAGTATTTTACCGGGATGTGGATAAAATCACCGATATCTGCAAATTCAACTATTGAATCGAATTTATCGTTCACCTCGTTCTTTGTCATCCCAAGTATTGCTGCATTCACATAGATGTTTTCCTTACCGGTTAAAAGCGGATGAAATCCTGCACCCACTTCAATTAAGGCGCCGACCCTTCCCCTTAATCCTATCCTGCCTTCGTCGGGCCAGAATATGCCGTTGAGCAGCTTTAGAAGAGTGGTTTTGCCTGAGCCGTTAGGGCCGACAACCCCGACGGTTTCACCTTTTTTTATGTTAAAGGATACGTCCCGGAGTGCCCAGAATTCATCATTCCGCAGGATGTTGGAGCGGGAGCTGAGGCCGAGGAGGTTCCTTCCAATATCATGGATACCGTATGTCATGGATTTCCGCAAAGACCTGCAGAACTTTTTTGATATATTTTCGGCCTCAATGATAAGATCGTTATTCACATTAGACCCTTTCGGTAATCCTTGTTTCGGTAAGGTGAAAAACAACAAGGCATATGACGAGCACTGCAAATGATACAAACGACGATATTATGAAACCAACGAGGCCCGGGGCGCTCTGCAATAAAATGATATCTCTGGGTACGGAAACGAGATAGTAGAGGATGTTGTATTGTGTAATGGCAGATAATAGCCCTTCAGAGGGTCTGGTATAAAAGACAGGCGTAAGGAACATCAAAAATGTAGCGAGGATCGACAATATGTTCCCTATGTCCCTCAGGATTGCATTCAGTAGTGAGAATATAAATCCTAAGCCCAGTGCAAAGATCAGAACGGGCAACATGAAAACGGGGATGAGGATGATCTCGGGGCCGGGGGTATCTTTATAAACAAAAAACAGAACGACGAGCAGTATCAACTGGATAAAAAAGGAGAGCAGGGACTTGCCGAGCGAGGCGATTACCAGGGATTTTTTAGAAAAGTTTATTTTTACGATTGTCGGACCTGCGCCGGCAAGAGAGTTTGATGCCGAGATGAGGACGCCGGAAAACAACTGCCAGAACATCATTCCCATTACTGCATAGATAGGGTATGGCGCCCGGATATTGCCTACGGAGAGAACGCCGGATGTATTGAGGATGATAAAGATGCCTACACTGAATATTGGTATGACCAGTGCCCAGATAATGCCCATATACGTTTGTTTATATAGCCCGAGAAAGTCCCTTTTGAATAGCTGGTACGTAAGCCACCGGTTTTTTTTAATATCGTTGAATATCTCAGCAAAGATCAGCAAATATCCCTTTTTCAGAGAATTGTCGGGTTCATAGGTTGTGAGTGTCCCGGCCATATTATTCAGATATTCTATCATAGCCCCTTAACTATCGTCTATATTTACCCGTGTTTTTTACTTCTCTTCTTTTACAATCGTCCGTAACCAACTATCCATATTTGGTTTTATTTGCCTTAAAGAATAAAAAGTGGCTTTACTTGTTTTATCCTGTTTTGTTAAAATTTTATCCGGATCGTAAGAACGCTGAAAATAAAGGCGGGTGGAATGCCGAAGATATCAGTCATCATACCTTGCTATAATCACGGAGAGTATATTGAAGAGGCCGTAGATAGTGTTCTGGGCCAGACCTACCAGGATATTGAGATCATTATCGTCAACGATGGTTCCACGGATGAATTGACAAACCGCTTACTTTCCGGATACGCAAGACCAAGGACAACGGTCCTCACAATCCCCCATCAGGGCCTTGCAAATGCACGTAATGCAGGCATCAAAGAATCCCGCGGAGAGTATATCCTGCCGCTTGACGCCGACGATAAAATAGGCGGCAGATACGCTGAAGAGGCTGTCAGAATACTTGATAACGATGTAAATGTCGGTATCGTATATTGCGATGTAGAGATGTTCGGTGAAAAGACCGGACAATGGGATCTGCGGGAATACAGCCTCCACGAGGAGCTTATAGAGAACCTGATATTCTGCAGCGCCTTTTTCAGAAGGCAGGATTGGAAGGCTGCAGGCGGTTATAATCCCAATATGCTTTACGGCTACGAAGATTGGGACCTCTGGCTGTCGCTCATTGAACTGGGCAGGGGGGTTTATAAATTACCTGAAGTCCATTTTTTCTACCGTGTACGAAAAGATTCCATGGTCCGAAAGATTGATGAAGAGAAGCGG
>MVRS01000014.1 GCA_002067975.1 Syntrophorhabdus sp. PtaU1.Bin058
TCCTACTGGGTATATTGCATCCCACCTGATCGTGCAACATTTTGTAGAAGGTTGTCAACTATTTGATTATATTATATCTCCATCTTATCCCTCGCCTTGTATTTATTGGCATTGAACTTGCTTAATATAAATTTTATATTATGAGTAAGTCCGCGTTACGTATTATCTTATTTCCTTGCGTGTAACGCTTCAAGGGGGGACAAATTACCAATAGATAAAAATTTAAATATAGTAAGCGCAGAGAGATTATGGACATCTTGCACCCATAACTTATATCAGCTACATCCGTTGGATGTTGGCTTAAACAATAAAAGGACAACAGAAGTGCTATAAGAACAGACTGCAATGCTTGCGAATATGATGCGGATATGACAGGCCAGATATCAACCAGGGCAAAGAATTCTCATAACGAACCTGTTTTCCAGAATATCCTTGAAAAGATATATAAAATTGGATGGGATATCGCTGAAATTGATAGAAATGTTTCGGTCATAAAAGAATTTGCCGAGCAGGTCCTCGGCAGAGAAGACAATTTTTCTAAAAAACGTTTCTATTCTGATTCACACTATTACTACAACGACAAGGACTTTTATGTAAATAAACAAAAGAGGGGACGTTCAGCTATCTTTGTAAGTAATGTAGTGGATATTACCGAGGAAGATAGACAGTTTATATACCGCACGGAGTATATGGACCTGATCTTCAGATCATTGTTTGAGAACAACCCGCATATACTCTTTACATATATTATCAATGAAAAAGGTATTTCAAGAGGGTATCCCTGGAAGGATTTTTCAATTCTCGATAGCGGCTTTAATCCCTCGAAAATGAATTTTTTTTACATTGCAGACATAAAACATGACCCCGGTAAGGAGGCGAGGTGGACTGAGCCGTATCTATGCCCTCTTTCCCGTGAATGGATGGTAACGTGTTCCTGTCCCGTTTATAAAAAGGATGACTTTGCCGGCATTGTCGGAATTGACGTTGATCTTGAGAAGATTATTGCACCGTTAGGAGATACCCTGCGTATGACGAAGGGGTGTTATGCGTTCCTTGTTTCTCCCAACGGGAATCTTATTATCTCTTCTAATGAGGGGATGGACAGGCTGAGAGAAGATTACGTTCTTGTTATCGAGAAATGGAGAGAGATGGATGAATGGAAAACATTCCCTTCGGGTATGGTCAGGGCCAGAGAGGTCACACTAACCTCCGGACAGGCATTTTTTTTACATACTTGTTTCAAAACGAACAAATGGGACCTGATCTGCATTCTGCCGAAACACAAACGAAAGGTTCCAAAAATGATGTTGAATCCGGTCGGCAACAATCCGGCCGAGGACGTCCGCCGTTCCCCCAAACAACTTAATTCCGGAAAGCCACAGCTGCCTTTGATGACCTTTATCGCTTCCTTCTCCGAATCCCTTAAAGAGATCGAAAAACTGATTGAGGGCACAAAGACCATAGGAAGCGGGATACTTGATTTTAAAATAGTCACCAAAAGAAAAGACGAAATCGGACTGCTTGCGATAGCTATCAATAAGATGGCCGAGGAACTGAAAAAACGGAAGGTTGAGCTTGAGGCTGCATATAGAAAGATTAATCGGATGGATCGGCTGTCGGCGCTGGGTATACTGGCTGCCGGTATTTCTCACGAATTGAACAACCCCTTGGGTATTATTTCTAACTGTATTCAATTGTTATTAAGAAACGATAACCTCCAGCCCTTTATCAAGCAGGATCTGCTTATCGTTGAAGAAGAGATCGCGCGTATGAGTGAAATCATCAAGCAACTTCTTAATCTGTCACGTGATTCGGAATTGAAGATGAACGTTATAAACGTTAATGAGATATTGCAGAGGACCCTGGCATTTATAAAATTCCGGCTCAAATCACACTCTATTAACCTAATCGAAGATTACAGCAATAATCTCCCTTTCATTCTGGGTGATTCCACCCGCCTTCATCAGATGTTTCTCAACATCTTCTTAAACTCCATTCAGGCAATGTCAAAAAAGGGCGGAGATTTAACAATAGTCACCAAATGTGCCGATAATATTTTAGGCTTAAAAGAAAAACAAATGGTACAGATATCCATTTCCGATACCGGGATAGGCATTGAAAAACAATTCATCGACAAGATATTCGATCCGTTTTTTACTTCAAGAGAGCCCGGAGAGGGCACCGGTCTCGGATTGTCCATAGCATACAGTATTGTCAAAGAACACCGGGGAGATATTGACGTTAAGAGCGGTCCCTTCAAGGGCACCGCTATGATAATCAATCTGCCGGTGTTTGCAGGTTGCTGACATATAGACCGTACAGGGTGTGATGCGATGAATAAAATTTTACTTGTCGATGATGAAAAAAGGGCCTTAGAGATGCTGGAAAGGGTGTTGAAAATGGCCGGATATATCACCGTCGGGGTGACAGACCCAAGAACCGTCCAGGGCATAATTAAGAAAGAGCAGCTTTCCGTTGCTGTTTTTGATCTTATGATGCCGGGAATGAACGGATTGGACCTCCTCGAGTCCGTACGGGATACGGATCCTGACCTCCCGGTAATCATCCTCACCGGTCACGGTACAATCAAGACCGCCGTAGAAGCCGTCAAAAGGGGCGCCTTCGATTATGTCACAAAACCATATGATATTGACGAAGTGGACCTGATTATCAAACGGGCCATCCAGCAAAGAAGACTTCTCCTTGAGAACAAAATATTGCGTGAAAAATTATTGGAACGGTCCCCATTGTCGAAGATCGTTACCGAGGACAGGGCCATGGAACGTCTGCTCAAGGAGGTCCAGACTCTGGCTAACATAAATACCACTACCCTGATCACCGGGGAGAGCGGAACAGGCAAAGAACTGATAGCAAAGGCACTGCATTTTTCCGGTATCCGGCATGACAAACCCTTTGTTACGATAGACTGCGGCGGGATACCGGAGACCATACTGGAAAGTGAGATATTCGGTCATGTCAAAGGCGCATTCACCGGGGCGCATGTAGACAAAAAAGGTTACATGGAGGTTGCAGAAAGGGGAACAGTCTTTTTTGATGAGATCAGCGAACTTCCCTTCTTTTTACAAAAAAAACTTTTAAGGGCAATCCAGGAAAAGGAATTTTCAAAAGTTGGGGATACGAGGACCATCAAGGCGAATATACGTATCATTGCTGCAACAAATAAAGACCTCAAAGAGGAGGTCAGCCTGGGAAAATTCAGGGAGGATCTTTTTTACAGACTCAATGTCGTCTCTCTGAGGTTGCCCCCTCTCAGGGATCGCTTTCAAGACATTCCATTGCTTGCCCATTACTTTCTGGCGGAATTCAATATCAAGTTCAATAAAAGGGTTAATATGATAAGTGAAGAGGCCCTCGGCAAGATGATGGCCTATGATTGGCCCGGCAATATCCGGGAACTGAAGAATACCATCGAAAGGGTTGTAGTTTTTAAAGAAGACAAGATTATTTCGCTGCAGGATTTGCCCGACGAGATCCGGCGCTTTGATTGCGATAAGGTTGAGGATATCCTCCCGTTGAAAGAATTCAGGGAGAGAACACTCGGCAACATGACGAAGGATTATATAAAGATGCTCCTTGCCTTATATAAAGGGAACGTCAGCAAGGCTGCCGCCAGGGCTCAGATCGACCGGGGCAATTTCCGCAAGCTGATGAAGCGTTTTGCCGTATCTGCCCGGGAATACAGACAGTAGTCACCGCTGCCTCCGTGAGACGAGTGGGTCTTTTCTATCCCACATCTCGAACCGTCTTTTTGTCAGAGAATTCCCTGATGTATAGCGTTCAATACGGCTCCAACCCGTACTTCCGGACGTGTATAATATTTGTAACTTGTTGATATTATTAAGATTGTCTATTGACGAATCAATATAAAACTATACCACCGGAAAAGTTTCAGAGAAATGATACTCTTTGCCGGATAGGTACCGTATATCCCACCCACGGACTAACGGTTTCTGCCATATCGAAAAACACCTTGATATTAAAGGGAAAAAAACAGATACCCCGTGTCTTTTCTTTTGGCATAAAGATTGCTTTTCCCTGTTCAGATATCAGGGGGAGAAGACAACAACGACACAACAAACGTAAAAGTATAAAAGGAGGACAAAGTGATAGTAGGTGTACCGAAGGAGATCAAAGCATACGAAAACAGGGTGGCAATCATTCCGGCAGGCGTTGAGGCGCTCGTTAAAACAGGCAACAGGGTTATTGTCGAAGCCAATGCAGGGCTTGGCAGCGGTATTGCGGACGAGGCGTATCTCCGCGCCGGTGCGGAGATAGCCGGCACAAATGTAGAGGTCTTTGAAAAGGCGGAGATGATCATGAAGGTGAAGGAGCCCCTTCCTCCTGAATATCCCCTGTTCAGGGAGGACCAGGTAGTATTTACATATTTTCATCTTGCACCCGTACCCGACCTCACAATGGCTATGCTGAAGACAAAGATAGTGGGAATAGCGTATGAAACGATCCAGCTGGATGACGGATCGCTCCCCCTTCTCACCCCGATGAGTGAAGTGGCAGGCAGGATGTCCATTCATGTAGGCGAATATTCACTTCAGAAAGAACGTGGGGGGAAAGGGGTACTGCTGGGGGGTGTCCCTGGCGTTGAACCGGGTGTGGTGGTTATTATCGGCGGCGGCGTTGTGGGAACCAATGCGGCGAAGATGGCACTTGGAACCGGTGCCGACGTTTACATTCTGGATGTCGATGTGAACCGGCTCCGCTATCTGGATGATATATTCGGAGGGAGGGTCAAAACCGTGATGTCCAACCATTATAACATTGAACGATTGATCTCTTGCGCCGATCTTGTTATCGGAGCTGTCCTTGTCACCGGTGCAAAGGCCCCTAACTTGATTACCAGGGACATGCTTCCGAAGATGCAGGAAGGATCTGTGATTGTCGATGTTGCAGTGGATCAGGGAGGGTGCGTGGAAACTACTCATCCGACATACCACGATGACCCTACATTTAAAGTAGACGGCATTGTCCACTACTGTGTGGCGAACATGCCGGGCGCCGTGGCCAGAACATCCACCTTTGCTTTAACCAATGCGACACTCCCCTATGCGTTAAAGCTTGCCAATCTGGGGCATGAAGAAGCAATGAAACAGGATCGGGCTTTAAGGAAGGGGCTTAACGTGTACAAGGGTAAACTGGTTTGCCGGCCCGTGGCAGAGGCACAGGGGATGGAATGTGAGCCGATAGATTTTTGTTGCGCGGCCGCAAATTTTTAACAGTAAAGATATCCGGCGGTTATTTTCGATGTGATCAAAGAGGACCATGAAGCTATGCAGAAGATATCAACAATACATTAAAAGGGAGGATATATTATGATCAGTGAAGCGGAATTAAAGAAATTGTCGTTCAAGGGCGCTCCAAAGGTGTCGGGGGCATTACCCGGGCCGAAGACAAAGGAGATCTGGGACCAATCGTGGAAATACGAGAGCCCTACCAGGGTTGGCGGCACTTACCTCCAGTTTGTCTGGAATGAGGCGCTGGGCGCCACCGTATCGGACCCTGACGGCAACATATTCATCGACATGACAGGCGGCCTTGGCGTCAATAACTGTGGTCACAACCATCCGAAGGTGGTAGAAACAGTTATAAAACAAGCCCCCAAGCTTATGCATACCCTTGACATGGTGAACCCGCCAAGGGCTGCACTCGCAAAAAGGTTGTCCGAGATAATGCCCCCCGGCCTCAAAGACAACAGTTTTACCGTCTTTGATACAAGCGGCAGCGGTGCCGTTGATACAGCAGTAAAATATGCAAAAATGATCACCAGGAGAACGGAAATAATAGGTTTTCAGGGTGCATATCATGGTGTCTATGGCCATTCTCTCGGCCTTACCGTTTCCCCGCATTATCGTGTCGGTTATGAACCGTTTGTCCCGAATATCCACCACCTTCCCTATGGTTACTGTTATCGTTGTTTTATCGGCGCGAAATACCCGGACTGTGGCATGGCCTGTGCAAGATATGTTGATTATGTCCTCAATACGCCATATACAGGGATCACCCAGCCGGCCTGCGTGATCGTCGAGCCTATTCAGGGTGAAGGCGGCTATTGCCCGCCACCGGCCGAGTTCTTCCCTATCGTTGCGGAGGCGTGCAAGAAGGCAGGGGCGCTTTTTATCGTAGATGAGATCCAGGCCGGTTTTGGCCGGACCGGTAAGATGTGGGCGATTGAGCACTGGGGCGGTGTAGAGCCTGACATGATTGTTTGGGGAAAGGGTGTTTCGGAAGAGATCCCGCTTACAGGGGTAACGATAAAAGCGGAATATCAATCGAAGCTTGAAGTAGGATCGCAGCCCGCTACCTTCCCCGGGAATGCGCTTGCATGCTCCATAGCGCTGAAAAATATAGAGATCATGACGGACCAGAACGATGAACTCATGAAAAGGGCAGAGATTGTCGGTGAAGAGATTATGGATATCTTCAGGAAGGCGCAAGAGACGAGCCCTGTGATTGGCGAGGTCAGGGGTAAAGGTTTTATGATGTGCGTGGAGCTCGTCAAGAATAAGGGGACGAGGGAACCGATCAATCCGGAAAAGTCATTCGGTCTCATGATCAGCCTGATGAATAAGGGTGTTCTCAATTTTGTTTGCGGCAGGTACGGTAATGTATTCAGGTTTATGCCTCCTCTCACAACACCGAAGGAATATTTTGAGACGGCAGCAAATACCTTTGTAAATCTTGTAAAGGAGCAGGAAAAGGACCTGATGGTCTAAGGGAGAACCGGACGCGGAAAGGCATATGGCAGACGGCAATGTCCGAAAAAGCGGATTCAACAGGCAAAGGAGGGTCCGGCAAACATCATCCGTGAGAGGAAGGTTTAAGGAGATGAGATTTGCCGGACCCTGAAATCCATTAAATAAAAATTAAAAAAGGCGGGGGATTATGAGCAAGGAAAAAATGGAATTAGAGAAAAACAGGCTTGGGTTTCCATCGTTGTTTGCGGTGTCAATAGGCATTGTGGTTGCTTCTACAACACTTGTATCGCTTGGACAAGGCATGGGGATCGGCGGGTATGCCTTTATCGTATCAATGGTCATTGCTTTCATATTGATGATGTTTCAGGCCTTCACCTTCTCTGAACTTGCAATTATGCTGCCCAAGGCAGGGAGTATCAGCGCTTACACGGAAGTAGCAATGGGACATTTCCCCGCGATTATTTCCACAATCGCAGGGTATATCATTGTCCAGCTTCTGGCAGCACCCGCCGAACTATCGGTTGCAGCCATTGTCGTAGATAAGGTGTTTTTCCCCGACATTGATATTTCACCACTCTACTCGGCGTCAATGATGTTGTGTCTTTTTATGACGTTTAATCTGCTGGGCGTTGATGTGTTCGCAAATTTCCAGATGATTTTCACCGGTGTTATGATCTTTACGATAGCATTTATCGGTATCGGCGGACTGGTTGGTCCGGGAGTTGCAGGTCTATCAAACGTTACTCCGGCTATGGGGTTTGGCGATATTTTTGCCCTCGCCGCACTTGGAATATGGCTGTTTATAGGGACGGAATTTATCTGTCCCCTTGCCGAGGAGGCGAAGCATCCGCAAAGAGATATTCCATTAGCCATGATATTCGGTCTGATAGTTATTTTGTTGTTGAAGATCCTCTATGGTGTTGCATCGTTTCGGTATATGCCTCTCGACAAGCTGGCTGCTTCGCCTATCCCGCATGTGGAGGTAGCAAAGGCCATTTTTGGTAAAGCGGGAATGGTATGGGTTGGGCTTGCATCATTCTGTGCCACTGCAAGCACGGTCAATACGCTGCTCGCCGCTGTCCCCCGAATGCTTTACGGAATGGCGCATATGGGGCAGGTGCCCAAGGTCTTTGCGTGGATCCATCCCAAGTTTAAAACGCCCTGGGTGGGTATCATACTGCTGGCCTGCGGGATGTTTGTTCAGATTCTGACCGGGATTTCAACAACAGAAACGATAGTTGTCTTTATCGTTGCATCCGCGTTCTCCTGGCTTTTAGCATACATAATCGCACATCTTGATCTTATTATCCTGAGGTTCAGATACAAGGATCTGCCAAGGCCATGGAAAACCCCCGGATATCCTGTACCTCAGGTGCTGGGTATATTGGGGACAATCTATATCATGCTTAATATATTTCCCGATCCGGTGGTGAAGGCGCGTATCTACAAATATGCACTCTGTTTCATAGCGGGCGCAGCCGTATACGCATTGTTGTGGTGCTGGCTTAAGATGAAGAAGGGTTTGTTCAAACCCGTTCCGCTTGAAAAGGCGCTGGAAGAATAACCCGGAGATACAAAATGGCGACCAGAGAAGCAAACACAAAGAAGGACAAGGACGTAAAAGAATTTTTAGTGAAAAATTCAGATTACTTCAAGAAGATGCTGGGACAACCGGTATGGAACGGGAATTATCTGGCGTTCCCTTCTGCAGGCCTTCCATTCATCGACCTGAAAATGCGTTGTTACATCGACGTAAAGTTCTTGGCTAAGATTTATGCATCGGTTTTTGAGGCGAAGTTTACTGCAAAGATGCCGGGCACTGAATGGATCAGGACTGAGATGGTATATTCGGGGCTTGTCAGGAAGGGAAGACCCCATTTTCGCATCTCCGGGTCGCAGGATATGCAACACAAGAAGGGACAGCTATTATGTGACCTGCTCAACAGTCATCAGCGCATTCTCGATACGTGCCGGCTGCTTGATATGGAATTTTTGAAAGTGTTTTTTGATCCGCAGGAACAGGTGTGGAAGATATTGCTCAGGCCATATGGCGGTTCGTTGGTCTGGGTGATGATACCGCCGATGAAATACAACGTCGTATTGCCCGGGGACCATGCCGAGGCAATGCTCAGTGTTACGAAAATGATCGCACAATTAATACAGGAAAGGTATTTGATTTGAAAAAAACAGGTAAGGCACTAAGGACGAAGAGATGGGGTTGCTGCGCACGTGATGTCAACATGGCAGAAGCTATGACGCTTCTGTAGCTAACGGGGGGTAACGAAATCTTGGAATAAACAATCACAATCATGAGGGGGTATTCAATGAAGAAAAGAAATGTTTTAACAATAGCCTTATTATTTTTCGTTTTGATCTGCGCTTATGCGGTTCCTTCAAAGGCGCTCGTGCTTGATTTTTATGACAACGTTGCGGCTCCCCCGGGATTTTACAGCCTGCTTTATCTCAATTACGTTGACCAGCCCAAGTTGGTTGATAATGCCGGGAGAAACATACAGGGTGGACCGGGCGGGGATCAGGATTACGACCTTAGTGCGGAAATTGCCATTCTCAGGCCGGTCTATTACTTCAAAGGTCTCGGTATGCTTTGGGCGTTCAACGCTATTGTACCTTACGGAAAGGTGCAGGCAAGGGATTTAGCGACCGGAGATAAAGAATCCAGTACCGGTTTGGGCGATATTAATATCGGTCCCGCCGTGTTTCTTTACCAGAATGACAAGACAATGACATATGTCTCCTTCTGGGAATTTGTTTCGCTGCCTACCGGTGATTATTCAAAGGACAGGGCCAGGGCATCCGGGGCAAATATGGGCTATAACCACGTGTTTTTGGAGCATGAACTGGCATTCAGCACATCTTTTGTCGAAAACAGCAAGGTCAGCTATGACATGAATATAAACTACTTTACACATTTCAACGGCCCTGATATTCATCCTGCAGATGTGCTGGAATGTGAAGGTATTTTAGGATATGGCATTACCAGTAGCCTGAGGGCAGGAATATACGCTACATATTGGGCGGAACTCGAAAAGGCAAAGATGTTTGGGGTTGAATATGATAAAAGGACATTTTTTTCAGTTGGCCCAAGTATAGCGTATAGCAAAGAGAAGTGGGGGGTCAACTTCAGGTGGGTAGAAGATGTAATGGCAAAAAACGGCCCGGAGGGACGACAATTTTTCTTAAGATTTAATTACAGCTTCTAACCTGTCAACTCATGGCAGACCGGCCTGTTATATGCAAACCAACCTATCCCTCATTTTCTCGTAACAGGCCCCTCTCCATGATAATGACGATCAAAGATATTTACAAGAAAATCAACAGGAGTGGAGATGAAAACAAAAATAGTAAAAGGCGTTGCCGGTATTGACTGGAATGAGGCATCGAGCCTTCTTGAGCTTGTCGGTCTGGGTGCACGCGATCCCGAACAGCTGCAACGTGCCTTCGGCAGGAGCAAGGCTGTTTTTATCTACGACGGTGATCAGATGATAGGGGTAGGCCGCGCAGTTACGGATGGGGAATATTACGCCACTATTTTTGATGTCGGTGTCAGACCTGAATATCAAGGAAAGGGTATCGGGCGTAAAATAATGGAATCCCTTATGGAAGGATTTGAAGGATTTTGGTTTGTACATTTAACTTCTACACCCGGGAATGAACCTTTTTACAAAAGATTCGGTTTTCGACTCCAGAAAACTGCCATGACGGTCATGAATCTGCCGGATTATCCGGAAGATGAAGCTGTCAAGCTTGTTGAATAAAAGGTAATTGTTTAGTATCCTGCATCTGAATACATTTTTTTATGTGGGGTGCAGCATGGCCGTGATGCGGCAGGTGGTGGTGAAAGGCGAGATAAAGATCTCATAAGGAAATAACAAAAACCAGTAAGGAGGTTTCATCATGACAGAAGAATACAAGGTATTAATAGGCGGAGAGTGGGTCAAGGCAGGGAGCGGTGAGATGATGGACATTATAAACCCGGCAACCGGGGAGGTCATTGCAAAGGCCCCCAAGTGCGGACCCGCTGACGTGGACAAGGCCGTCGGTGCAGCAGTTCAGGCAGCCCCTGCCTGGGCCGCAAAGACCGTGGGGGAACGGTCAAAGGTCTTACTGAAGCTGTCGCAGCTCATCATGGGTCACCATGAAGAGCTGGCAAAGCTGGAGACGATGGAGCACGGCTCGCCGATCAGGAAGACGATGAACTTTGACGTGCCGCTGTGCGCCGAACAGTTCGAGTACTTTGCCGGTGTGGCAAGGGCCATGACGGGTGAGACCCTGCCCGTAGGCCCGTGGTGCATGTCCATGACGGTCCGTGAGCCCCTGGGGGTGGTGGGCCTCATCACGCCCTGGAACTTCCCGGCGCTCATGGTGGTATGGAAGCTGGGGGCCGCCTTGGTTACCGGCAATGCCTGCGTGGTAAAGCCCCCGTCCATTGCCCCCCTTACCACCCTCAGGCTCGGTGAGCTTGCCATGGAGGCAGGGGTGCCTGCCGGTGTCGTGAACGTGATAACCGGCCCCGGCGATACCGTGGGTGAGGCCCTTGTGCGCCATCCCGACGTGGCAAAGATCGGCTTTACCGGCGATACCGTCACGGGCAGGCGCATCATGAACGTTGCAAGCGATACGGTAAAGCAGGTAGGTCTCGAGCTGGGCGGGAAGAACGCCTTTATCGTCTTAGCCGATGCGGATATCGACTCGGCGGTGGAGGGGGCCGTATGGAGCGCCTTCTTCAATTCAGGGCAGGTCTGTGCCGCAGCGAGCAGGTTCTACATCCACGAGTCCCTCTATGACGAGTTCGCTGCTAAATTCGTGGCCGCAGCGAAGCTCGTGCGGTACGGCGACCCGACGAACATGGAGACCGTCATGGGACCTCTCGCCTATGCGGGCCATCGCGACAAGGTCGAATCGTACATAGAGGAGGCGAAGAAGGAAGGGGCGAAGCTGCTTCTGGGAGGGAAGCGTCCTGATACGCCGGATACCAAAAAGGGGTTCTTCGTGGCGCCCACCGTCTTCGGCAACTGTAACAACAGCATGCAGTTCATGCAGGACGAGATATTCGGCCCCGTGGTCGGGCTTGTGAGCTTTAAAACACCCGAGGAGGCGGTGGCGCTTGCCAATGACACGAGGTACGGGCTTTCTGCCTCGGTCTGGACAAAGGATGTGCGCACCGGACTGGCACTGGCCGGTCAGATAAAGGCGGGCACCGTATGGGTGAACGAGCACCTTATCGTCTTCTGTGAAACCCCCTGGGGCGGCTGCAAGCAGTCAGGGTGGGGCAAGGACCTCTCCACGATGGTGCTTGAGGAATATACCATGACAAAACACATCTACATAGACCTTATCGGGCAGCCGATGAAACCCTGGTACGGGCTTTTGAAATAGAGAGGGGGGGTCGGTACGAGGAAATGGTGTCTGCTACTGGGGTGCATGTCGCCTCCCCCTCCACGTGACCCACCTACCGGGTGGTGTGGCCTTGCCTGAAGAGGGGGGCGACGTAATCCCAGTAGCAGAATAAAGGCAATCCAGTGAGCGTATTTGCGGGGAAGAGTCTGACGCCGATGCTCGTCCTAATGCATCATCTGGGTTAAAGGAATTGCTTCTTTTGTTTCTTGCTATTCACCATTCACTATTCACTGCCTTTATCCTACATCAGCTCGAAGTGGAGTTGTTTGTGTTCCACGTCGGCGAGGACGACCTTTATCTTCACCCTGTCTCCGATGCGGAATATCTTTTTTGTCCTCCGCCCTATGAGCCTGAACTTCTCTTCCTGGAAGATGAAGTAGTCACTCCGGAGGTCTGACAGGAGGACAACGCCCTCAACAAAGATATCCAGGAGTTCCACGAAAAACCCGAAGGACGTGATGTGGGAGATGATCCCTTCGTACACCTCGCCGAGTTTGTCCTTCATGAAGAGTATCCTGATCCTGTCCTCAAGCTCCCTCTCGGCCTCCATTGCCACCCGCTCCCTTTCCGAAAGGTGGAGGGCCATCTCGCCAAGCTCTTCCTCGCTGTAACGGTGGCCGCCGTCAAAGGTGCTTTTCAGGACCCTGTGGCATACGAGGTCCGGGTATCTCCTGATCGGTGACGTGAAGTGCAGGTAGCAGTCCGATGCCAGCCCGAAGTGTCCTTTATTCACCGGCGAATACTTTGCCTGTTTCATGGACCGCAGCAGTACCCTGTTGATAAAAAATTCATAATCCGTCCCCTGGACGTTCTCGAGTATCTGCGGCAGAAAAAACCTCCGGTCTTTGCATTGCCTGTTCACGGGGAGGGTATAGAGAAGTCTTTCGAAGTCCCGGAGTTTTTCCTTGTCCGGAGGCTCATGGATCCTGTATATGGCAGGCAGCTTTCTCCGGAAGAGATGGTCCGCCACGGCCTCGTTCGCGGCGATCATGAACTCCTCGATGATCCGATGGGAGAAAAGCCTCTGCGAACGGAGGATGTCTTTGATCCCGCCTTCGATATCGAGGATCACCTCCGGCTCGGGGAGGTCGAAATCGAGGGTGCCCCGTTTTGTCCTCCTCTCCACGAGGGCGGATGCAAGCTCCCTCATGTGTTCCAGGTCGGGCATGATGTCCGCCAATTGTGCCTGTATCTTTTTGTTGCCGTTCAAGGCCTCTTCGACCTGGCTGTAGGTGAGTCTCTTTGTGCTCCGGATGATCGATTTATGAAAATCGCTCTTTGTGAGTTCCCCGTCTTTTGTGAAGTGCATCGTTACGGTCATGGTGAGCCTGTCTTCGTCAGGGTTTAAACTACAGAGAATGTTTGAGAGGACCTTGGGGATCATCGGCAGGACCTTGCCCGGAAAGTAAACGCTGGTGCCCCTTTCATATGCCTCCCGGTCGATATCTGATGATGGCCGGACATAATGGGAGACATCGGCGATCGAGACATAGAGGGTGTAGCCTCCTTTCGTTTTGCTGACGCAGACGGCGTCATCGAAGTCCTTTGCGTATTCGCCGTCGATGGTGACGTGCCTCAGCTTCCTCAGGTCAATCCTGTCCTGTTCAATCTCGTCCCCCAATTTCAGCGCCTTTGCCTCTGACTCGGTTTTCTGTTTGAACCGAAGCGGCAGGCCGTATTTATATTCAACGAACTGCGTGATGGACTTGGTGCTCTCTAAGCCCTTCAATGCCTTTATGACGGCGCACTCAGGATTTTTCCATTCCTCGGGGAATTTCGTTATCCTGGCGGCTACGATGTCGCCATCGTGCATCTCTTTGTTTTTCGGATACGTCCCGACAATGAAACGGTGGGAGATCCTTTCATCTCCGGGTATGACATAGATCAGCCCTTTTTGTTTCTGGATGAACCCAACGATATTCCGCATGTTCCGCCGGGCAACCTTGATGATCTTCCCTTCTTTGCGTCCCTTCAATGTGTGCTCGATCCTGGCAATGACCCTGTCGCCGTGGAGGGCCTCTTTAATGAACCGTGCCGGGATAAAGACATCCTTTTCGTGCTCCTTATCGGGGATGACAAAGCCGTTGCCGCTTCTCGTACACCAGAGGGTGCCTGTCATGAGATTCATCTCGCGGGGTATGCCGTATGTCCCGCTCTTCAGCCTCATCACGGAGCCTTTCTCGTTCAGGTCTCTCAGAAACCGTTTCAGTTCCTTCCTCTGTTTCCTGCCGATACGGAGCCTGTCAATAAGCTCATTGAGGCTTAAGGGGCGGCCTTCCTGCGCGAGGATCCTCGTGAGGACCTTTTCGTCAAAGGCAGGCATGTTCGTATGTTTCTTCTTTTTCACAGTAAAAACAGTATATAGTATATCGTAGATAGTAGATAGTGAATAGTGCAGATAGCTATCAGCGATCAGCACACAGCCGTCAGCCGAAACAAAAAAAGAGAGGGTCATTGCGAGCCCGCAGGGCGTGGCAATCCCATCTTTTGAGATCGCCACGGCTTCGCCTCGCGATGACAATAATAAAACGTGCCTCCTTTTGTTGGCAGTAAGGTTCTGAACGTTGAACAGATTTTTTGTCCTCTTACGACTTATGTCTCACGAATTACGGTTATTCTCGTTGTTACTCGTGTTCTTCCGTGGTGAGTGTGATCTCTTCCGCTATCCTGTTCTGTTCGGCAAAGATAACGCCTTGCAATGCCCGGGGCGACAGCCCCTCGATCAGCGTATCGTCGATGTTCAATCCGCAGGCGCCCCCGAGTTTTACCACCTGGTTGTGCACCGTATCAGTCTCGCTGTCCGTGTACAGTGACCCCTTCTCGCCCTCAAGCGCGAAGCTGCTGCCGTGGCTGTGCGACCTGTAGACGATGGTGAACTCCTTCCCGTTATCCGTGACGAGATATGTGCCGGTTGTGTCCGGTGAATAGGGATGTTCGCCGGTCTTGTGTCCGCTTACCTTCTTTATCGTGATCATAGCATGAGTTCCCGTCTATTGAGTCTTTTTGGACATCCGGGGCATGCGATTTTAATGCATGTATGAGATCCGAGGGGATGTGCCGGATTAGATGATGATCTTTTAACTCGATAGCCCTTCAATGGGATATGCCCCTGCTGCCTTATTACAAAACATACTATCTTCATCGGTCAATTCCCGCTTCACAATGCGGAGGGGTTCCATGATCCCCATGTTGCGAATATCGTTCGTCCCATAGATGTTGCCATCTTTATCGATCAGCACCGGGATGCCGCCGAAGCATGCACTCGATTCATCGGTGAGAAACCCTTCAAAGATAACCTTTTCTCCTTCCTGTACGGGATCAGCCTTCTCTGCGATATAGACTGCTATTTTCATTTCATCCTCCTCGTGTCTTTGCCATGTTCGCGCCATTATATATGCCCCTGCGAAGTTATATTGTCAAGGACAAATCTTTTGTAATGCCACATCCCGGTTGTCCCGTCTTGTACGGTTCGATGATCTTCCGGTTCATCGCATTGTTCGCCAGTGTTTTTGCTCTTATGCGCCATGCGTAGCGCCTTTAGCAGTTTACCGACATGATGCCAACGCCGGTTTTCTTAGTGAACTCGATGGTGGGAAACTCATGCAGATGCTCACCGATCTGGAGGGCCGGCAGCCTGACATAAAAATGGTCTCTCTCCCTTTTGTCGAGCTTTACGGACATTTCGAAAAGGCGATCCCCTGCAAAGCCGTATTTCACAAGCGGCTTGGTATGCCCAATCAAAAGGTCTGTCGGCTTGATGGTCACATACCCGGTTGGCTGACCATCATAATAAGATGAACGACTAATCCTGAAAGCTCTTGCATTCTCGGGTTTGTCTTCAAAAAGCATTATTTCGTCAGATACAAACCGGGCAGATTTTCCTTCCGGAATATAGATGTTGATGGATAGCCAATTATTCTGGCCCCTGACTTGGGTACTGATGCCTTCGACTTGGAACTCTATGGTATCCCTCGGGGCAAGATGGTGACAAACACTGTGAACCAGCTCTCCGCCTTCAGCTCTTGGTTCGTGATAAATGTACGGTGCCGGCATACAGCCATTCAGGATGAGGACTACAATAAGGGTGACAAGTAATCTGATCGAAGCGTGTTTCATATCAATGATTCCGTTCATTGCAGTTCATCCTGCTTGTGGCTAACGACGAGTTAGCCGCCGAGGTACGAGGTCGGCTCAAACGCTTGGTTGGGTTTTTTATTGCACGTCGTCATTCGATTCACGACTATCCCCACATCCACCACACGCCGCTACCATCAAACGGACCGCGTTCTCGAGGTCCTTTGATTCTCACCCTCTGGATTTGCCTGTCTATATGCTTCTTCAAGTTTGACGAGGCTGTTTTGTCTTTTTCGGCCAATTCATAGTGGGTGACGGCTTCGTCAGCTTTGCCCATCCTTTCAAAAAGGTAGGCAATTCTGTAGTTAGCAATGAGGCTGCTTGGTTTTATGGCAAGGGCGGTGCGAAGACTTTCTATTGCCGCTTGTAACTGCCCATCCTTATAGTAGTAACGGGAAAGTTTTGCCAACAAATGGAATTGCAACTCTCGATTGGTCTTGCTTTCTTCCGATTGTAACATTTCGCGACAGACATCAATGGCTTGCAAGGGAATGAAGTTAGCATCATCAAAATACAACTTCCGGAAGGCGTCTGGACCAAATGCGTTCAGGATCAATTGACTGCCAGTCTCTTCGAAAAACTTCTCTGAATGTTCATATTCTGAGATTGCCCACTTCCTAACCAAAGGAAGTGCGAGAAGCATGACAATGCAACCGACTATTAATGGGGTAATGAAAGTGCGAAAGAAGTCTGCACCGGCTGCCCTATGCAGAAGATAGCTAACAAACGTGGCACAAAGAAAGATAGGGAGGCCAAGAATAAGCATCCTATAGTATAATCTTCTCCTAAACATTCCCAGTGTCATGTTTCTCATTATCTATGCCCAACACTTAATATACCAATTTGGCTTTTTCTTACATGATATACCGGGGCAGATAAAAATCAATCAAAATATTCATCACTTTTCTACATAATTCTGTATGAAATGGTGACGTTAAATGGTTCTTGCTGATTATTACATATCAAAAGCCAATATACTTTTTTGTAGGTTTTTGCGCAAAGAGATGAGATGAATTGATTACCAAGCATAGTCTTGCATGGACAAAAAAATCAGAAAAACGATATTTCAGGAAGCTATCTGTTAGCTCGTTTCTGAGTACGGCCTTTGGATTGGCAATCCAATACCGATTATTAAAAACAATAATATATTTCTATGATTGAAAGAGGAGTATAAGACTGCCGGACACGTTTAATCGCATTTTGGTCACAAATTAGTCGCAAGAAAATTTTGGTCGAAACCCGTAAACCCTTGCTGGTAAACGCGCCCAGCAGGATTCGAACCTGCAACCTTTGGATTCGTAGTCCAACACTCTATCCAGTTGAGCTATGGGCGCATTCTGTGCGGTATGCCTGTAAGCTGTTTTATTACCATATTTGGACACCGTTGTAAAACCAAACTTGCCGCTGGGTAGTGTCCTAATTTGAATATGAAAAATAAAAGTATAGAAACAGAATATAGTTGGCAAGAAAACGGATTGATATTCAAAGAGATCATTCGCCAAGAATATAACGGAAATAACTGCATTATAAGCGGCGGTTTTGTTGAAGGTGAAAATAAACCAAAAGTCGATACTATTTATTTGAAATTAGAAAAAGATGGTGTTGAACCGACATTGCTTTTATTGAGACCCGATGAAATACAGGCTATAGGATGGATTGCTTCAGGAGTTATTTGGTCACATTTAATGAATCAAAAGGCCCCAGATTAATTTAAAACCTGGGGCCTCCATACCGCCGTTACTTCTTCTTTGGATTGGTGTCTATAACCTGTGTCCATTTTTGTCCTTTCCCTGTTGTAGGCGGTGCAGGTTCACCCCTAACAAGGGTAGACCTTTCTCCTGTTCTGGTATTCCTATAAATACCAGAATCGGGTACAGCTTGACCCGGTTTTACAATATTTTTGGCCATTTTTATCACCTCCTTTTTTTATGATTTATCATTGCACTTAAGCAATAATATCCTTTATTTCCCAAATATGATCTGTGATCCCGGCAGCCATAGCAGGCGTAACCCTGAGCGATCCATGAACCCGCACAAAGTTATAATGAGCAAAATGCAGGGCAACAGCGGCCTTGAGATTCTCCAACTTCTTACTAAAGGCATTTGTTAAACGAGTAAACCGGCGCATTTGCATACGCATGGTTAAGTTTTGCCGCTCAACATGAGACGTTGAGATATTACATACTTCTGGATTACCAGTTATTGCCATTCTTTCGGCACTGATAACATGAGGCGGGCTATACCTACCCGCGCCAATCGGTTCCGCCTCATATGATTTTACGATCTGCCCATAATCAACGTTCATGCCGAAAGATTGTTCAACGGCGTTCACATATGGAATAAACGAATCACTACTTAATTGAACACGGTTGTCGAGCCTTTCTGAAAGATCATTGAGAAATGCACAGGCTGTTTGATATGTGCGTTTACCGACTGCATAAGACGGTATTAGCTTGCTATCAGCATCCAAGGCCACAAATACCCATTGATCGCCCAGTTCTTCCATATTATCGTTAACGGTAAGGTGGCGTTGTTTCTTACCGACGAAGCACCATATTTCATCAACCTGGATATTTTCGCATTTAAGGTTATGCATGGATTCATTCATGAGCTTTTCGCAGTTCTTTCCCACCTTAACCATAAGACGCATAATCGTATCACGATGAACACCCGTCATTCTTTCGATGGATCGGATAGACGCACCTTCAACTAATCCCTTGATAACCATCTCTTGTTTTTCAGTTGACAAAATATTCATTGCAAAACCTCCAATAAGGTATTATACTTATTGGTGGAGCGCAGGGGTATCGAACCCCTAAGGAACGGGTGTAAGCCCCATTCTGCATCCCCAATGCGCGCCCCACAAGTTTTAGGGTGAATAGATTGTGTCAGCAATTTGTTCACCCTTATTTTTTTGTTCTTGATCATAATGTATATTTTAATGGTATTTTATTTATATGTCAAGAACAAAATGAATTTATTTTTACAATTATATCTTAACTGCTAATCCTTTTTTTGTTCTTGACTTTTAACACAAGTTGCTGTATTATTCTTATATAAACTTCTATATGGGAGGTTTTAAAATGGAAAATATAGAAAAAAAACCAAAACGTAATGTGGTTAGAAGCCCAGGATATCCAATGATTAGCCTGCAAGAAGCTATTCAAAAGGCTAATATTTTTTGGGAGAAAGATCGTAATAATATAATACCCATTGAAGCAGCTTATAAGCATTTAGGATATATATCTAAGGCTGGATATGCGGCAAGAATAATGGCTGCATTGAAAAAATTTGACTTGATTAATGAAACGAAAAGTGGTATTAAATTAACAGAAGCAGCGGTTGATTTGTTTATATCTGATAAAGGAAGTGACCGTTATATTGAAACTGTTAAAAAATTAGCTTTAAAACCAAGTATTTATGAGAAAATATTGAATGAATGTAATGGAGAGGTTCCATCTGATGATACATTAAAGTATAAGTTAATTAAAGAACATTCTTTCAATGCAAAGAGTGTTGATGATTTCATTGTTACTTTTAGAGAAACAATGGAATTTGCAGGATTAACAGGAGAAACCCCAATGCAGAGAACGGCGAGCTTAGACCCAAGAACTTTTGTTGACGATGAATCAACAGATTTAAGAACGGGTATATTACGACATAACGGAGGACGAGACATAGAGAAACTTCCGGTGATGAAGGGCACCATTTATCCGATACCATTATCTAAGAGGAATCAAGCCGCTATTGCCTTTGAAACACTCCCGATTGAAAAAAAAGACATTATAGCAATAAAGAAATGGTTAGAGCTGTTTGAATCCTCCCTTACGGATAGCGATGAGGATAATGAACATTAGGCATGGATGCTGATCTTAAAACCGCCGTTGAGAATCTTCATAACTGCAAAGCATCTTTCGTTGAGGATGTTATTGTATTAGAGAAATTCGGCAATGAAACAGTTTGGAGCGGCACTGTATCGGTATTTAGTATTGAAGGTAATCCACAAGCCACAAAAGCCTACGCCTGGTCTTCACCGATAGAAGGAAGCGCAAAGAGACGGTATTATGCAGTACTTCATATACCGCCCGTGGATTCACCGGAGAAGGCGGTAAGAGCGGCTATTGTAGACTTTTTTCAAAAAACAAAAGCCAAATAGGGGGGCATTAATGGCAAAGGTAAAAATTTTCATAGACTTTTGGAATTTACAATTATCTTGGAATGAGTATCATGCAAAGCATGGTGCATCTGGAACCATTAGGATACCTTGGGAAAATAGATTGGCACAGATACTTATAGCTAAAGTGGGAGCAGATTCTGTATACGCGGGTACCCATGTGTATGCCTCTATTAATCCAAAAAGTCCTGATGATCGTGGATTACGTTCTTTTTTACAAATCATGGATACCTTCACGGGCTATAAAGTCATGGTTAAAGAAAGAAAACCTGCAAAACCGATAAAATGTAATAATGATGGTTGCAGAAAAGAAATTTTGCAATGTCCGCATTGTTCTAAGGAACTAATAAGAACTGTTGAAAAAGGTGTAGATACGTCCATTGCTATAGAACTTTTTCATTACGCTTTAGACAATATTTATGATAAGGCGGTCTTAGTATCTGGAGATGAAGATTTTGTTCCGGCGGTGGAATATATTCAACGCAGAGGAAATCAAATCATACATGCTGGATTCAAGAATAAAGCGTTCACCCTAAGAAAGGCTTGTTGGGCTCACATTAACCTTGAAGATATTATGGCAGATTTATTATCACCGTAAGTTTAAGAATGAAAAAGGGAACCTTATGGTTCCCTAGACTTTAAAACTCACTCCATAAAAGCTTGAAGTGAGGGACTTTAAAACTCGGAGACTTTCACTCCGAGGGGTTAGACTGTCTGATTATGTGAAAAGTAGCACCTATTTTTTATAATGTCAAGTCCTTTTTGTGTTATCGGCCAATATCTCACAATCTTAAATTAGGACACTACCTGCCGCTGTGCCGTCAAGATCCGGACGCTTTGCTGTTGCAAGAATACAATAATGTGCTAATAGAATAGTAAGAGATCATATAAAAAAAGGAGGTGGTTGGCATGTCTATCATGGAAGCATCTCCGACCAGGGAATCGGACCTTTTTAAGGGCGTAAGTCAACGCGTAATCAGCGAGATCGGCAAAAGCAGTGAAGAGGTGAGCTTCAAAAAGGATGCGGTCATATTCAGGGCCGACGAGGATGCACACTATCTCTACGTGCTTGTAGAAGGTGAGGTCGATATCGTTGTCCTCGAAAAGGAGAATATGCACTTTAAGGTCATCAGGCCCGGTGAGATCTTTGGTTGGTCAGCCCTTGTTGAACCTTATACGTACTCTGCAATGGCGCGCTGTGTTGCCGGTGTGAAGGCCATACGGATAGCCCGCGATTCGATCGAAAACGCCGTAAAGCGCCACCCCGACGAAGGGTTGATCATATATAAACACCTCATGGGGATTATCGCTCAGAGACTGCGAAACGCTTATCAGTATATCTACCGGCAGAAATAACGGCTTCTTTTACTATATGTGCAAGGAAGGAGGTCGGAATGATTGCCCTTAATATGGATACGGAAGAGGCGAGATTACTGCTCGAGGTCCTTGAGAGATATCATTTACACCTTAAGGTGGAGATCAGGCGCACCTACAAGAGGGAATTCCGTACCGCCCTCAAGGACCGGGAGAGATCTTTGACCGTGATCATCGACCGGCTGAAGAGCCTGGTGAAGTGAGGACCACCCGTAAGTCGTAAGGCGTAAGTCGTGAGGGGGCAAAAAATCTGTTCAGGGTATAATCATTGAATGAGATTGCCGCGCTCTGCTCGCAATGACAAAACGCCCTTCCTGCGCTGTACAGCTTCCCTCCCCTTACGATTTACGTGTTTTATCCCCTTACGATTCACGCCTTACGACTTACGGGTTTTTACCCTCCGCTCCCGGCTCTCTGCTGCAGTTTCCCCTTACGCCTAACGACTTACGATTCACGGGGTTTATCGCCTCACGGGTTTGTCGATGAGGTCTTGTCGATGAATTTGCGGATCGCGTCCATATACTGCTTGAGACCTACGAACATGATGTCATTATGTGTTGCCGAAGAGATGATGAGTAACTCTTTTTCTGTTGACCCGATGTTTGTGTAGAGTGTCTCTGCCTCTTCGAGAGGGACGAGATTGTCATATTCGCCGTGGAGGATGAGAACGGGCAGGGAGATCGTCCGGATCATCCCGATGGATTCCCGGAAATGTTTGTCGAGGTCGATGCCCTCTGCAGGGATGCCGAGGTGGGTGATAAGCCTTGAGACACTCGGGAAGCCGCTTTCCACGATAAGGCCCCTGATGTTGTCATGATAACGGGTCGCGAGTTCCAGTGCGGAGATGCTCCCCAGAGACCTTCCCATGACCCAGACATCATTTCTCAGATTTCTTCTCGAAAGCTCATCCCGTATCGAAGTGAAGAGGATCGGGGCATCGTGGGCGATGAACGCCAGCGTGGGCGTTCCGGTGCTTGTCCCGTAACCGCGGTAATCGGCAACAGCAAGGTTGAGCTTGTACTTGAGGTAGAACGGCGCTATCTCGTCGTAATCGCTGACGACCTCGCCGTTCCCGTGAAAGTAGATGATCCACGGCCACCCGTCGTTGCCCTTGTAGAAACGGCACACTATGGAGACATCGTCATCGACAGGCACGGAGACGTCAAAGGCATATCCCGGGCAGGGTGTGTGGTCATCCCTGGGATAAAAGATGTATGACAATACGGACGGCTGATCTATCTCGGAGTAATCAGGCATAATAACCTCCTTAAATACAGCTCATGGCTCATGAGAGACCGTATATCGTATATAGTATTATCGTATATCGTAGTTCGTATATCGTATATCGAGAGTCTAAGGAAATCCGTTCGATGTGAATTGCTCGGTGATTTTTTAACTCCTCGCTCTCAGCTCTCTCCTCTCTGCTGCCTTCTTCCCTTTATCCGTCTTGGGGATCTCTTGTATGTCCTCGTATCTATTAGGGTCTTCCAGTTTAAACCCATTGTCGCTGTATAATTTTTTGAAAAAAGGTGAGCTGTTGTATACCCATTCGACGACCCTCTTGAATTTTTTCAACTGAAGTTGGCGAAGCCTTTCACGCGGGAGGGTTTCAAGGACAGGATTCCAATAAATACCATTATTTTCCATAAGATATATCTCTTTCCGGACAATCTGGGTAAAAAGATTGGCGTCCACACTTTATTTGTTGTTATTTGGGCTTTGAGATACACATTACTATGACAGAAAAAATTATGCAATTATTTATAATGTGCAATTTTTTTGCAAATTGTTATAATGATCAGAAATCCTGTCAAGAAAGTACATGGAGGGGGTATGTTATTATTACCGAGGTTTGATTATCACGAACCGGAGGATATGAAAAGCGCCTTTGCGCTTATGTCCGGTCTGAAGACGAATGCAAAGATCATTGCAGGCGGCACCGATCTCCTCGTAAATATGAAAAAGGGGCTTATCTCACCGAAATACCTGATAAGTCTCGCAAAGATGAAAGAACTCTTTGTCCTGGAGCCAAGAAAAAAGGGTATGGCCATCGGTTCCCATGTAATCATCAGTGATCTCGCCGAGTCTGACGTCTTGTGGAAAAATTTTCCGGTTATTGCAAAGGCAGCGAGCGTCCTGGGATCGCCGCTTATACGAAACCGGGCAACAATAGGGGGAAATATTGTTACTGCGAGACCGGCTGCGGATCTTCCTCCGGCGCTCATGGCGGTTGGCGCAAAGATAGAGTTGAAGAGTAAGAAGGGGAAAAGGGAAGTCAACATCGATGAATTCTTCCTCGGTCCCGGGAAGACGGTTATCAGGCCCGATGAGATCTTAACGAAGATCATTGTCGGCGAGTTGCCTCCTTTTACCGGCAGCGACTATATAAAGCTCGGGCACAGAAAGGCCCTCGAGATAGCTATTGTTGCCGTTGCGTCAAGGATCACCTTTGATAAACCGCAGGGGGTTATAAGGAACGCACGGATTATTTTGAGTGCCGTTGCACCGCAGGCGATCCATGCCGTATCTGCCGAGAAGATCCTCATCAATGAGAAGCCCACTGAAAAGCTCATTGAGAGGGCGGCAACCCTTGCCATGCAGGATTGCAGGCCCATTACCGACATCCGCGGAGGCGCGGAATACCGGAAGGAGATTGTGAAGGTACTGGTAAAGAGGACGCTGCTAAGCGCGGTGAAGGCAGTGAACAGGAAGAAATAGAAGGGTGAAAAGTAAAATGTGAAAAGTTTAATGCTTGTACTACGAGCAAAGAAATGACAGTTATCAACCGGTAAGGAGTGCGTGATGAAAAGAGTGATAACCATGAATGTGAACGGAAAGGAATACGAGATTGCCGTATCACCCAACCGTACCCTTACCCAGGTACTCCGGGAGGATATCGGTCTTCTCGGGACGA
>MVRS01000015.1 GCA_002067975.1 Syntrophorhabdus sp. PtaU1.Bin058
GCAACGGTCTTCCGGGCAGGGAGCCCCTTTGCTTCAAGGTCTTTCACCCACGTCCTTGTCACATCCTGGAATCTCTTGTACCACTGCTCCGCCTCTGCCCTGGGGAGATCGATGAACCTGACGCCCTTGTCGGCTATCTCCTTCATGATCACCTTGTAGTCTTCCCGGTTAAGGCCGCCCGTTATCTTGAAAGGATTTGTGCATACCTGGTCTACCAGCGCCTTCTGGTCCTGAGGGAGTTTGTTCCAGGAGTTCATGTTCATCACCGTACCTTCGGAAACGCAACCAAAGGTAAGGATGGTTGCATGTTTTGCCACCTCGTAAAGCTTGAAACCCTGGATCAGGGGAGGACACGTTACGATGCCGTCCACGGTACCCGTCTCCATGGCCATATAGACATCACCAAGGGGCATAAAAACAGGTTCTGCGCCGAGCGCCTTTATATAATTCGTCTGATGTCCGCCAGGGGATCGGAGTTTCATGCCTTTGAGGTCGGCCATCTTAGCTATGGGCTTCTTTGACCAGATGAAGGACTGGATGCAGCCGTTCAGCTCGAGGACCTTCACGTTTTTAAATTCATCTTTCAGCGCCCTGCCGTAGACTGCATTGCCGATGTCCGCAGCCACGTCCTTGCCGTCAACCCACACGGCGAGGGAGAGTACGTCGGTTAGGGGAAAACGGCCTGGCGTCCACGTGGCGGTAAAATAGCCCATGTCCGACAGACCCCTGGCAACGATGTCGAAGTGCTCCGGGCCTTTTCCAAGGGCGCCTCCTGCATACATCGTGTAGGTCATCCTGCCGCTGCTCCTCTTCTTCAGTTCTTCGAGCATCGGGATCCAAACGGTCTTTACCTCTCTACCCACAGGCGGATGCCACGTGCTGAACTTGATATGTGTATTCTGCGCAAAGAGTATTTTTGGGTCAAATATTCCCATACCGAGTGCCGCACCGCCGATGACGGCGCCTTTCAAGAAGTTCCTCCTGTTCAGATCCCTGCATTCCTCACACATGCGTTCCTCCTTGTTTGGACTCGTTGCCCCGTATATCATACCATAATAGTCTCAGCCCTCTGCTCTCCGCTTGGTTAGAAGATAGATGATACTACTACCCAGAGTATTACAGCGTTTTCCTTCCCTTTATGCCCTCAATTATGAAACTGTTGTGAAGAAAAATATACAAATACATACCATGCGAGCCTCCCCCCGGCCTGATGACCATGTAACCTTGTCAACATACTAAATTTTATTTCATTATCTGTCAACACAAAATAATATCTAAACAGCCGTCCGTATTGGTCTTGTTGCTATGTATGTACTTTGAAAATATTGCCTGTATTATTTGACATCAGTACCCGCTTTTGTTATAAATATCTATAGTTTTTTGTGGCAATATTATGCTTGTCTTCCAAAATATTTATTTGATTTTACTCCCATGAAAAATAGATGAGTAATACATGCCTTTTTGATTTTATCAAATAAAATACGCTCCATCATCGCCCGACAGGCATAATGTGAAAAATCGTTATAGTCGTAAAAGTCTATAAATCTCATACGGAGGTAGCCATGAGCGTCACGGATGTCTTAGAGAACAGGCGGCCGGTGTTGGGTATCAACAGTCTTGGCAGGATAGGAAAATTAACGTTATGGCATCATGTGGGCAGGAAATATTTTCAGGAGATTATTGTAAATATCGGTCGGGAAGTAGGAACGGGGTTAAATGCCATTGCCCAGTTCATAGAGAAGGATGTAACCTACGGAACGATCCACAAGTTCCTGTACGGCATAAAATCGGATCGCATCATACAGATAGTCGATGAAAAGAAAGGCAAGCTCCTCATAGACGGTATTCCGGTGACTATTCTGCGCGAAGCAAGGAACCCTGCCGACATAGGGTGGCGTAATTACGGTGTCGATATAGTAGCTGAGTGCACCGGCAAATTCAGAGATCCCACATTGTCCCCTGAAGATCCCAAAGGATCTATCAAGGGGCACCTCGCTGCCGGCGCAAAGGTTGTTATCAATTCCTCTGCCTTCAAGATCAAAAACAAGGCATTATCGGCGCCTTCCGATACGGTGACGTTGATATACGGAATTAACCACAGTGCATTTAATTATAAAAAACATCTCATCGTATCAGCAGCATCCTGTACGACAACCGGTCTTGCCCACATGGTAAAACCGCTTCTCGATAACGTGGAGACCAGCAAGCTCCTTACCGCTTCCATGTCAACGGTCCACGCAGTGACCAACTCACAAAGCGTCCTCGACAGTCTGCCCAAGGCCGGCGAAAAAGACCTGCGGAAAAACAGGAGCATCTTTAACAACATTATTCTTACATCCACAAATGCTGCCGAAGCCTTGAGCCAGGTCATCCCGGAGGTCAAGAGTATCGGATTTATGGCTGATTCAATCAGGATCCCCACCAACACCGAATCTCTTATCGTTCTCAACGTCACGTTCCAATCACAAGTGAATGAAGATGGAACAAAAACCCCGTTAACGACAAAAACTATTAACGACATATACAGGAAGGCAGCCGAAAAAGATCCCGAAGGGCTCCTTATCTATTCCACGGAACAGAATGTCTCGACGGATCTGATAGGCGTTAACGCGGCAATCGTCATTGAAGGCCAGTTTAATCATACGCGTACGGCCTTTATAGATGTCGATCTTTCACAGATCCCGGCTCTGCCTGCTGCAGTAAGAACAGAAGCCACGAAAAACATCCTGAGGATACCCGTCGTGCATGCAAAGATCTTCGGCTGGTATGACAACGAATACGGCAGCTACACCAACAGGATGGGAGACCTGACGGTTTACGTCCATAAGTCGCTGCGGTAGTATTTCGTATATCGTAGTTCGTATATCGTGGTTCGCGAGCTATAGGCAGTTGACGATCAATTATACTGTTTTCTTAGAATCTCGATATACGATATACGAACTACTAATTACGTATTTTGGTCTGCTTTATATTCCTATCTGATACGATTCCTCTGTATCGCTTCCATGGCGGCCGTAATAGACAGAACCGCTCCATCCGTCGATACAGATGAAATCGCCGACGCTTATCTTTCTTCCGTTGACGATGCAAAAACTTTCAGATTCGTAGACCTTCAATTTTCCGAATCCCACAACCCCGACCTTTTGCAGTTGAGGTATGGTAACGGCTGCGTGGGAAGTGCCCCCTCCTCTCGCGGTCAGCAGGCCTTCGACCTGGAGAAGGATGCCTACATCATCCGGAACGGTATCGGGCCTTATCAATATGAGCGGGGTATCCGGTTCTTCTGAACGGAAACGGATGATCTCATCTTCTGAGAACACGGCCCTCCCGCAGAGGGCGCCACCGCTGACCCCTATTCCGGCGCCAAGGAAGGCATCGAGAAGCTCTCTGGTCTCCCTGAACGTCTTTCTCTTTTTTGTCTCCCTCTGGATCATATCACGTGTCTGCAGGATATAGAGCCCCTTTTTCGTAGCGTTTTCGAAGGTAAATTCTATCTCCTGGTGGTTGAAACCCTTTTCGTATATAAGCACCTCAACGAGCCTCATCAGCTCATGATAGATATCGGGGAACCTCTTTTCCAGCGAGATGTCGGAGTCGGGTCTCTCGGCCAGTCGTTGTTTCTCCGAGATCGGGAATGTCTCCACGAGCCCCGATACGATATCATCGCCCTGGACACCAAAAATAAAATCCCCGTAGAGGGCAACATTCGCAGATGATCCTTTTGGGTCCCGCGTAAAGATCACCCCTGATCCTGAATTCTGATCGAGGTTGCCGAATACCATCGATTGCACAATTACGGCAGTGCCCCATTCATCGGAAAGGTGCATCTGGTGACGGTATGTTTTTGCCTGCTCGGAGTACCACGAATCAAATACCTGCAGGATAGCCTGCTGTAACTGTTCGGCAGGATCATCGGTGATCTCCACGCCCCGTCGTCCCATGGCGTCCCTGTAGGAGAGCGCGAGCTGTTTCATCTGTTCAGGATCAAATTGTATCTTGCGCCTTACGTTATATCGTTCTTTGAAGTTATTGATGATATCGTCGAAGACATTTCTTTCAAGACCCTTGAACATCCCCCAGGTCTGCAGAAATCTCCTGTATGAGTCCCATGCAGCCCAACGGTAATGTCTCTTTTTACTCAAACCTTCCACTATCGCTTCGTTGATACCCACATTGAGGAAAGAATGCATCATGCCCGGAAGGGAGATTGTAGCCCCGCTCCGTACGGACAGAAGCAGGGGATTCCCAGGGTCTCCAAATTTCCTGTTCGTTAACCTTTCCAGTTCGACGATCTCGTTGTGAATCCGGAGGCTCAGATCCTTAAAGATATATTTATAACCGACAACCGCGTCATATCCCCTGAAAACCTCGGTCGTGATTATAAAACCGGGCGGCACGGGAAAATCAAAGGATGCCAGTTCCTTTAAAAAATATCCTTTATTGCCGATCAGTATCTGGTTATCCATCTTTTCATTTTTCCTATAGATGGGGGATATGGCCAGCTCCGGAATATAGGCCATGACCAGGTTGAGGATCTGTTTGTTATCTTTGAATTTCTCCAGTTCGGCGCTCAGTGTCCTGATAATGTTATTCACAAAATTATCGAGAACCTGCAACCCGAAGGCAGAGGATATCATGGAACGTATAAAATTCTCAGAATACCGGTAGACCAGTTCTTCATCACTGATCTTCTCGGGGCCTTTTATCGCTTCATCGTCTTTTTGAATCAGTTGGCTCACGATCAGCGACAGGTTTGACCGGTGAGCGTCGATGTAATAATCGCGGATGATGTCCTGTATCCCTTTTGAGATGAACTGGAAGATATCGATGTACTGATCGATAGAGAACTGCCTTACCTGCAGCGCGCTTGAGATATACTTCATCTTCGAGACAAGGCCTTCTGTTGCGATCCCTTCCAGCTCCAGCGCCTTTACGTAGACCCATAGATACTCGTGGACCATGGTAAGGGTGCTCTTTGTTATAAACTTGAGATTCAGGGATTCCACGAGCCTTTGGAACAGAACGCCCGCAAGGTTTTCGAGGCGGAACGTCAATCCCATTGCCTCAAATTTTTCTTCCTTGTAAGTCCCGTACATCGACGGGATACCTGCAGCGATGTGACGCTTGTAATAGATATTTTCATATGGCTTTATCTTTTCCGGGGAGAGTATCTTCTCCTTCAGCGTGGAAAGCATCTCCATGATAACGACAAGGGCGCGGTAGGTGTTTTTGTTGTTGAGGGCATGCCGTAACGTCCTGATCTTTGACAGCTTGAACATACAGGAGGCCTCTAAGTCTTTCAGAAGGTCGATCGGCTGGTAGTTATATTTTTTAAACAGGAGCTGGTACAACCGTATCATCAGGGCGGCACGCTCTTTGTCTCTCTCCGATACCCCTTCAATCCGATACAGTTCATCCCTGATCTTACCCATATCCCATTCAAGAAACCCGCGAACGTCGTCATGTACATTGTGAAAAAGCTTGATAAATATCCAATGCATTCCGTCAAAGTATTCACCTGAGTTTCGTACCTGTTCAAAGACCTCCTGTGGCAGGTGTTTCTTCACGCATTCCCTGTCCCCGGAATGCCAGAAACGGAATATGTCCTCAATAAAGGGCACAAGGAGGCTGTTGCTCTCAACGTGGGACTGCTTCCGGAGGAAATAGACCAGTTTATCGTTCCTCATTGTAAGCTCATCCACCCTGGTCGATATATCCCTCAACTCCCCTTCTGCGCCGATCTCCGTGAAATATACGGGGAATATCCTGAGCAACTGTTTCACCAGGTTGTATGCCGGCGTTATATCAGAGCCAAGCAGCGCGGAGATGTCTCTCTGGAGTAGGTCGGTGTCCCTGACAAAGACCCCATGCAGCTTCAGATTGATAATGAACGCCGACAGAAGCCGCTTTGTCCATCTCGGCTTCAGCGCGATGATCTCCAGCCACGCCCTTATGTTCTTTATGTGCGCAGGATTTACCTGTACCTGCCATTCTGCGTTGGAACCCTTCACATCAGGGGGCTGGAACCCGAAGGCTATAAGCTCGTCTATAAAGGTATCCACAAGCGGGTGGCTGTTCTGCTCAAAAACACCTTTTGCAAACGTCGTGATGCAGTCTATTATCGTGGTCTGATACTGGTGCGTACTGACGTTCTTTCTCAATAAGAGGAATACCTTTCTGACAAAATCATGGAGGTTGTGTCTGTTTTCTTCCCTGAAGACCTTTCCGAGACAACGGTTGATCTCAAGCAGGGTGTTGTTGTGTACATCCGAAAACCCGTTGACGTTCATCACGTTAAAGAGGAAATCAAGCTTAAGGAGATAATGTCTTCCGGCAAAGGCCTCCTGTTTCTCGAGCTCATCGGCAACAACGGAATAGGCATTTACTATCTGTGAAAAGTCCGGCATGTTGCTGTATGCCTTAAACAGTTCTTTTTTGTCTTCATATCTTCGGTTGTGGAGCCTCCCGATCTCCTGGTTCAGTAAAGAGATATTTTCATGTGTAATAGGCCTGACGAGATTATCGAAGAGATCAAGCATCTCCCGGGACGAACCATCCCGCGGCAGCCAGTACGCCGGGTCAGGTTGCGTCAGCCAGAATGTATAGGTTATATGAAAGACATTATAGAGCAATAATTCGAAAGAGCCTGTATGAAAATCGGTGTCGTGTTCAATGACAAAGCTCAGGATCGTCTTGAAATAGCCGGAGCCTTTTTTCAATAAAAAACGGTCATCTTTCGCGACCTCCAGGAGTAAATCAAAAACAGACGGGAACAATGACAGATTCCTTTCCAGGAATTCACCGCTATGTGTAAGGACCATATTCATATATTCAAAAAGGTACCGTACGGCGCTGTCCTTTACATCTTCGGACGCTGTCGATGAGATGACACGGACATAGATCCAGGCAAACATCTTCAGCGCATCAAGACCGTCCCTGTGATTATTGAAATCATAAAAATCCCCCACAGACAGCGTCTTGAGCTGGGTCAATACATACTCCCAGTTCACATAGGGGTGGTTCAGCTCTGTGAGGAGTTCCCTGGTCCGTTTCAGGACCCCGTAATGATCTTTTGCTACATCGAGGAGGATTTGATATGTTTCGGGTATTTCGACAACTGCAGCGGTCCTCTCAAGGTTCACCTGCAGGGCCGTAGAATGCCAGTCTGACCGTTTTTCTTCCATACTCACAGATACCTTTGCGGGCAAGCCCGCACAACAATAATATACACGCTTGGCGTAAATTACACAAACAAATGAGGCCGTAAAATCGACTCATGACTGATAGTTCATGGCAACCTGATGCTGGATGCTCGTCGCTGGGTACCGGTTCAAACCAGTAACAAGGAACAAGCAACGAGGGACAAGATTTTCACCGTTGCAGTTCGATGACCGTTACCTCTGGCGGCGCCAAAAAGCGTATAGGCGGCCCCCATGTTCCGGAACCCCTGTTGACATAGAGTTTTGACCCCAGGGGTAAGCTGTGGTATCCCGTGTACATGGGATAAAACAATCTCGTTATGAACCTGAAAGGGAATATCTGACCCTTATGGGTATGGCCTGAGAGCTGCAGATCGAACAATCCTTCCGCACTTCCGTCAACGACGGGCTGGTGCTTCATGAGGATCGTGAAAAGGTTGCGTGGAACCTTTGAAAGCAGTATCGTCTCCGGGACCTCAACGTAGTTAAAAGGCCTTCCGGCGATATCATCGACACCGGCAATATTGATGACCCCTCCGACGGTTACCCCCTCCCCCCTTAACATCCTGAATCCTGCCTTTTCCGTAAAATCGAGGGCCTTCTTTATACCTGCGTAAAATTCGTGATTACCCGTTACGGCAAACTTTCCGTAACGTGGTTTTATCTCATCCAGCATTCCTATGAGTCCGTTAAGCCCATCTATCTGTCCGTCCACAAGGTCGCCGGTAGAGACAAGTATATCAGGGTTTGCCTTTTTGACCGCATCCATTATAAGCCTCAGCCTCTCCTCCCTCACTATTAGTCCGAGATGTATATCCGAAACCTGTACGACCGTAACCTTTCCGGCGGATTCCGGGATCTTCGGTGTCCTTATGGCTATCTTCTCGACAGTAATATTCCTTGCCTCCCAATAACCGTATGCCGATGCGAGGAGTGCATATATCATCGGTATTATGAAAAACAACCGGTAAGCAGAGGTGAGACCGGAAAGGTCTCTCCTGAATATGAAACCGGAAATATGGATCACCATGCGGAAGACATCGATACAGATCGACAAAGAGAAGAAGAGAAAGATGACGCCCATCCAGGTATACCCCGCATAGGCCATGAATCGCGCCAACGATTCGTGGCCCACCCTTTCAGCGAGACGCACCACGAAAGGGGCAAAGGTCATCATCGCCATGAAGATTACGATGAAGATGTTGGGAACAAACCTGAGGTGAAAGGCGTATTGCAGCTTTACAAATATATAAAAATGGAGGGTACTGTAGAGAAAGAGGAATGTGATCAGAAAAAGAGTCATGACCCGTATCTATCGCTCAGATTATATCTTCGACCTGCAGAATAAATGTTTTTATCCCTCCTTTTGGATGCTCCAGCTTAAGCTTTTCGATGACCTCCCTGATTGCCGGAACCCTCTCGTCTTCAACGACAACGGCGAGGACATTGTTTGTACCCGGCCAGTAGTGCGTTCCCAGTTTAGGCTCCGTTTCGGTTCCTTCACCGTAAGCCTCTTTCCACTTTGTGTATCCTCTTATCTCAGCCTCTTTAAAGGCGCTCAGGGCAGCTTCATCGACGGAATCACTATACACGATAACAAACATCTTCATACGCCACCTCCGCTTATGTACGGGGCTTTATGCATGCGATCCGGATAAGCTTCGATAGATATCACCCCTTTTCAGCCCGGACTCCCGGCCCCGAACCTTTAACGGTTCTTCTGAAGAGCCTCCCCTGCAGCTCGTCGAAAAGGTCATATGCAACCGGGACGGCAACAAGTGTAAGAAGCAGCGAGGTCAGGAGACCGCCTATCGTTGCAAGCGCCATCGGCGAACGGGTCTCAGCGCCCTCCCCTATCCCGATGGCTATGGGCATCATACCCAGTATCATCGCGAAGGTCGTCATGAGTATCGGCCGGAGTCTCACGGGACCTGCCTGCAAGAGCGCATCTCTTCTTGACATACCTCTTTCTCTCAGCACATTCGTATAATCAACAAGCAGGATCGCGTTCTTCTTCACAAGACCCATAAGAAGAATAAGTCCTATAAAACTGAAGATGTTTAACGTCTTCCCGAAGACCAGGAGGGCCCCAAAGGCCCCGATAAATGAAAAGGGCATGGACAGAAGTACCGTAAAGGGATGGATAAAGCTTTCAAACTGAGCGGCAAGGACCATGTATGCCATGATTATACCGAGCATCATTGCAAACATCAAGTAACCAAAGGCCTCTGCCATCATATCCGCCTGGCCCTTGTACCGTCCGGAATAGCCTGAGGGAAGGACATTCGCCGATATCCTGTCGAGTTCATCCTTGGCATGACCGAGAGGTGTCTTCTCGAGGTTCGCAAAGAGCGTAATTGCCCTCTGTCTGTCCACCCTGTTGATGATGCTCGATCCGCCGCCTTCCTGAAAATTCGTAATATTCGCAAGCTGTACAAACCTCCCGTCTTTCGCCCTTACGTACACCTTTCCGATATCATCAGGGTTTGCCCTGTCTCCGGGTATCAATCGCGCCCTTACGTCATAACGCCTGCCCTTTGCCTCGTCCTTGAACTTGGTAACGTCAACCTCACCGCCAATGAGAAAATTGACCGTCTCGGCGACTGTCGCGATGTCTACGCCGAGATCAGCCGCTTTATCCCGGTCTATCAGCACGCGCACTTCAGGCTTGCCCGTCTCAAGGGAGGTGTCGAGATCAACAATACCAGGGAGCTTTGAAAACTGCTTCACGACCTCGCGTGTGTATGTTTCAAGGTTCTGGAGATCCAACCCCCTTATGCTGTATTGGATCGCCGTCTGCCTCTGCCCCCCTCCGATCATGGACACATCTTCGACAGAGGCCCTCAGCCCGGGCACACCTCTCAACGACTTCCTTATTTCGGCCTTTATCTGTTCCTGGCGTTTTTTCCTTTGAGACTTCGGCTTCAGGTTAATCATCAGGTTTGCTTTGTTGAGTTCCCTGGTTGCACCGCCGCCCTGTGAATATAAGATGGTAGTCACCTCAGGGACCTTTCTGATTATCTCCTCGACACGCCTGCACATTCGATCGACCTCCTCGATCGAATAGTCCACAGGGGTCTGCAATCTGACGACGAACCTGCTTTGATCTTCCGAAGGTACAAACTCTTTGCCAATAAACTTTGTTAAAGAAAGGCTCAGAACAAACGTGACAACCGCAATGGTCAGCACCATCTTTCTGTGGCTGAGGGCAAACACAAGGATTGTCCTGTATTGTCCCTCAAGCCTTCTGTATCCCCTTTCAAGCGTATCGGATATCTTGTTTATATAATGATGTCGGACCAGCCTGCCATATAAAGAACCGGGGTTATTTCCGCCTGCGTTACTGTCCCCGGCGTCATTATGTCTCTTCAGGAGCAATGACGACATCATCGGCGTAAGGGTGAATGAAACAAACCACGAAACCATCACTGCGAACACAACGGTGAGGCCGAACTGAAAGAAAAACCTTCCTATTATCCCTTTCATGAACGCAACAGGAATAAATATTACTATTATTGCCAGTGTCGTTGCCGAAACCGCAAGCCCTATCTCCGATGTCGCAAAAAATGAAGCCTCTCTTGGAGTCATACCCTCTTCGATATGTCTGTGGATATTCTCTATGACAATGATAGCGTCATCGATGAGAATACCGATCGAAAGCGAGAGGGCAAGCATCGACATATTATTGAACGTAAAACCGAAGGCGTTCATTATGGCGAAGGTCGAGATGACGGAAGTCGGTATGGCCATGGCGCTTATCAGCGTCGTCCTTACATTCCTCAGAAAGATCAGGACGGCAAAGATCGCAAACAGGCCTCCGTAGATAAGATGGTGCTGGACGTCATTGATAGACCTCTTTATAAAATCCGACTGGTCAAAGGCAATTGCGAGGTTCATCCCCGCAGGCAACGTCTTCCTTATTGTTTTAAGTTCCTGCTTGACCCGGTTTACAACCTCAACAGTGTTCGTGCCTGACTGTTTCTGGATGCCAAGGTTCACGGAGTTTATCCCGTTAAAACGCGCAATCGTCCGTTTTTCCTCCATGCCGTCTTCGGCACGTCCCACGTCCTTGATCTTGACGGCAGCACCCTTACTGTAACCCACGATGAGATTATTGAAGTCCTGGATCGTCGGAAATTCGCCTTTGACCTTTACCGTATATTCCTTCGTATCCCCCTCGATAGCTCCGCCCGGAAGCTCAACGTTCCCCCTTGCGAGCGCGGCTGATACGTCCTGTGCGGTAATCCCGTAAGACCTCAGCCTGTCATTATCCAGCCAGATCCTTGCCTGTCTGAGACGCAGCCCGTAAAGCCTTAATGCACCGACACCGTTGATCCTCTGGAACTGTTCCTTCAGCACTTCATTGGCGTAGGTTGAAAGGTCCCTGGGTGATTTATCACCATACAGGGCAAACCACAGGACGGGTGTTGCATCGGGGTCAACCTTTTCGACAATCGGCTCGTCTATGTCGGTTGGCAGTTTTGATCTGATGATCGAGATCTTCTCCCGCACATCCTGCACCGCAAGGTCTATGTCCCTTTCGAGCACAAATTCGATGGTAATAACCGATGCGCCTTCAGTGCTCACGGACGCGATCGTCTTTATGCCGTTTATTGTATTGACCGCCTCTTCGATCTTGTCCGTTACGTCGATATCCATGATCTCGGAACTGGCACCTTTAAGTGTCGTTCTGATATTTACGATCGGCAGGTCAACCTTCGGAAAGAGATCAACCCCGATATTCGGATAACTCACGGCCCCCAGCACGACGAGGACCAACACCAGCATCGTTGCAAAGACAGGTCGTTTTACAGATGTATCAGCAAGCCACACGACGGCCTCCGGCTGAAAGATAAGAGTTCGGAGTTAACAGTTCGGAACAAGAACAACAATGCTTAGGATCAAACGAACAAAAGAATTTATTTCGTAGTGATTTGTCTTTCATTTTTTTCGCCTTTGGCCTCAACGTCCTTTTTCGTCACCCGGCTCTTAACCCCCGACTCCGAACCGGCAGACGCAGTCTGCTGCACGCTTACCTTTACGCCTTCTGAAAGGTTTTGCTGGCCTGCAACGACGACCTTTTCTCCCTCTTGTATCCCTTCCATTATCTCCATCATCTCGCCATACTTGCTTCCTATCCTCACCCTTGTCTCTTTTGCCCTGTCGCCGCTGACGGTAAACAACCTTACCTTTTCAGCCTCGTAAAGAAGCGCCGTTACGGGGACCACTACAGTGTCTTTTGCAGGACCTGTGTATAATATCACCTTTGTAAACAGACCCGGTTTTAACATGCCGTCAGAATTGGGAACCAGCGCTTCCAGCGTCAGTGTCCGCGTTTTCTCATCCAGGCTCGGGAAGACAATACTCACCTTGCCCTTAAACTCCTTATCCTGAAAAGCATCGACCTTCAATATTACATCCTGACCAACCTTAAGTTTTCCCACATCCTTTTCCGGCACGGCAAACCGAACCTTAAGAGGATTAGGCTGTATGAGGATAAAAAGAGAGGCGCCTACCTTTACAAAATCACCCGGCGAGACCTTCTTCTCCTTCACCCTGGAGGCAAGGGGCGAATAGATCTTTGTCTTTGCAAGCTTCTGCTTCGCAATGGTTAAGGCCGCCCTGGCCCTCTCCACTTCAGACTCCGCATAGGTCAATCTTGTCGATACATCATCAAATTGCTGGCTGGTGACAAGCTGTTCCCTGTAAAGGGCTTCTTTTCTCGAGAATTCAATCTTTGTATTGGCGAGCGTAGCTTCAGTTTGTCTGAGAAAGGCCTCGGCCCTGACAACCTCGTTTGAGTACTCAATATCGTCTATTGTCGCAAGGAGCATGCCCTTTGTAACCACCGTGCCTTCATCGACCTTTACACTCTTGATAATTCCGTCTATCTCTGCACCGATATTCACCTCTTCGTACGGATTTAATGTCCCCGTGGCTTCTATGAAAGGACGCAACTGCTGTTTTTCGGATACCCTGACAATGACATTATAGGTCTTCTCCTGAGACACTTTATCGTCCTTCCTGTCACAACCATCCCCAATAAACAGGCACGATACGGCAACAACGATACACAGTGCAACATGAATGAACCGTTTCTCTTTCATCCTCTTCACTCCTCTGCGTCTACAATCACGGTTTTTGAAGGACCCCGTTATTGCCGACAACAAACTGCAGCAACGTACCCGTTGTCCTTCTCAATCTGGCGACCGATAACTGGTAATTGTATATAACGTCTGCCAATTGCCTCTGAGCTGTAACGAGCAGTGTATTGGCATCCATAACGTCAATGCTGTGGGCAAGCCCGTATTCAAACTGCTTTGTAACGGCATTGAAATTATCTTTCGCAAAGACAAGCTGGTCCTCAAGCGATTTCAGGGTGCCCTTCTGTGTAAGAAAGTCGAGATAGGCATTTTCAACCTCAACGGTCACCGATTTCTTGATGTCTTCAAAGGTATAATCGGCCTGTCTCTTTTTGGCAGCAGCCTCCTGGACCTCTGCAGCCCTTAACCCACCTTCAAAGAAAGGGAAGACAAGTCTGACGCCGCCGTACAGGTTGTCTCTGATCAGACTTTGCGTTTCGGGACTCTCAATCTTTTTCTGGTATACACCTTCAACAGCAACCGTAGGCCAGTAGGAACCCTTTGTGAATTTAACCGTGGCATCGGCTATACTTTTCTGTAAATCCGACGACTTTAACTCGGCCCGCTCTGCATACGCAGTCTCTTTCAGACAATCTATGGTCGGTAATGTACATCCCTTTACAACGCTATTGATATCATCGTGACGAGAGGCATCCAGCAACAGGTCCTGGGTCTCCTTTACCTCAAAATCACCACGGATACCTACTACCCTCGCAAGGACAGCCTTCGCGAATTTCTGGACGTTCTCGGCCTTAATCAGATCGGATTGTGCCCCCGACAGCTCGGCCTCTGCCCGCAGGAGTGTAGTTTTCGTAACCTCTCCCACCTTTAACCGGGTCGATGCTGCGTCCCTGTACTTCGTCAGTCTCTCGACGTTCTGTCTTGCAATATCGACGACCTTCTTTGCCTTCATCAGGTCATAGTACGTGCTGGTGACAGTATATATGTATCCTTCCTTGACGGCAAAAAGATCATATCTGCTTTTACCGATGCCCTTCTTGGCCACCCCGTATGCGATAATCTCTCTGCCTGCAAGAGAAAATGACTGGTCAAGTCTGAAACCCCAGTTTGTTGCGTCTTCGGACTGGATCAAGCTTTCGTTATCGTTGGTCTTATTGTCCCTGTAATGGGTATAACCGCCTACTCCCGATAATTTCGGCAGGAGGGCAGACAGCGCCTTGTCTTTCCCTTTTTCAGCAATAAACAGGTCTTCCTCGGATATCTTGATCTTTTCGGATCGCTCCAAGGCCATTTTGTAAAGATCATCAAGTGTATATTCCAGTGCAAAAACCTGTGAATATAGCAGCATAATTACAAAACATGAAAGTACGAATCTTTTCATGTCAGCCCCCGTTTACGGTAATGGATAAAACCATTTACAATTTCTCATCCCGGTATGTCTCGCCGGCATCACACTTCCCTTTTTAAAAGGCCCTGAAGCATGAACCGGACACATTCATCTGGTTGGAAGAGGTTTTCCTGATCTACAATAATGGAGAGCAAAAACCCCCGTATTACGCTTATCACTACCCTTGTCACCTCTTTCGCATTGCAATCACCGAAATGGCCTGCATCAATACCATTCCTGATGATCATCTCGACCAGCCTCCTCTGTCTCCTGAAAAACCTTTTTTTTATGTCAATCCCGAAGGTAAAACCCTGTTCCCTGCTTTGAGCCAGAATAAATTCCCGGTACCGCCTGGCATATTCGACGCTGATTGTAATATATTGCGTAATTGCATCAACAGGGTCCCGATTGCTGGAGGCAACCTTCTCAAGTTTTACCACCAGGTCTTCAAGACGTCTTTTCAGCAACGTGAGATAAAGTTCTTCTTTGCTCTTGAAGTAAAGATAAAGGCCTCCGACACTTATCCCCGCATGCCCGGCTATCATTCTCATGCTTGCCCCACGGTAACCGTGGTCCGAGAATACCGTAAGGGCTGCATCAAGTATGTTTTTTCTGGATTCTATTGCTGAACGTCTGTTCATGTGAATGATGGTTCAATCTATATGAACAGACAGGATTTGTCAATACAGAAATGGAGACGGTACTACATGCCTGTGCTTTTCGCAATGTGGTATATCAGCATACCCCCCGTATAGGACAAAATGACCATGAAAATCACGGAGGTAAAGAACCATCTCCAGTTACCCATCTCCTGCCTCATGACCGTTATGGTGGGAGCACAGGGTATGAAGATCATCAATACAAAGAGGAAGGCAATGGCCGAAGGATGGGTTACCACTGTCGGCAAAACATTCATTAGGCCCTGTTCCCCGACATTATAAAGGACGCCAAGCGTAGCGACGGCATTCTCTTTTGCAACGATCGTGGACAAAAGGGCAACAAGCATCTTCCAGTCCAGTCCGAGGGGAACCCCTATCGGCTCGAAAAGCCTTCCTACCCACGCAAGGAGGCTCCTTTCGATCGCCCCGCCGGGTACGTTCGACAGGATCCACAATATAACGGAGAATGCCAGGATCACGGTGCCGGCCTTTTTCACAAAGGTGATCGTTCTGCTCCATACCACGAAGAGGATGGTCTTGAAATCGGGCTTGTGATAGAGCGGCAATTCCATAATGAAAGGGACCATCTCGTCTTTGTAAAAGATCCTGCTTATTATCATGCCTGCAAGACCAAGGAGGACAATATTCAATGTAACTAAAAGCCATGAAACAACAAGGGCTTTTTCTGCAAAGACCGCGGCGGTAATAAAGGTCAATACCGCGAGCCTCCCCGTACAGGGTATGAAAGGCGTCAGGAATATCGTGAGCAATCTGGCCTTTTTCGATTCAACGATGCGGGCGCCCAGGACAGCCGGTACGTTACAGCCGAAACCAAGGCACATGGGCAGGAAACTCTTTCCATGAAGCCCGATGATATGCATGAAACGGTCCATAACAAAGGCAGCACGCGCCATGTACCCGATATTTTCAAGAAACGCCATGGAAAAGAAAAATATAACAAGGAGCGGGGTAAAGGTCAGCACCGATCCGGCACCGCCTATAACACCATTCACCAATATTCCACGGATCCACCATGGTTCCTTTATGAGGTTTGTGTCTATCCACCTGCCGAATATGCTTGTAATCGTCTCCAGGAACCTCTGTAGAGGGAAACCTATCTTGAACGTCAATAAAAAGATCACTGCCAGTATCCCCAGAAGGACAGGGATGCCCATAAGGGGACGCGTAAGGACATGGTCTATCCTGTCCGTTATAAGCACCTGCCCCCGTTTAAAACGTGATATGGCGGCCCTCGTTGTCTCCTCTATCCAGTCGTATCTCCCCCCTACCACGGCCCTAAGCGCATCCTCATGCTTGACAAGCAGCGACTGGACATCATTCCATACATCGGGGGGAACAATCCCCTTCACGGAATCGGACACCTCTGAATCGCCTTCCATGAGCTTGGTAGCTATCCAGATATCGCTGTAGGGTATGGGAACATGCTCCTTGATCATACCGAGGAGTTTGAAAAATATCTCCCTATGGTCCTGCGACACCTCGGGCATCCTCGGTACATATTCCGATTTGCCTTCGGCCAGTTTGATGATGCCGGCAACAAGCTCCCTGATACCATGGTTCTTCACGGCAACCATCCCTATGACAGGTATGCGCATCGATTCTTCGAGGGCATTGATGTCGATATACACGCCTTGTCCTTCGGCCATGTCCAGCATATTCACCGCCACGATGACCGGTGCTCTTAAAAAGAGCAACTCGGTGAGCAGATATAAGCTCCTCTCCAGGGCGGAGGCGTTGACGACAAGGACGACAACGTCCGGATGTTCATGGATAATAAAATCCCGTGCAACCCTCTCTTCCTCGGAAAATGCGCTGAGGCTGTAGGTGCCCGGCAGATCGACCATCTTCAGTTCTATGCCGTTGGTGTTGTAAACCCCCTCTTTCATCTCAACGGTCTTGCCGGGCCAGTTTCCGACGTGCTGCGACAAACCGGTAAGGAGGTTAAAAACGGTCGTTTTCCCTACATTGGGCTGACCGGCTAATGCAACGAGAAAACTCTTTGAGGGTTTCTTCTCTTTTTCACCCTTGCTCTGGACTATGCTGTCTATCTTCTCAACAAGGATATGGTCTGCCTGTCCTTTTCCGAGGGCAACCCTTGTATCGGATGCAAGAACGATAATCTGTCTCCCGCTGTTCCTCAGCACCCTGATCTTTATGCCGGGTATGATCCCCATCCCTGCGAGCCTGCTGGTCAACCCCCTTCCGCCCGACAGGATGTGCACCACACCTTCTTCATTTTCCTCCAGCGATGTAACAGGGAATAACTCGTTGTCCATCCGCGATACCCTTTGTAGTCTTCAATATTGCTGTCTGGCTTTGTTTATACTATGCCCTCTATGTGATTGTCAATCAAGGATAAAGATGGGGCAAGGCAGGATAAGTATGTCCTTTCAAGGGGCTACAAGGCGTTGTCCGGCATGATAGACATCAAGCAGCGCTGTCGGATGGTCAAGGATCGCTCCCTTCCTGTCAACGCCCAAAAAACTCACTGTTTCATGCACGGGGACACTGACGGACCTGAAAAAGGCCTTTACAGTCGCATCTCCGCACTGTATCCCGATGTCTTTCTTTGTGCCGCCGACGAGGATCAACAGTCCCTTACGGCCGGTCGGGCCTTCCGGTATGGCCCTTTTTAAAAGATATTTTTCACACCAGAGGGCCTGGCATCTGTCGATCATGATCTTCGTCTGTGCGGAAAGACCGGAAAAAAATATCGGGGAGGCGACTATGATCCTCTCTGTCTCCCTGATGGCGGTATAAATCTCCTTCATATCATCTTCGATAACGCAAATGCCTGTTTCTTCACAGTGACCGCAGTTCTGACAGGGCTTGATATTCATATCGTTCAGCCTGAACGAAAGGATCGTATTCCCTGGCCCCTGGATTGCCCCGAGTGTCTCCCCGAGCAAGATATCCGTGTTGCCGTCGATCCTCGGGCTTCCATTGAATGTAATGATCTTCATGACCTCTCCCGAAATCAGTCAATCAAATTCAGTAAGTTTCAACAGACGTTGCTGCCAGCCATGAACTGAGAATTGCCTGCTCACATATGCTAATCCACCTTATAGAAGGCAACCTTCTTTGCCTTGCAGACCGGACACTCATCGGGCGGCTCACCCTCTACCGTATTACCGCAGACCTTGCAGATGTAATAATCCACCGTTTCATTTTTACCAAGACCATCGAGGACCTTTTGGTAGAGTGCCGCATGGGTCTTTTCCACTTCGTTCGCAAAATTAAAGCTCCGCAATGCCCCCTTGTTTCCTTCCTCTTCCGCCTCCTTGATCATCCGGGGGTACATGTTTTTAAATTCATGTGTCTCGCCGCCTATAGCCTCCTGGAGGTTTTCCTTTGTGCTCCTTATACCTTTCAGTTCCCTTAAATGGTTATGTGCATGGATCGTCTCGGCCTCTGCCGCAGCCCTGAAGAGTCTGGCAGCCTGTTTAAAACCCTCTTCTTCTGCCTTTTTCGCAAATGCAAGGTACTTCCTGTTTGCCTGCGATTCCCCTGCAAACGCTTCCTGAAGATTTTTTTCCGTCTTTGACATGGTCATATCCTCCTTAACCTCTGGCTTTTATTCTCCCGCAGCCGGGACATGTCCGGGACAATAGCACTGTGACCCGTAACCCTTCCCTGATACTTGTCGCTAAAACTTGGCGTTATATTCCTTTACCCTTTGCGCAAAGGTCCTGCCGAATTCATAGCACTGGTTCTCGTCGTCAACAGAAGGTTTATACAGTACCTGTACGCCAGGTTCTACCACCTCGAGCCCCATATGCTTCAGCAGTTCATAGGCCTCCTTCACGGCGCCGCCTCCCCAGCCGAAGCTTCCGAAGGCGCCTGCGATCCTGTTCTTCGGCCGGAGCCCGCCGAGGTGATGCAAAAACTCCGATACCGAGGGGAACATGACGTTATTAATCGTGGGCGTCCCAACCAGGCAACCCCTTGATCTCCAGAACTCTTTAATCGCTACGCTCATCGGTGTGGCCCGCAGTTTTATGACCTTGCAGTCGACACCCTCGTCCTTAATCCCCTTCATGATAGGGATTGTCATAAGCTCGGTGCTGTGCCACATGGTATCGTAAATAATTACGACCTGTTGTTCAGCCTTGCCGCCTGCCATATCGAGGTACATCCGGATGATCTTCCCCGGATCCTTTCTCCAGATAATGCCGTGATCGGGTGCGATCATGTCGATCTCAATACCGAGCCTGACGATCTCCTCAATCTTAGATTTGATCAATTGTCCGAAAGGCATGAGGATATTCGCATAATAGTCAACAACGGCATCATTGAGCTCAAACTCGGAATGGCACTCTGTAAATTCGTCATCAAAACGTGAAGATGTTGCTATGTGCTGCCCAAAGGCGTCCTGGGAGATAAGGAGTTTTGCCTCTTTCACATAGGTAACCATTGAATCAGGCCAGTGGAGCATCGGCGTCTCAAGGAACGTAAGGGTATATCGGCCCGTGTTCAAGGTGTCGCCGTTCTTCACGACCTTCATGGTCCATCGGGACGTATCGCAATACCTGTCAAGTCCCTTTTTACCTTTTTCGGAGATATAGATCGTGGCATCGGGCATGTATTTCATAACGGTGCCGATTCCGCTCGCATGATCAGGCTCTATGTGATTGATTACGAGGTTCGTTACCTTTGAAGGATCGACAATCCTCCTGATGTTCCCTATCGTAACCATGTCAAAATCATGCTTCACCGTATCAACAAGCGTTACCTGCTTATCATTGATAAGGTAATTGTTGTACGTAGTGCCGTTCTGCGTAATATATCCATGGAAGTCCCTTATACCCCAGTCAATCGCCCCTACCCAGAAGATGTCGGGTTTAATCTCCACCGGTTTCATCCTGCCTCCTTCTTTCAATGAACGTGTGCATACAGCCTGTAAAACGTATTAGCTATAATATAATACGCGGTCACTGGTTTTGCTACTCCTTTCCGACCCAACAAAGGGCGCCCGATATCCATTATATTGACCGTCGCCAGGGAAAATGTTATGAAAAAGACATGTATACAACGAGAATATATTACCAGGATACGGATGCCGGGGGTGTCGTATATTTTGCAAATTACCTCAAATTTTTTGAAAAATCATGGTTTGAACACCTCTTATCGATTGGCGTATCCATCCCCGAATGGGAAAAGAACGGGACGTATCTCATCGTTAAAACGGTCTCCCTCGACCTGATGGAGAAATTACTGTACGGCGATATGATCTCCGTTAAGACTTCCATTAAAGAAGTGAAAAACGCATATTTTATTCTTGAGCATTCCGTCTTTAAAGATAACAGGGCTACGGCAAAGGGCCAAACCACAATGGTCTGCATCGATGCAAAGGGCAAACCTAAAAGGATGCCGGAGGCCTTCAGAATAAATCTTCTACAATCTATGAAAGGTTAAGAGCTTTTCCCCCTAAGGGCCTCCCAGCTTTTTAATATCTGTAAGCCCATATGCAGCTGAAAATCTTCTTCTTCAAGGGTTTTGGTGTTAATATCCTCTAACTTTTTGATATCTTTATCGGTATCATTCCGCTTTTCAAGGTCTTTCTCTTTCAGGGGAACGATCTTATCCTTTGTCTTCACCATATTATTGTCCACAACAATGTCCGGTGTGATTCCCTCGGCCTGTATAGACCTTCCTTTCGGGGTAAAATACTTTGCCGTAGTAAGTCGCACGGCAGAACCGTCGCCAAGGGGGAATATGGTCTGCACAGAACCCTTTCCAAAGGTCTTTGTGCCGACGACTATCGCCCTTTTGTAATCCTGTAATGCGCCTGCAACAATCTCAGAGGCGCTCGCGCTGCCTTCATTGACCAACACTACAAGGGGGCCAAGGTAGTCGTCTTTCCTGCTCTTGGCATAAAATTTCACCTTATTCTCTTCTTTCTGTCTCCCCTCTATCGAAACGATTACATCATCCGTGAGAAATTTGTCTGAAACCTCCACCGCCTGCTCAAGCAATCCGCCGGGATCGTTCCTCAAGTCCAGTATCAGTCCCTTCAGTGGTTTTTCCTTATTGGCCTTTTCAAGTTCTTTTAACGCGTTATTAAGGTCTCTCGATGTCCTTTCCTGGAACTGAACAATCCTCACATAGCCGTAATTATCCTCGAGCATTCTGAATTTCACACTCTTCACTACTATAATGTCACGGACAATATTATACTCTTTGACGCCCGGGGTCCCTTCCCTGACAATCGTCAAACTCACCGATTTCCCCTTTGCTCCTCGGATCATCTTGACCACATCCATAAGACTCATGTTCTTCGTCGGCTTGCCGTCTATCCTTATAATGTGGTCACCGGATTTAAGACCTGCCTTATAGGCGGGAGTATCTTCAATAGGCGTGATAACCGTGGGGAAGCCGTCCTTGATGGTAATCTCTATGCCTATACCGCCAAATTCCCCCTTGGTCTCGGATTGCATATCTTTGTACATATCCGGCGGGAGAAAAGAAGAATGAGGATCAAGGGATTCAAGGATGCCCTTTATCGCGGAATAAATAAGATCTTTATCTTTCGTCTCTTCAACATAGTTTTTCTTCACTAAGTCAATTACATCCGAGAACGTCTTCAGATATTCATAGATCTCTTTGTCGTTTGTCGAAGTAACAGCCCGTTTCCCCTGGGCCCCTATATAGAAACCAAGGAGAAAGACCACAACTAAAAACAAACTCAAAGACAATTTTGCTTTCTTGCCCATTCAGAGTCCTCCTGTTCTGATAAAATACTATAATCCCGGTAAACTTTCAATCGCAAACAAAAAAGGAATGATTGACTATCCCTAAAAGATTGTTGTATTATAGCTGATCAAGACAAGGGGGTACAAAATGCCTGTATACATCATGATAAGCACATTGACAAACGAAGGGAGAAAGACTATTAAAAACAACCCTGAACGTATAAAGGAAGTTGATAAAGAGATCGAAAAAATGGGCGTAAAGGTCCTTACCCAGTATGCCCTTTTGGGCATGTATGATTTCCTGAGTGTTGTCGAGGCACCCGATAATGAGACAGTAGCGAAGATGTCCACTGAACTCGGGGCAAGGGGAACAATACAGTTAATGACACTCTCAGCAATACCAATCTACGAATTTGTAGAAAAAATGGGTTAACCCACCCATATCGCAATCCCCTTTTTTTCAATGCCGGTTCTTCACAATAATTCTTTCTTGTCAAAGAATCTGTATTCTCCCGGTTTAAGGTCCCCCAGCACAAGGTTGCCGATCCTGACCCTTTTCAGTTTCAATACAGGGTGATCGATCGCATCTCCTATCTTTCGTATCATCCTGTTCTTGCCTTCGTCAATAAGCACACTGTACCAGGCATTCTTCACGGACAGTCTGACATACTTTACTGATTTTACTTTATATATTTCCCCTTTAACATTTATCCCCTTTTTTATTTGCCGCATCTCATCAACGTTCAGGATCCCTTTGAACTTTACGAGATACTCTTTTTCAACCCCATACCTTGGGTGCATGATGGTATTTGCCAGATCCCCGTCATTGGTAAAGATCATCAATCCTTCCGAATTATAGTCCAGCCTTCCTACCGGAAAGATCTTTACATCAATACCTATCAGATCCCTCGCCACCTTCCTGTTCCTGACATCCAGCAGATCAGAGATGTATCCCACCGGTTTATATAGGGCGATGTTGATATATTTTATCTTAGCGTCAATTACTTTATTATCAAGAACAATTACATCGACGGCAGGTGTAACTTTATGCTGCGGCTCGACAACAACAACACCGTTAACCCTGACCCTGCCTGCGCGGATTAACTCTTCCGATCTTCTTCTTGAAAATGCACTAAAACGTGCGAGACACTTGGACAACCTTTCCATTTCGGAGACATGTTCTGTTTTGTTTATCTTAATCCTTGTATGTCTCTACCGGCACCACCTTCTCTTTTCTGGATATCGGTTTAAGGACAGGTCTGCTGGTAATAACCTTTGTATAAACATTAAAATCTATTTTTTCCCTGCCATAGAGTGGGTCCGCAGTTATTTCTACATTTATCTCGTCATCCTTGTCCAATTGCAGCACGACGCTCTTCCGGCATCCCTTGCATTCGTTGGGTGACGTGAACATCAGCGTTTCGTTGTAATAAAAACCTGTTTTAAAGGAAGTGGTAATCTCGTGTTTTCCCGTTCTCAGCAACATCTTGTATTCCTTTTTATTTTCCAAATCCAGCATATCATTATCGACTTTCAGTTTGAATTCCACGGGTCCAACCATATTGAAATCGACTCTTTGTAAGGTGTCTAACATTAAAGGATCGTTTTGTGCGGTGTTCGCTATATACTCGTCTTTTTCTTTCTTGAGAGGCTTATGCCGGACAGGCTTATAAACAAAATTACAGGTAACATTCTGTTCCTTTTTTAACGGGGTGTAAGGAACTGTTACGGTTGTGAGCAGATTACCGTATGAAGCACCGTCTATAGAGTCTTGCCGTTTTGCAACATCCCAGTTGCTATCGATCTTATATAACGTAACGAACACCTTTCCGCCCCTTACTTCATAATAGCCTGTGATAAGGGCATCAATGTTGTCCTTTTTCATGTATCCTTCAATGACGTTGTTCTTTTCGAAGAGTTCATTCGGTGAGTAGGCGGCAAACATCTTGCCTACATCATCGCCGACAAATTTGATCCTTTTTTTCTGCGAAAATACAAATTTGATTTCATCTTTCAACAATTCTGAAAATTTTGTTATGTTTCTGTTTTCATCAAAAACATTGAATATGTAGACGGATATATCCTTATATGGCGCATATGGCTCAACAAGGTTTTGCAGCACCCTGAAGATATCCGGAAAGAGTTTTGGGTCATTAAACTCCAGCCTTTTCATAAAGACCTGTTGTCCGCCTTCTATCTCCTGCGTCATCTTGATAACTTCGCAGATGCTTGTCGATGGAAATGTCTTCTGTATTGCACATTGTCCAACCGGATCAGCTAAATAGACATCTGCAGGTCTGGCAATGCTAAGGATATCGCCCTTGACCAAGCCATGATTGCTGCCCAGCGTAATTATCGCCTTATCTCCATATACGATCTTTAGTTTCTTTTCAAGGTTTGATACTATTTTGCCCTTTATGTAATCCTCGCCGAAACACTGCATCGAGAAAAAAACAAAAATAATAGTTGTAAATATTATTATCTTTTTCATTTAACCCTCTTCTCTATAAACATTTTTCAGAATCCTCGGGGTAATGAATATGAGCAGTTCGGTCCTTGTGTCCTTTTGCGTTGTCTTCTTAAACATCCATCCAAAGAGCGGTATGTTTTTCAAAACCGGTACGCCGGATTCACCTTCATTTTCTTCCCTCTCGTAGATTCCGCCTATAACGGCAGTTTCACCGTCCTTCACGTATAGCATGGTTGTTGCCTGTTTTTTGTCAATAGTCGGAACCCCTGCCGAGGTGTTTATGAAATCCGCCGAGTCTTTCTTCGCAATCACGTCCAGTTTTATGTAACCGTCTTTTGTAACCGTGGGTGTTACTTCAAGCCCCAGTGTCGCTTCTGCAAATTGCGTCTGGGTCCCTGACTGTGAAACCGTCTGGTATGGTATTGATTTTCCCTGGGTTATTGTGGCCTTTTTATTGTCGGAAGTTATCACCTTCGGACTCGAAAGGATCTTGCCCTTTCCTTCTGATTCAAGTGCTGAGAGCTGGATATCAAGCATGAAGCTGTCTGTAACGCTTCCTATGAAGATACCGAGGGTGCCGCCGCTTCCCTTACCCACCGCAGCCGGCAGGTTAACGTTGTAAGGATATGTAGATGTTCCCCTTAAGGCCACAAGGCCTGTTGTTGCAGTATATGAAGCAGCCGCTGATGACGCACCCGGATCTTTCGCTCCCGTAATCTCTAACGACTTGCCGCCGAGCAGGCTGCTGCCGGTATATCTCTGACCCCACTGGATACCTATCTCTTTTGAAAAATCGGAAGATGCCTGGACTATCCTGCAATCGATCTGTATCTGGTTAGGTTTGACGTCATGCTCTTTGATCACCTTTATAATATTTGCCACATTCTCTTTTGTGTCTTTGATAATAAGTGCATTATTCCATGACACCTGTGTAATGGTGCCGAACTCAGAAAGAAATCCCCGCCGCTGCGCACCGGCGGCTCCTCCCGCCGCATCCCCCCGTAACATCTTTTCAACGTCAGCCGGGTTCGCATAGCTCAGATATACAGTCTCGGTTACAAGTTCTTCTCCCAATCTCTGCCTTTCGAGCTTCTCTTTACGGAATTCATCTCGTATTACCTGTTTCTTTTTTCTCTCCTCTTCAAACTTTTTCGATGTTACAACCCTTATAAGGTTCTCTTCCTCTATCTGCGCAAGGTCGTTATTTTTTATGACAATTTCAAAAGCGTCATCCCAGGGTATATTTTCAAGTCTCATTGTGACCTTGCCTTTTACGTCATCCGAAATAACGATATTCTTACCTGATACTTCGGTAAGCGCCCGCAAGACATTTCTGACATCGGCATCAATAAAATCAAAAGAAACCCGTGGTGTGGTCTTTTTTGATGCCTGTGCAAAACATAGCAAGGGTATGATACAAATGATAATAAAAATCAGTAAAATTACTTTTTTACTCATAATGTTCACCCTTCTCATCTTTTGGGGATATCAACAACAATCTTCCTGATCTCCCCCTTTAGTTTGTAGCCAAAAATAACCTTGGTATCCTGTACATCAACAACCCATAAGTTTTGATTCAGATAGTCGTCTTTTTTAAAGATTATTCCCTTACCCTGCATGTCTTCCATCATTGCAAGCCTTCTTTTATCCGTTCTCAAAATACCGACAAGCTTTAGCTCCTCCAGTTCATACCCTGCATACTGGACAATACCTTTTTTGTCTTTTATCAGCCTGCTTTCCCTGCTTCTCTTTGCCTTTATCAGATTGACTGGCTCGAAAGGATCCCTCCTGTTCTCCGCTGTATAATGAAAGTCAGAAAGAGCAGGAGCGACAGCGGGAGCTGCTTGCTGCGGTTGTTTTTTCGGCTCCGCAGCATTTATTCCGGCACATTCTATAATAAAGACCAGAATGAAAACAATAAAACTACTTTTTAGCAGGTTGCGCACTTTTCACTTCCTTCTTTGATGCCTTTTCCGGTGCCCTTAAATAGACATAGGCCCTTGCAGTACAAGCACCTTCTATGGACATCTTTGTCATTGGTCCTGTTCCTACGAGACTGAAGCTTGTAATATTTATGATCCGTTCAAGCTTCCTTATACCGTCAAAGAAATAGGCAACATTATGAAAAGGACCGGAGAATTTTATCTCGAAGGGCAATTCAGCATAGAATTCCTTATTCTGCAACTGTTTCGGTTCGAAAAATTTTAATTTAAGCCTTGTCTCGTCACCAACGTTTGTAACATTCCGAAGCAGGTTAGGTATATCTTTTGACTCAGGCAACTGTTTGAGCATATTTTTAAGCAATGCCTGCATCTCCATGTACTCCTGCCGGTATTTATTCATATTGTTTTTAATGGTTACCAGCCGGTCAAGATCCTTTTTCAATGACTGGTATTCTGCAATCAACTTGTCTTTTGTCTCAAGCTGAGGACTGATGACAAAGTGGAAGATTACCCCAAAGATAACAATATTCAGCACCAGTATGATGATAAGCTTGTAGATCTTGGGGATCTTGATTATCTTTTTAGTGATCACTTTCGGATCGATTCCCAGCTTCATAATGAAATATTTCCCACTATTATAAATTTCTTCAGTATCAGTCCTTCCTCGCTTACATCCTGCACGTTTTTCAGCTCAACATTTTTGATATAGGGGATCTTTGAGATGCTGTCAACAAAATCAGAGACCGACTCGGTCCCCAATGAACGGCCTTCAAGTTCAAACTTATTGTCCGTCTTTTTGAAGCTTTTCAGCCAGACACTTTCCTGAATTGAATTTGTAAGATCGTACAAAGTCCTTGCCGCCAGTATCCTCCCGTCTTTTACCTTATTGATAACCGTTATTCTTCTCAGTATCTCTTTCTTTTCCCTTTCCATGGCGAGATATTCATTGTATATGCCCTGTAAGCTTGCTATGTCTTTTTTGGTCTTTTCGATAAGGTCTTTGTAATGTGTGATATCCTGGGTGTTCTTATAATAGATCCCTCCTGCAACCGCCATGGTGATGACAAACACAAAGATCAAAAGATACAGATCGTACCTTAACGCACTCGGCTTCATCCTCTTGCTGGTGGGTAATAAATTAATCTTTATCATGTTAGATCAGTCACCCTCATTGATAGGTATAATGGCACCACCATGAACTCCTTGAATTCTTCATACATGCGGATCTTGCCTTCATCTTCCTTCAAGACGAGGAATGGGTTAATGACCTCGACCGCTACACCGGTATCTTCCGTTATCTTTTCTTTTAATCCCTGCACCAGGGAGGAACCGCCCGTCAGATAGACCATCTCAATCGACTCTTTCGGTTTTGTAGCAAGATAGAATTTTATAGTTTTATTGATCTCCGAGGCTATGTTAAAGATAAAATCTTCAAAAAGATAGAGTACGTCGCTGTCGCCTGTTATCTTTTTCTCTTCGGCTTCCTTGTAAGGCAGCCTGGTAGTCTTTTCTATCTGGCTGGTCAGATATTTACCGCCCATCAATATCTCTCTGGTAAACTCAATATTTTCACCTTTCAATATCGCAATGTTTGTCACCGATGCGCCGATATCGACAGCAACGACAGAAAAATCCTTCGGACTGTATAACTGTTCTATAAGATTCGTGACGGTAAAAATATCCACATCCAGTATCTGTAAATTCAAGCCCGCCATATTGAATGCAGCCATATAACCGTCAACGATCTCCTTTTTTGCAGCAACAATCTGTATATTCACCGTGTTTTCTTTCTCCGCGTCCACCCCCATCACATAATAACTATAATAGATATCCTTTAACGGGAAAGGTATGACGTTTTCAACTTCCGTATTTATCGTCTTCGCAAGCGTACCCTCTTCAAGAAAGGGCATGGATATCTTCTTTGTAATAACCGAATAACTCGACAATGCGCATGCGACATTCTTTGTTTTGATCTTATTATCCGAAAACAGCTGTTTTAATTCCTGTGCAACAAAATCAAGATCGACGATGTGGCCGTCGTTCAAAAGGTCTTGTTCATAAGTTTTCCTGATGATATTCTGGAGCGTTAAAACATTTTTAACATTCTTTAATGTACATACCTTGATCGACGTCGTACCGATGTCAACGCCGACCAGTTCATCGACCTGCCTGAAACTGAAACCGCTGAAGAAGGAAGGCTTCTTCATGAACGGAGATTTCTTTGTTTTGGCCTTCTTTCCTTTATCGTCGGGCTTATCTTCTGTCTGTTCGGTTAGACCTTCACCCTGTAACGTCGTTGTAACTTCATCAGTCATACGAGCTTCCCCATACAATCCTTATCTTGTCCGATACATCTTCCGGCAAGTATAGGCAGGCACTTTCCATGTGGAGTTTATCAAAATAATTCGAATCCGCAGCATTGACCGGGGGCAGGAATCTCCTTGCCACTATCCTTGCGTTCGCCCTGAAGGAATCCTTTCCTTCTATGCCTGAAAATATTGACAGATTAAATCCGGATACATTTTCCTGTTTGAAGTATTTCAAGACCTTCTTGAGGCCATTACAGAAATCTTTAACATCAGTGTCATCCAGCTCGAAGAAGGAACTCTTTTCGAAGATGCACCCGATGTCGCCGTTCCCTCTCGGGGCAAAGGGGACGTACCAGTTCGCCTTGCCCAGTTCCTCTATGAAACGTTCCTTCAGGTTGATCTCTTCCCGGATCAATTCGTCCCAGTATACCTGATCTGTCTTTTCGCGGTAGCTCTCGCTTTTTTGTATCATTATTCCGTGGTAGTTTGTCGGATATTCGCCTGCAATTGCCTGTATATGGGGATGGAGGATGCTGCTCCCCGACATGGGCATATAATTGCAGTTGATAGAGAAATACCTTACCTCTTTATCGTTTTCCTTGATGATCCTTAATACATGGAGCAGCGCCATCAAACCGTTATAGATATAGTCGCCCTGTATAAGCCTCTCCATATCAAGGAAGTGTTCTTTCGAAATAATGGCAACAAGACAATATTTATCAAAGGTTAAGACATTGGGGATAACGGTGACATCGCCGGCCGTAAACCGCTCAAAACCAAAGACGTTTTTATCAAACCTTGACGTCATGTCGTTTACGTTTTCAGGGCAGAAAGGGCAGCGTACGCTCAGCGAGGCCCTGATCGTTTCGTCATAATTAAACCTTTCAATCTTTCTTGGGGGAAAATGTACAATCCGTGAGGTGATCTGCGTGAGAGGGTCCCACCTGATCTCTACCATACCCTCTCTTACGGCGAACTCGTTAAAAGGGTTCAAATAAACATTTTTCTGAATTATTTTTTTGAACTCTATCACCTTGACATATCTAACAGAAATGTAAATTTTTGTCAACATATTTTTTTGCACTTAGCATCAATATGCGCCTTTTCCACTCAAGATTGCTTTAAAAGTACTTAATAATATTACACTATCCAACCACAATGACCAGTTCAACATATATAAATAATCCAATTTTACCCGCTTCTTATAATCGATATCGCTCCGCCCGCTAACCTGCCATAGACCGGTAATACCGGGCCTGATATTCTCATAGATCTCTTTGTATTCCTGATAAAACCTTTCAACGGCCTCCCTTGAATCAGGCCTCGGCCCTACGATCGACATGCTGCCGGCCAAAACGTTCAGCAACTGCGGGAGTTCGTCGATCGATGTCTTTCTTAAGAGCTTCCCCACCCTTGTTATACGCGGATCTCCTTCGATCTTATTCCTCTCTTCCAATTCCTTGAGTGCTCCCGGATTGTCCCGAATATATCTTTTCAACGTGTCGCCGCTGTCGATGTGCATCGTCCTGAATTTGATCATTTCAAATTCAGAGAGGTTCCTTCCGCAGCGCTTATGCCTGAACAGGACAGGGCCTTTTGAATCTATCTTTATAACAACGGCAACAATAACAAAGACCGGCAGGAGCAGGATTAAGGCGCAGCATGAAAGAACAACGTCAAAGATCCTTTTAAGGAATACCCTGTAGGGAGACAGGAGCCCGTTTGTGGTTGTGATTAACGCCAGGCTTTTACCGATATAGGTCTTGATCTCCGTATTCATAAACGACAGGCCTGTTGTATCGGAGACGATGATAAGATTTTTATAACCGGGTTTCAGCTTCCGTATAGTCTTTTCGTCAGCGTATTCGATGGGTATAAAACAGGTGTCCGCATATCTTTCGCGACCGGCGATGTCCTCTTTGCCGGCAATTGTATATCCTGCATACCACTCATCATACAGCAAAGGCCTCAATGCGGTATCGTCTGAACCATCCTCGCCGGCATAAAAAACAGCTTCCCTGCGGGACCCCATAATCCTGTACAAAACAAACCTCACGAATGCCCTTATAATCGACACGATAAAGACCATATAAACGAAACCGAGTGTCACAACTATCCTTGAAACCGTTTCAGTCTCTTTCTGGAGTGACAGGATGACCCAGACAACCAGAAACGACATGAACAGACCTTTCAACACGTGGGAGATCTCGTCCCACAGGGTTATCAGAATACCGTATCCGCGGTGATACATGATCAGGACAATGACCGTCAGGGGAATCCACCACTTGCCGAAATACAATCCTATGCCGTGGCTCAGCGGTATTAATTCAAAGACGCTGCCAAGCCAGACCCTTGTATAAAAGGCCAGGACGATTGAGGCGTATACGGATAATATATCCGACACAACGAATACTAAGGTGTGAGAGCGTCTTTCTTTCGTCATGTCCTTCCCTGTGGCAATGTTACGGCGGCCTTATTGCAATGAAGCCCCAGATGATATCCGCAATACTTACAGAACGTCTCGCACAGCGCATAGAGTACCCAGGGATATCGTCTCTCCTTCAGCAGGTACCTCATCTGCTGCCGGAAGTAGTTCATGCCTTCCCTGTTTGACCGGGCGTATTTTAAGAACCACGGCTGTTTTTTAAAGGAGATCCCCGCATAATAATATCTTCTGAATTGTCCGGCCAGAGAATAGTTATGGGAATGCATCACCTTTGCCTCCGGCACATAGGCAATCCTGAAGCCGTTCACTACCAATTTTGCCGCATAGATCATGTCCTCAAACATTATGATATTATCAGGGAACCCGCCTAATTTTTCAAATTCCTTTTTTCTGATAGCTGAAAAGACGTTGCTGAAAAAGAACGTCTTGATGCCCATCTCGGGGACCTGTTCCAATCCTTTAATGAGAGGCATTTCGGGATAATTGAAGATCCTCGCGAAGTGTTCGGTCGGTTTCGCGTCTTCGCGCGGGATCTGCCTTCCGTATGATGCCGCGACATCCGCCTGTTCAAGCGGCTTTATAAGCCTTTCAATACAGTACTCATCGCAGAGTAGTGCGTCCTGCGTTAAAAAAACAATAATTTCTCCCTGAGAATGCCGGACCGCGTAATTCCTCGCTCCCCCGTGATTAAAGGCGGTCTTTTCAATTGAGATTACCTTCGCGCTGTATGATCCTGCGATCTCCGGAGTCCCGTCCGACGAAGACGAGTCGATGACGATCAGCTCGCATTTCACCGTCTGGTTGTTTACGGCGGACAGGAGTTTGCCGATTACTTCGCCGGCGTTAATGGTAGGAAGTATCACGCTAACCATAGAGCATCTTCTTCAGTTTCGATTTCAGGAAGCCCCTTCCCCATAACGGCGTCATGATACCGGTCAGGTAACCGTCTGAGACCTGTCGCCGCCTTAAGATCGAAGATCTCTTTTTCATCATCCCCGGCAGCATCCTCATTGCATCCCTCTTGGCGCGGATGTATAGCTTCAACCTCTTATATTTTAAGACAAAATAAATGAATTCAGCGATGATGCTCATCACAAACCCGGGAAGACACCTCAGGAAAATACCGGCCGGAATGTTTTTGATCCTTACGCAATCCCTGTTCCTTATCGTATAGTACACAGCT
>MVRS01000016.1 GCA_002067975.1 Syntrophorhabdus sp. PtaU1.Bin058
ACGTCTCGGCATCGACTGATATCCCTTCCGTCAAAATAATGACGATACTTAAGCTGTCAGCCGTCAGCGATCAGCTTTCAGCCCAAGCACGATCAAGCACGAAATCCTAAGCACCAAATCCTAAACAATATCTAAATCCAAATATCAAATGTTCCAAACAAAAGCTCCTTACAATACAATGTTTTGAATTTTGAACATTCGGATTTGTTTAGGATTTAGATATTAGGATTTCGGATTTGCTATGCGCCATGCGCTTTGCGCTATGCATTCTTTTCTATGAGCTGCCTCGCAGCTTTGGTACACATTTTGCAATTGAAAAGCCATGCCTGCTCAGGACGTCAAACTCTTAGAAAACGCCTTCAACGAATTCTCAAGGGCCTCCGATTCAATAATCAGTTACTACGGGATGCTGGAAAGCAGGATACGGCAGCTTACAAAAGAGGTGGAGGAGAAGAACGCGGAACTGGAAAAGGCGGGAGATTACCTGAATAACATCCTGGACTCATTGCCCGTGGGTGTTGTGGTCCTCGACAGAAAGTCGGTTACGTTCCAGAACAAGAACGCGGCAAGGCTGACAACGGGGGGCATAGTTCCATACCTCAATGTGAATGGAGAAAAGACCGGGGAGATCAAAAACAATAAAGGGTACTTCCGGTGGAAAAAGGAGAGATTGACCAATGGCTTTGAGGGGAAAGAGGTAATCGTTATCGAGGATGTTACGGAAGTCGAAAAGATGAAGGAAAGGAGCGAGAGGGATGAACGCCTGAGGGCCATGGGAGAGATGGCGGCGAGGATCGCCCATGAGATCAAGAACCCCCTCGGCAGCATGGAGCTTTTCCTCTCGATGATCCAGAACGACAGGTTAAAGGCAAAAGAGAAGAAGTATATCGATTACATACTGTTCGGTTTAAAAACGATCGACAGGATCATCAACAACATCCTCTCGTACACACGCCCCAAAACGCTTGTACTAAAGGAAGAGAGGCTTTTCAAAATCGTCAGGGATACCCTCGATTTTATGAGCGTTTCCATCGTGGGACGGGCAATAGAGGTGGAGTTCAACGCCTCCTATCAGGGGCCGTCATTCTTTGATCCCGACCTGATAAAACTCGTGATCATGAATCTGATCAGCAATGCGATAGATGCCGTTGCAGAGAAAGGGACTATCGGGATCGAGGTGCGGGAAGAAGGCAGCTACGTCCTTCTCGTCGTCAGCGACAACGGTGTCGGAATGCCGGAGGACGTGAGGAGAAACATCTTTAACCCTTTCTTTACGATGAAGGATAAAGGGGTCGGGCTCGGATTGTACATCGTGTATAACATTATCCAGGCACACGGTGGTTTTATTGAGGCAGAGTCTGCTGAAGGATCCGGTTCGTCCTTTTTTATCTATATCCCAAAGGACAGACAATGAAGACAAATGTTTTAGTTGTGGATGACGATGACCATATGAGGATTGCCCTGAAGGAATCCCTCACCAGGGCCGGGTATAACGTTGCCCTCGTCGATGACGGGGTCAAGGCCCTGTCGGAGATCAACAAACAGATCTATGACCTTGTGATCACCGATGTTAAAATGCCGCGTTTAAGCGGCATCGACCTCCTCAAACACATCAAGGAAGAATCGCCGTTTCTTCCCGTTATCCTTATTACCGGATATGGAACAATACAGGATGCCGTTACCGTTATGAAAGAGGGTGCCTTCGATTACATACAGAAGCCCTTCAACACGGATACCCTCTACAGCGTGCTGAAACGGGCGCTTGGTGTCAGCAACGGAAAGATCATCTACGCATCGAGGATTATGAGGGAGGTTTTGCAGAAGGCCGAGAGGGTTGCCAGGTCTGACGCCACGGTCCTGGTACTCGGAGAAAGCGGTGTCGGAAAGGAACTTGTGGCCCGCTTTATCCATGAGAACAGCTCGCGGATCGACAGACCTTTTGTCGCCGTCAACTGTGCTGCTTTGCCGGAGAACCTTCTTGAAAGCGAGCTTTTCGGCTACGAAAAAGGCGCATTTACAGGGGCGCTGTCAAGAAAACCGGGAAAATTTGAGATCGCGGACCATGGAACGATCCTTCTCGATGAGGTCACTGAAATGGATTTCCGGCTTCAGGCAAAACTCCTGCGGGTCTTACAGGAAAAGGAGATAGAGGCAGTGGGATCGAAATATCCGAAGAAGGTGGACGTCCGGGTGATCGCCACGACAAACAAGAATATAGAGGCCCTTGTCAGGGATGGCAGGTTCAGGGAAGACCTCTACTACAGGCTTAACGTGTTCCCTGTCCTGATACCGCCGCTTCGGGACCGGAAAGAGGATATCCCGCCGCTGGTTGCTTACCTGTTGAAGAAACACTCCATGGGTATGGATATGGATATCAGCGAGGAGGCGATCGGGTTTCTCAGTGAGAGACAATGGAAAGGGAATGTAAGAGAACTGGAAAACACCATCGCGAGGGCATGTATATTATCCAACGGCTCTGTCATAAAACTGACCCACTTAAAAGACCTGGAGTGCTCGAAAGACGCGGCACTGGGGTCTGTCAAGGAGATGGAGACGCGATTGATCCTTGACGCCCTGAAGTCGGTAGGAGGGAACAGGACCAAGGCGGCGACGATCCTCGGCATCACCGCGAGGACCTTGAGAAACAAGATCCATGAATACAGGGACATGGGATACGAGATCCCGGCGAGGGGGTACTGATGGCAATCATTGACCTCATTGAAAAGGCCCTTGATATACGGGCATTCTACCACAGGGTGATAGCCGGGAACCTGGCAAATGTGGATACTCCGAACTATAAAGAGAAGGACATTGATTTCAAGGCCGAGCTTGAGAAAAAAATGGGCGGCGCCGGCAATATCGAGGTCAGGGAAAAGACGGATTATGACGGCCTGGCTGCAATAGACGGGAACACGGTGAATATCGAGAACCAGATGGTGAAACTGACCGAGAATCAGATGATGTTCCATTCACTGATCCAGGTCGCAACAAAGAAGATCTCTTTGATGAAATATCTCATCAGTGAGGGAAGGAGATAACATGGGAATGCTGGATATACTGAAGATCAGCGCTTCAGGTCTAAAGGCGCAGCGGACAAGGATGGAGGTAATAGCTACGAACCTGTCGAACATACACAGTACGCGGACCGAGGACGGCGGCCCCTATAAGAAGAAAGAGGTGGTTTTTACCACGACCGATGTGTCCGACGATAAGGAGTTCGGCACCCTGTTATCCAGGAGGGTTGAAGGGGTCAAGGTGGAGGAGATCGCCGAAAGCGGCAAGTCCTTTGAGAGGGTCTTCGATCCCGGTCACCCTGACGCTGATAATGAAGGGTATGTCACGTTTCCGAATGTGAACCTTATGGAGGAGATGACGGACATGGTTGCCGCCACAAGGGCTTATGAGGCAAATATCAACGTGATGAATACAACAAAGGCGATGTTTTTGAAGGCGCTTGAGCTTGGAAAATAGGAGGGCCGGTTATGAAGATAGACAGTATTACACTGAACCATTTTCCGGAGGGCATCAGGATACAGAACAATGAACAGGGCAAGGTATCTTTCAGCGACGTTCTTAAAGACTCCATTCAAAAGGTCACGGAACTGGAAAAGGAAGCGGATAATGAAATAGAGAAACTGGCAAAAATGGAAACCCAGGACATCCACAATACAATGATGGCCATTGAAAAGGCCGACATGACCTTCCAGATGATGATGCAGATCAGGAACAAGATAATCAGCGCCTATGAAGAGATCATGAGGATGCAGGTATAGTAATGAATTTCTTAGAAGGTTTTGCCAACGGCTTCAAGAACTACCTGAGGACTACCCCGAAGAACAAGCTCTACATACACCTTTTTGTGCTTGTTACCGTTATCGGCGGGTCTATTATCGGTCTGTCCTTCATCCAGAAGGAGAACTACAGCACGCTCTTCTCAGGGCTCTCCACCGAGGACGCGTCGATGATCGTTGCAAGGCTGAAAGAGTTGAAGGTCCCCTATAAACTGGGCGTTGGAGGTACGTCCGTGTATGTGCCGAAAGACAAGGTATATGACGTGAGGCTTATGCTGGCAGGCCAGAATTCACTGCCGGGAAGCGGAGGTATAGGTTTTGAGCTTTTTGATAAAACGAATTACGGAATGACCGAGTTCATGCAGAATATCAATTATAAGAGGGCGGTACAGGGGGAGCTGTCGAGGACGATAAACCAGATGCCGGAGGTCAAGGCATCCCGTGTGCACATCGCCATACCCGAGAAGACACTCTTTACCGATCGTGAGAAGGAGGTTACCGCCTCTGTATTCCTGAAGCTGAAGCAGGGGAGCAGCCTCACAAAGGAACAGGTCGCAGGGGTTGTGCATCTTGTTGCGGGCAGCATCGAAGGGTTAAAACCGGAGAATATCACCGTCGTAGATTCTTCCGGCAAGATACTCTACAAGAACGGCAATGCCGGTTCCGCAATCGCCTTGTCGGGGCAGCAGTTCGAGCTGCAAAAGAGCGTTGAGAGGACGATCGAGGAATCGGTGCAGTCCATGCTCGATACATTCATACAGTCCAGCAAGTCGATAGTCAGGGCAAGCGTTGAGCTCAACCTGAGAAAGGTGGAAAAGGTCGAAGAGGAATACCAGCCGAACAAGGCTGTAGTGGCGAGCGAGAGAAAAAGCAAGGAGAAGACCGTCAACAGAAGCGAGGGAAGGATCAACGGGGGCGTGCCGGGAGTGGCCTCAAATGTCCCCAATATCGGGAAGAAAGGCGATGTCGGGCAGGATAACCAGAACGGCCGTTTCAATCAATCAGAGAGGGAAGAGGCACAGGTATCTTATGAGGTGAGCAAGGTCGTAAGCAAGATCATTGAGCCATTCGGGGACATAAAGAAGATGTCGCTCGCGATCGTTGTCGATGGCAAATACGAGAAGATCAAGGGAGAAAAGGGGGAGGAGCTAAAGTATGTCCCGAGGTCGCAGAAAGAGATGAACGATATTAAGAACGTTATTGCCCGGGCAGTGGGTTATAACGAAGAAAGGGGCGACAAGATCGAGATCCTGAACGTTCCTTTTGAGACCGAAAGCTTCGCGGATGAAAAGGCATTGCTGGAAAAGACCGAGAGGAAAGAACTCATAATGAGTATCAGTAAATATGTTGTATACCTGATTATGCTGGCCGTGGTCTTTCTGTTCGTGATTAAACCCATTCTCGGGATACTTAAAAGAAGGGAGGAGGTGCTGCCGCTTCAGCAGATTCGGGATATATACGTGAAAAACAACAGCGCTGCGCCGGAGGTCGCGGCCGTGGAGGATAAAGCAGCCGCCTCTCTGGCGAACGTCATGAAGGACAAGGCGCTTGTCGGTTCGATCATCAGGGAGTGGGTCAAGGAAGGGACGTGATGGAATCGGAAGAAATGCCGGGCATAAGAAAGGCGGCAATCATGCTCCTCACGTTAGACGAGGAGATGACCAAGGAGATTATCAGGGAGCTTGACGAGACAGAGATCGAAGCGATCGGCCACGAGATAGCGAAGCTGAGGCTGATCCCCGACAGTCTCGTCACAAAGGTCCATGACGAATTCATGTCTAAATTGAACAAGAGAAACAAGCAGGTTGTAGGCGGTGAGCAGAAGTTCAAGGCGATCATTAAAAAGAGTTTCGGAGAGGAGAAGGCAGAAGAATTTATCGGCAGCATGGAAACCAAGAAGGGGGCGCCGGGAGAGTTTTTAAGGAAATGCGACCCCAAGATCCTGGCAAATGTGCTGAGGGGTGAACACGCCCAGACCATTACCCTGGTCCTTTCCACGCTGGGGCCAAAAAAGGCGGGAGAGGCCATCACGGCCCTTCCTGAAAATATACAGACCGATATAGTGACGAGAATGGCCTTCCTCGAGAAGGTCGACAACGACGTCCTGGCAGAGGTTGAAAACGTTATCAAGGAACAACTGGAGTCTGTCAGCAACGTGGAAGGCCGGCAGCTTGGCGGGGTAGAGGCCGTTGCGAACATCCTGAACCAGATGGACAGGACCGTTGAGAGCGAGCTTCTGGGAAAGCTGGAGGAACTAAACCCGGAGCTTACCGAAAAGATCAGGCAACTGATGTTCACCTTTGAAGACCTTCAGAAGGTCGATGACAAGGGCATCCAGATACTCCTCAAGGAGGTCACTTCGGAGGATATCGGTATCGCCCTGAAAGGTTCTTCCGATGCGATGAAGGAGAAGATCTTTTCGAATATGTCCGAACGGGCCGCCACGATGTTGAAGGAAGACTTGGAGACCATGGGGCCGGTGCGTTTGTCCGATGTTGAAAAGGCGCAGGTCAGGATAGCAATGATTGCGAAGAAGCTCGAGGGTGAAGGTAAGATACTGCTCTCGAGCGGGAAAGAAGAATTTGTGTAAAAAAGACAGTGAATAGTGAATGGTGAATAGTGAATAGCAAAAAACAAAATAAACCGGTGATGTGTTCAGGCTTAAAATCTTTTGCTTTTCACCTTTCACAATATCAGTTGTCTGTTTGCTATTCACTATTCACTATAGACTGACGACTGGTTTATGCAGCCATACATACTATACGATTTTGACATAGAGACCGAAAGCGTTCAGTCTGAGTTTGTGGAATACTTTGACGAATCTTCCCCAAAAGAAGAAGAGGAGGAGGAACAGCCTCAAACGAACGTTGAAGATGAGGCGAGAAAGGTTTTTGAGGATGCCTTTGCCCAGGGCGAAAAGGCCGGGTATGAGGTAGGAATGAAGAAGGTGGAGCCTCTGATCAAAAGGATAAACGGTTATATGGAGGAGCTTGCTTCCTTCAGGGAGGAACTGATAAGGAAGAGCGAGAGATTATCGACTGAACTGGCACTGACCTTTGCTGAGGCGATCGTCCTGAAGGAATGTGAGGAGAGAAGGGAAGTGATCATGAAGATGGTCAGGAAGGCCATTGAACTTTGTGAGGACAAAGGTCAGATCCTGATAAAGATCAGGGCCGAAGATGCAAAGCATATCCCTCAGACGAGTATCGGTTCGCTGAAGGTTGTCCATGACGACACCCTGAAAGAACCCGGTTTTGTCATTGAGACGGCCTTTGGTGATATCGACGGCAGGATCTCGACGCAGATTGAAGAATTGAAAAAAGAATTCCTTGATGGACACTTTTAACACAGAAGGGGTCCTCGCGATCAAAGAGGTTGCCTCCGGCCTCTATCCTTACAGGGTCTACGGAAAGGTCAACCAGGTTGTCGGTCTTGTCATAGAGGGCAGGGGCCCCATATCCTCCGTCGGTGATTCAGCGCTTATATTCCCCATTGACGGGGCCTCCCCGATCGATGCCGAGGTTGTGGGGTTTAAGGACGGCAAGACGTTATTGATGCCCCTCGGGGATCTGCGTGGCGTCGGTATAGGCTCCAAGATCCTTTCCAAGAAGCATACCGTGCGGGCCTCTGTCGGGGACGGGCTCCTGGGCAGGGTGATCGACGGGCTCGGCAATCCGATGGATGGCAAGGGTCCCGTGATGTACGAAGAGCAGATCCCCGTATACCGGCAGACGGTGAACCCTATGAAGAAGAAAAGGATCACCACGCCGCTCGACCTTGGCATCCGCAGCATAAACGGGCTTCTTACCTGCGGCAGGGGACAGAGGATAGGCATATTTGCCGGTTCGGGCGTCGGCAAGAGCGTCCTCCTGGGGATGATAGCGCGCCATACCGAGGCAGAGGTGAACGTTATCGGGCTTATAGGTGAGCGGGGCAGGGAGGTACGGGAATTCATAGAGAGGGACCTCGGAGACGGCATCAAAAACTCTGTCGTTATTGTAGCGACCTCAGACCAGCCGCCGCTTATCAGGGTAAGAGGGGCCTTTCTGACGATAGCCATTGCAGAATATTTCCGCGACAGGGGCAAGGACGTCCTCCTGCTCATGGATTCCCTTACGAGGTTCGGCATGGCGCAGCGGGAGATAGGGCTTGCGATCGGCGAGCCCCCTACATCAAAGGGGTATACGCCAAGCGTTTTCTCTCTTTTGACGAAGCTTCTTGAGAGGGCAGGGAACGGAGAAGGAGAAGGGACGATGACCGGGATCTATACGGTCCTCGTCGAGGGCGATGATCTCGATGACCCGATCGCGGATTCGTCGAGGGCGATCCTCGACGGACATATCGTCCTTTCCCGCAGGCTGACCGATATGAACCAGTACCCCCCTGTCGATGTCTTGAGGAGCGTAAGCAGGGTCATGAAGGATATCGTATCGAAGGACCAGATAGAATATTCGAGCAGGATCATAGAGATACTGTCCGAGTACGATAGGGCTGAAGATCTGATAAATATAGGGGCATATATACCGGGGAACAATAAAAAGATCGATTACGCCATCTCGATGATCGACCGCGTAAGGGCCTTCCTGGCACAGAAAGTCGATGAGAAGGTAACCCTCGAAGAGGCACTGAACAGTATGAAGATACTTTTTTACGTATAAAAAGAGCAGTGAATAGTCGATAGTGAATAGTGAATAGCAAACAGAGAGCTGAAATCGTGAAAAGTGAAAGGCGAAAAGTGATACGCCTTACTGGTCTGGTGTTCCGCTATGCGCCCTGCGCTATGCTGATCCCCTATCCAGTATCAAGCACCCGGCATCAGGGTTAAACCGGCACACA
>MVRS01000017.1 GCA_002067975.1 Syntrophorhabdus sp. PtaU1.Bin058
TCCCGTGCGGTATATCCGGTCGTGAAGAGGTCATCGACGAGGAGTATCCTTTTGTCCCTGATCTTCTCTCTGTCCTGTACGGTAAAAACCCCTCTGACATTCCTTTTCCGGTCTTCCCTGGTAAGGGAGTACTGGTCTTTCGTATCCTTTTTCTTCAAAAGGACGCTGTGTCCTATCTCTCTCCCCGCTATCTTCGCTATCTCTTCGGCAATGATGAACGATTGGTTAAATCCCCTCTCCTTCAATCTTTTCTTCGTAACAGGCACAGGGACAATGTAATCAAACGTGCCGGCAAAGGAGAGGACCTTTGTCTTTAATAAAGAGACAAGGCGCCTCCCGATGTCTTTCCTGCCGTTGAATTTAAAGGCGTGCACGGCGTTCCTCAACCTTCCTTCGAAATAGAAACCGTAATGGCCTTCCTGAAACCCCCTGTCTTCTTCAAGGCACCCGCCGCAGGCAATGTTCGTGCCGGTCCATCTCCCGCAGACAGGACACGACGAACCTTCATCGACAGCCCTGAAGGAATTGATGCAATCCCCGCAGAGGGTGCTGCCGTGGTCGCCGCATCCCCCGCATTGCAAGGGATAGAAGATGTCCAATATGGTTTTTAAGTGATCATGCACCGTACTTGTCAGACCTGACTGCATGCGCGAGGTACCGGATACCGGTCATGACCGGCACCCGCGGATGGAACAAACAGATACCCGCAGACAAGACCGTCGATCATCAGGAACCTGCCCGCGTCCAGTCTTCCCGTTCATAGAGCGTTCTTAATTCTTCCGAATCCGTATGCATAAACTCTTCTTTTTTCACGTTAATGGTATTCCAGCTATAACAGCTTTCGCAGAAGTCTGCCCACTCCTCCTGTATCGCCTGGCACTTCGTACAGACAAAGGGTATGTATGACCGCTCTATCGGGAAGGCGCTCCTGAATTCCTCAACGGCGTTTTCCATCTCCCCCCTGTGTATGTATGCCTCGGCCATGGCCCTGTGCAGCCCCTTGAAGTCCTCTCCCTGTGCGATCAACGAGTCGAGGGTATCGATGGCCTCATCGATCATCTCCAGCCGCAGGCACAGCCGCGCATAGAGGAAGGACGTGAGGTGGTTCTTCGGCGCTATGTCGAGGATCCTCATGTAGATCTTCAGTATAACCTCCGGGGTCCCCCGGTCAATATAGAGGTCCTCCATCCTGAGGAGGAAGATGATGTGGCCTGTCTTTGAATATCCCCTGCCGTAGACCCTGCCTGCCTCGTTCAGCTTGTCCTTTCTTTTGTACACCTCGGCAAGGAGGATGTATGCAGGGATAAACCTCTTGTCATCGCCGATGATGTCTTTCAGCTCATCGATGATCTTGTCTTCGTTGGCATCAAACCTCTTTTGATACAGTTCGTAGACCCGCTCATACCGTATCCCGGCAAACTTCCTCTTCTCCTCTTCGGTCTTTATAAACCTTCCTATCCTCTTCTCCAGTTCGTAGGCCTCATTCCAGTCCTTCTTCCATATATAAAAATCCCGCAGCATTGCCAGGGCCTCCAGATTCGATTCGTTCATGCCCAGGACGTCCTTGAGCACGGCCTCCGTCTTCTGGAAGTCCTTCATTGCCCTGAATATCTTTACCTTTTTCAGTAAAAGGGCCTCCCTCTTGCCGAGGTTCCTCTCTGCCTCGCCAAGGGTCTCTAAGGCCTTTCCATACTCCTCCATGGAGATGTACATATCGGCAAGGAAGATGGCGGGCTCTTCTATGTCGGGGAACCTGCGGATGATACGCTCAAGGTTCTCAATCGCCTTCTCCCTGTCCCCTTTCAGATCATAGGATTTCGCCTTTTCAAAGACCTCCCTGAACTCTTCGTTTTTCTTCTCTTTTCTTCCTGTCCTCCAGCCCATAACGGCATTCTTGATGTCATAGAAGAAGCTGACGATAATGGAAAAGATCACCCCGAGGACAAAGGCGACAACGACAAAATCGGCCACGGACATCTCGAAAAATTTTCCGCCCCCATAGTAGAGCTTGACGTTCTCCGAGTTCAAGTTAGAGATATAGAGATAAAAAAGGAGGAAGATTAAAAAGAGGAAGAAAAAAATCTTGTATCGCATTCTGTTAAATTCCTTTCTCTTCCATAGAGCGTTTACATGTAATACAATACCGTGCAACAGGGTTCGCTTCAAGTCTTTTTTCGCTGATCTTTTCTTCACATTCTTCACAAACGCCGTAGGTGCCTTTTACTATCTTATCGAGAGCACTGTCTATATCCTTCAGCAGCGTAAGGTCATTGTCGCTGATGCTCATCAGAATGTCTGCATTATAGGAATTGCTTGCAGCATCAGCCATATCCTGAATGCCGTCCGTGCCGAGGCTGTAGGAATCCTCCTTCAGTTTTTTCGCCTTGCTCAGTATGGCCTCTCGCATCTTCAGGAGCCTCTTCTTGTAATGCTCACGTTCTTGTTTTTTCATTCTCCACCTCTAAATCCTTATTTTCTTTTTTTAATCTATATCTCTCCGCCTCGATCCACAGGCTTTCGAGGTCGTACAGTTCACGGAGGCTTTCGAGGAATACATGGACGATAACGTTCTGATAATCGATAACCACCCAGCGTCCCTCATGATACCCTTCAGTCGAAAAGGGTCGTATGCCCTTCTCTTTCATACCCTTTGTTACTGAATCCACAATGGTCTTTATGTGACGTTCGCTTGTCCCGCTTGCCAGAAGGAAATAATCCGTGATATCGGTAATCCCGCTGAGCTTGAGTACCAGGATATCATTTGCCTTTTTTTCGTCTGCAAGCCCGGCGCATGCGGTCACTATGTCAATGGTTTTCAAATTATGTCCTGTATAACCCCCTTTGAAGGATATACCTCTCCACCGGACCGGGGACAAGGTACCGGACCGACCTTCCGTTTTTCAGCAGTTCCTTTATCTTTGTAGAGGAGATATCGAGCTGGGTTATCCAGCGGAGATATGTCCTCTTGCCGGAGACGTGCTCAACGGTGTCTTCATCAAGCGCCCTCACCTCGTTCCGTATATCGCGAGGCAGCATGTCCAGGAGGGAGGATTGGTTGCGGGTCGGTCTCGTCATGACGATGAAATGCGCATGGCGGAATAATTCCCTGTATGCGTACCAGGTGCTTATCTCCGAAAAGGCATCGACGCCTATCAGGAAGTAGACCTCTCCGAATTGTTTCTCAAAACCCTTTAATGTATCGATAGTATACGAAACCCCTCCCCTTCTGATCTCGGTCTCCGACATCCGAAAAAATCTGTTGCCCCTTATCCCTGCTCTCAGCATGTGGATCCTGTCATCCGCCTCGGCGATCCTGCATTCCCTCTTATGAGGGGGCACAAAGACAGGGACAAAGACGATCCTCTCAAGGGAAAAGGATTCACGGATCTCCTCGGCGACCCTCAGGTGGCCCATGTGTACGGGATCAAAGGTTCCTCCGAAGATGCCGATCTTCATCATGTCCTCAACTGCCCGTCGCCGAATGCGATAAATTTTGTCACTGTCAGCTCTTCAAGGCCCATGGGGCCGAAGGCATGCAGCCTCGTCGTGCTGATACCCATCTCCGCCCCGAGGCCGAGCTGATACCCGTCGTTGAGCCGCGTTGACGCGTTCACCAGCGTCAATGACGAGTTTACCTCGCGGACGAACCTCCATGCATTATTGTAATCGGTCGTAATGATCGCGTCGGTATGACCCGATCCGTATTGCCTTATATGGGCAATGGCCTCGTCGATGTCCTTCACTATCCGTATGGAGAGTATGAGATCAAGATACTCTTCATACCAGTCCGCGTCCCCGGCCTTCCCGATCGTCTTCAATATCTTGACCGTTTTGCCGCAGCCCCGCAGGTGGACCCCCTGTTCCCTGAGGACCCTTTCCATCTCGGGGAGGAACCTCTTCGCGATCGCCTCGTGCACAAGGAGCGTCTCCATGGCGTTGCACGTCGCGGGTTTCTGGACCTTCGCGTTGAGACAGACCTTGTAGGCCATGTCGAGCGATGCCGACTCATCGACAAATATGTGGCACACCCCCTTGTAGTGCTTCAGCACGGGGATCCTCGACTGCTCCACGATGCTCCTGATCAGCGCCTCGCCGCCCCTGGGTATAATGAGGTCTATGTAGTCATCCATTGTAAGGAGCTCATATATATAGGACCTGTCTGCGGTATCTATGAACTGGGCAACATCGTCCGGGAGACCGGAGCCATTGAGCGCCGCGAGGATCAGCCGGTAGAGGGCGAGGTTCGAATGGAACGCCTCGGAGCCGCCCTTGAGGATCACGCAGTTGCCGCTTTTCAGGCAGAGCGAAAAGGTCTCGACGGTCACGTTCGGCCTCGACTCATAGATGATCATGATCACGCCGATGGGTATCCGCATCCTCCCCACGGTCATCCCGTTGGGACGCTTCCAGACCTTCACGATCTCGCCGACGGGGTCGGGGAGCGCCACAACGTCGCGGATGCTCCCCTGCATCTCGCGGATCACCTTGTCGTCGATCTTCAGCCGGTCTATCATGCTCTTTGAAAGACCTGCCTTTTTTGCCACTTCCACGTCCTTCCTGTTCTCCTTAAAGAGATAGCCCTTCTTCTCCGCAAGGAGTTTCTCGAGTTTCAGGAGGACCCGGTTTTTGGTCTCCGTCGATGCGTGTGCAAGGATATCGGAGGCCTTCTTTGCCTTTTCTGCCCGTTCTTTTGCCGTCATAAGACCACCATGTTGTCCCTGTGGATCACCTCTTCCGTGTATTTATATCCGAGCTTCTTCTCTATATCAACACTTTTCAGACCCCTGATCTGCTCAACGTCGGAAGAGGAGTAATTCGTTATGCCCCTGGCAATGACCTTGCCGCCGGCATTCCTGACCTCTACGCACTCTCCGCTCGAAAAATGACCTTCCGCCTTGATTATCCCCGAGGGCAGAAGGCTCTTGCAGTTGTTCACAACGGCCTTCTCGGCGCCTTCGTCGATAAGGACCGTGCCCTTCACCTTGTAGGCAAAGGCCGTCCACCACTTCCTCCGTGCAAGCTTCCTCCCGGGGAGAAAGAGTGTACCGATGTCTTCGCCGTTGACGACCTTCACGATGACGTTCTCCCTGTCGCCGAAGACCACCCTCGTGGCAATGCCGTAATGACCGGCCTTCCTGGCGGCCTCAAGTTTGCTCACCATCCCGCCTATGCTCTTCTCGCTCTGCGTCCCTGCCGCTGCCTTTTCAATGTCTTCGTCAACCCTCTTCACCACGCGTATCATCCGTGCATCGGGGTACCTGTTCGGGTCCCTCTCGTATAACCCTTCGACATCGGAGAGGAGGAGCAGGAGGTCGGCGTTCGTTATCTGTGCAATCAGGGCCGAGAGGTTGTCGTTATCCCCGAACCTGATCTCTTCAAAGGAGAGGGCGTCGTTCTCGTTGATGACCGGCACGATATCCATGGAGATAAGCATGTCGAGGGTGTTCATGAGGTTCAGGCAACTGGTCCTGTTCTTGATGTCCTCATGGGTAAGGAGGATCTGCCCTACGTTCAACCCGTCTTTTTCAAAGGTCTGCATGTACATCTTCATGAGCATCACCTGGCCGATCGAGGCAAGCGCCTGCCTCTTTGCCATCTCCTTCGGTTTCTTCGCAAGGCCGAGGGTCTCCATGCCGCAGGCTATGGCCCCGCTGGATACGACGATGGCCTCAACCCCGGTATCTTTCACGGCCTTTACCTGCTTCGATATGTTCCGTATCTTTGCGGTGCTGATCTTCCCCGCTTCGTCCACAAGGACCGAGGTCCCTATCTTTATAACTATCCTTTTCAGACCGGCGGCATCACATTTCATACTGCCGCCCGCTGTTCCTTTTTTCAAAGTCCCTGTCATCATGCACTCCCGATGGTGGTCGCCTGGCCGCTCGCTTCCCGTTCCCCTTTCACCAGCTCGCCTTTCAGTTGATCGATCCCCCATCCCTGAAGGGCGCTCACCGCCAGGACCCTTTCGCCTTTTTCCGTGAAATAATCTTTCCACCCCGTACAGTCGCTGTCCGATATAAGGTCGACCTTATTGAGGACGACAAGTCTCTGCTTCCGGAGGAGCCCTTCCCTGTACGAGCCAAGCTCGGTCAACAACACCCTGTAGTCCTCGTCGGGGGAGCCCGAAGCAGCATCGAGGACGATAAGGAGCTTCCCCGTCCTCTCTATATGCTTCAAAAAACCGATGCCCAGCCCCTTGCCGGCCGAAGCCCCTTCCACGATACCCGGTATATCGGCGATAACAAAAGTAATTTCACCATCCTGCAGGACACCGAGTGACGGCGTCAACGTTGTAAATGGATAATCTCCTATCTTTGGTTTTGCTTCGGTTAAACAGGATATGAGGGTCGATTTACCGGCATTGGGCAGCCCGACAAGTCCTATGTCTGCAAGGAGCTTAAGGACCAGATGAAGGTGCAGCCCCTGCCCTTCTCCCCCGTACTCAAACTCAAGCGGGGCGCGATGCGTTGACGTCAAAAAGCGGCTGTTGCCCCTTCCACCCCTTCCCCCTTTTGCAATGACACGGTGTTCGCCATCGTGTGTAACCTCGCACAGAAGCGAGGTATCGTCCTCACCATATATGACGGTACCGAGGGGTACAGAGATATCGATGTCCCTGCCGTCCCTGCCTGTTTTATTCTTTCCGCTTCCATGTTTACCGTTCTCCGCCCTGTATATACGTTTGTACCTGAAATCCATGAGGCTTGTGAGGCTGCTCATACCGGATATGATTACATCTCCTCCTTTGCCTCCGTCCCCGCCATCAGGCCCACCGCGTGGGACAAACTTTTCTCTTCTGAAACTTACACACCCGTTACCGCCTTTACCTGCCTCAACGTAAATCCTTGCTTCATCAACAAATTTCATTCAACAGGATAGACATGGGCCTGCTTTTTATCTCCCGCTGTTTCAAATCTCACGATCCCGTCTATCAAAGCAAAAAGGGTGCGGTCGCGGCCCATTCCCACATTGTTACCCGGGTGAATCTTTGTACCGTGCTGCCTCATGATAATGGTCCCGGCCTTGACGGCCTGACCGCCGAAGGTCTTCACGCCGAGCCTCTGCCCTTTGCTGTCCCTTCCGTTCCTTGAACTTCCACCGGCCTTTTTGTGTGCCATCTTATGCCTCCAGAATGATCTTTTCTATAAGTAGTTCCGTGAAGGGCTGGCGATGTCCTCTCTTTACCTTGTAATCTTTCCGCCTTTTGTACTTGAAGACCGTCACCTTGTCGTCCTTGCCCTGCGCAACGACCTTGCCCTGCACGTATGCCCCCTTAACAAAGGGCGCCCCTACGATTGTACCCTGTCCGGTATCGACCACCAGCACATCTTTCAACTGAATATCCTCTCCTTCAGCGGCAGTCATGTACTCCAGCTTTACCTTGTTTCCCTCTGATATCTTGTATTGCTTGCCTCCGTTCGCGATGATCGCATACATAGACCTTCTCCTTGCTCTTTTTTGAAAAAAAACACACTATAGTATGATAATTACTGCGAAAAAGTCAATAGAGAAAAGCACAAAAGTGTGCAGGGGGCAGAAGCGTCCTATCTCGTGAGCAGCACAGGACAGCGCGCGCCCTTCAGGACGTTCCTCGTCACACCCCCGATCAGGTATTTTGCGATACCGGATTGGCCAAGCGACGCTATGACAATGAGGTCGATCTTCTTCTCCTCCGCCTCCCGTAATATCTCGTCATAGATGATTCCCGTCGCGATGCCTGTCCGGACCTCCACCTCCTTGGATTGCGGAAATTTTTCAAGCTGTTTTTTCAGGCCGTCATATGCGGCGTCTTCGGCCTTCTTTTTAAGATCTTCCACTATCTCTGCACTGAGACTGTAATCGACGACACACTGGTATATTACCTGGTGGATCACATGGAAAAGGTAGACCCTGGCGTTATAGTGTCCGGCTATATCCAGGGCTTGTTCCAGGGCTCTGTCGGAATGCTCGGAAAAGTCTGTCGGAACGAGGATATTTGTCGGTTTTAACATTGATATCACCCCCTTCGCGTGTATGGGTCCGGAAAGAGGACCCAATTGTCCGGTGCAGCGCCGGATACGTCATTTCGTCAGTAATACCGGACATTTTGCCCCCTTGAGAACGTTCCTCGCGACACTCCCGACCAAGTATTTCGCGATCCCCGTCCTCCCGAGGGACGCTATGACAATGAGATCAATACCGTTTTCTTCCTGCACCCTGAGTATCTCTTCGGCAGGAATGCCGTTTGCCACTTCGGGGGCCACCTCTACTTCCTTGCTCTGGGGAAATTTACCGATCTGCTTCTTGAGCTTGCTTTTTGCCTCTTTGACCAGCGATCTCTCGTATTTCTGCAACACCCTGGGAGTGATGGTAATGTCGGAATAATCATCCGTCAAGGCCTTCTGGATCTTCTCGTGGACAACGTGCAGGACATACACCTTTGCCTTGTACTCGACGGCAATATCCAGCGCCTGTTGCAATGCCTTATCGGAATATCCTGAAAAATCGGTGGGTACAAGGATCTTTGTCGGCATAAGCATACCTCATCCCTCCTTTCATGATAGATTTTGCAGCATTGCCGGTCTTTTTGTTGTTTATCCTCCTTAATCTAAGGATAGCACTCATGCGCTGTTTGTCAATGACCCGGAAAATCCGTTCAACGTTCTATGTTCAACGTTCAAGGTT
>MVRS01000018.1 GCA_002067975.1 Syntrophorhabdus sp. PtaU1.Bin058
GCTACTTGTCCATTTCCTTCAGCGCTGCCTCCAGTCTCATGGCCTCTTCAAGGATGATCCGGACATACCTGCCGTTCTCCGTATCAGGATCAATCTTTCTCGCAAGGCGTTTTGCGAACCCCGCTACCGCGACAAGCGGATTCTTGATCTCATGTGCAACGGCCTGCAGGGTGTAGGTTACGGTATCTTTTTCCCCGGCCTTCGCGCCGAGTGCATCAAAGGACGGCAAGGGTTGTCCTGTCCGGATCTGCGAGACCTTCTCCGATATGCTGCCGAGAGTCTGATTCGCCTTTTCCATGAGTTCCAGCATGTCTCTCTCTTTGTTCAGTTCCAGCCTCATGCTTCCTGCTATCTCCTCTACCTGTTCCAAAGAGGCTATGATACTGTCGCTGATGATCTCATCGGAGATCCCGAAGGTCTCCCGTGCTTCGCTGAAGATCACATGGAAATCCTCTTTATGGTGCAGCATCTTTTCGGATAAAACCCTTGCCGTCTCACATACCCGTGCAAGCGGTGGGATCGTGTTGCCGTTCTCAATCGCTGCACTCCGGAACCTCTGGGTCTCAATGATCCTCTCCGGGAACCTCCAGTAACGGAGCGCCGCCTCTCCTATTTCCCGGTGATCGATACCATAACGTTCCTTCTCCAGGACAAGAAGTCTCTCAAGGGAATAGAGATCGAATTCATCTCCTTCGTTGCCATCTTTTAAAAATATATCAAAAAAGATCAAAAGCCCGATCTCAAGGATCAGGCCTGCCAAAAAGGCCTCCTCTTCATTATACATCTTCATGTGTTTCGACAGGGATTGAGCCAGCAGCCCCCTGTAGAGCGAGATACGCCAGAACTGTTCATAATCCATGACCCCCTTCCTGCCCATCGGGAACGTGTTTCTCAAGGAAAGCGACAGGGCCATGATCCTGAGCTGATGAAAACCTATCCGCATAATGGCCTGCTGCAATGTTCCAACCGGCTCGCTTGTCCTGAAGAACGCGCTGTTTGCCATCCTCAGAAGGTTTACGGCAAGGGAAGGGTCCTTTTCGATCAGGGATGTGAGCTCGCTTACGGAACAGGCATCATCCGAGGCAAGCTCTACGAGCTTAACGGCGACAACCGACATGACGGGCAGCGAATATCCCGATGCTATCTTTTCCAGTAATGCCTTTTTGCTATTGGCTTCCATGCTGCCTTCGACCAATACTGTATTTATAGCAGCGCCTTCCCTTTAAGACAACAGTATTTTCACCGCGGGCCTGAAGGTCGTTCTTCGGGAAGGGCTTAACAACAAGATTAACCATTGACAACATCGCCCTTTTCCTTCATTATATCGCTATCCCTAATTGTAAATAACGATGAAATAAGGATGCATTGGAGGAGGCGGACCATGGATATATATGATACGCTGAAAACCGAGTTCGCTAAGATGGCAGAGGGAATGATGGATGAGCACATTGCCGTCGTTTCCGCCAGGACGCTCACGCCCAGGGAGGCGATCGGCACGCCTGACCGCGATGATTTCCCTCTTTTAAAGGGCAAAGAGGTGATGATAGAGGCCGTCTTCAGGGATGCGAAAGGACACGCATTCACCGACATGCCGGGCCGGTTCGAGGGGACTTTACGCGACATTATCGAACAGCCCTTTACAAACAATTTTCAAAGGGCTGTCTTCATAGCGAGCCTGAACGCAGTTATGCGCGCCCTTGGCCTTATAGAAAGCTCGGTACACTGCAGGGACAAAGAGCCTGCCGATTGTGCCCGCAAGCTCCTCGAAACAGTAAAAGAAAGGTTCGGCAACCCCCGTATCGCCTTTGTCGGGTTTCAGCCCGCCATGATCGAGCAGCTTTCCGGGTCATTCCGGATACGCGTTCTCGACCTCGATGAGGACAACATCGGAAAGAAAAAGTTTAATTTGGTCATCGAGGGTCCGGAGGCAACAGAGGATGTCCTCGCATGGGGAGATATCATACTCGCTACCGGCTCTACCTGTGTGAACGGCACTATTACGAGGTTTCTCGGCGATAAACCGGTTATCTTCTATGGGGTTTCCGTTGCAGGCGCCGCGAAGGCATGCGGGCTCGACCGCTATTGCCCTTACTCACACTAAAAAAGATCCCCTGTTGATCTTCTGCGGCGCTGCATTCAAGCGCCCCATAGCGGCCTTTGATGAAATGAAGCTTGACATCGGCCGGGAGGTTTTTGTTATTATTTAGTTGAGGAGGCTGCGACAGGTTGGGGGATTCAATGACCATCACGGATAGAAAAAAGGGGGATTCCCTGATCGCCCATTTCAAAAAGAGGCTGAAGGACTCCCCGAAGTTCATAAGAGAGGTCCTGTACGGATTCACCGCCTATGAACTCCATCGCGAGTTGAAAAAGGAAAAGGGGAATGTCGATAACCTCTTCATGCTTGTCATCTTCGGAGACCTCGCAGGTCTGCCGCTGCTCCCGCCCTACTATTCGATGAGGCTCCTCCCTTACATCCTTCCCCGGATCAACAGGTGGAAAAGGAGCCTTCTGAAAGAAAGGGACCTCACCGACGTCCTTGTGGAATAAAATCA
>MVRS01000019.1 GCA_002067975.1 Syntrophorhabdus sp. PtaU1.Bin058
CATCCATTCGCGGTCAGGCGTGAAATGCTCGGGTTCGAGTTCGAGGCCGGTGAACTTGAATACCTCTGCGGGCCCTGCGCCCATAAAGGGCAGTTTTTCCTCTTCTTTGAAGAGGTCGAGGCTTTTCAGGATAAGCGAGAGGTATCTCTTGAGAAGGTAGCCCCAGTGTTCCATGATATACGCGAGCTGTCCGGAGAGGGAATGCGGGACGACAAGGGCAGGGCTTCTCAGCATGTCGACGAGGTCCTGGTAGTCGGGGCCGAAGGGCGGCTGCAAACGAAAGTAATCCCTCAACCCGGATATGATCTGGAGATAGATCGTTTCCTTTTTCAGGCTCACGTCGTCGAAGAGCTCGAAGAACGGAGAGAAGGCAGGGTTCATGTTCGCGAGCCAGAGGAGGAGCATCTCCTCGAGGACGATCTGCCTGTTGGGGATCCCCTGTGTATCGCCGTTCAGATAGTCCGCAATGCTGACCTCGTTCTTATATACGCGGAGCGGCGGGAAGGCATCGACAAAATGGCGCATCGCGTTCTCGACCTTTTCGCTGCCGAACCTTTCATTGAGCGTCGAGAGCGCCTGTTCCATCGTATTTGCGTTTACATCATTACGGTACTGTGCGACAACGTAGTGGAGGATCTCGTCGATGAGGCCCATGGCGGTCAGTTGTCCCGCCCTGACCGCCCTTTCAGGGAAGCTGATGAGGTCCTTTTTCCCGTTGATCTTCTGGGCGAAGACGCGTGCTGCATAGAAGTTTGTAAAGATGACGTTCCCGCTTAGGGAAAAGAGGGACTCGCTGAACTGATAGAAATCCCTCGATTTTCGTGAGACGTGGAATTCCATTGTAGGGGATCTGTGACGGGCCTTTCGAGTGTTGTCTTTCATGAGATGTTCTGGCACATGCTAACACAGGCCTCGTTGTTAGTCAACCGGTGGAGTTGCCCCTGTCAAACCGGGCGCATGAATAAGGCTACGGCTGGCGGTATCGTCATGGTGCCCAGGGGGATCATTACCAGATGTCTCCACTGTGATCTTTTTCTCTTTAGGTCTAACGACCAATGTCTCTGGAGACACTGAAACTTTTTAAAGTGCCGTTAAAAGAGCTGTTTTATGGTCTAACGACCAATGTCTCTGGAGACACTGAAACATAGTTAAGGAGCCCATGGCCAAACTTTTCATGGGTCTAACGACCAATGTCTCTGGAGACACTGAAACCATATAAAACAAACAGGAGCAATCTTAGGGGTCAGCCGTTGACGGTATCGACTTTACTAATCCGGTTTATTCTAAATGGTTGCCTCTGCTATTTCCTGTCCGGAACTTTATTTGTTACTGTCATTTACAGGGCACTTAAGGTAGAATTTCTGGTGATCCCCATCGTTGAGATATAAACAGGCAAAAGGACGTTTCCTGCTGCATTCACAACGAGGCGGTGCACCGGATCGCGGCCTTTTCGGGCCACTCTTGGTTAACCGGGCGTTGGGGATTTAACAACGATAAAGGAGGATAAGGCATGAAACGGGTATTGATGACATTGTGTGTGGTTCTTCTGTGTGTGGCGTTTCTCAGTCTGCCTGCGGGAGCACAGTCCGGCAAAAAGGGGAATCTACCGGCCAGGGACCTGCTCATCAAGAGTGAGGTCGAAACTGCGGTCAGCATGCTTCAGGCCATCTTCACCAAGCATCAAAAGGGTGCAATGACCCTTGAGAAGGCAAAGGAACTTGGGGCTGATCTCCTGCGGGAGCTTCGGTATGGGGCTGACGGATACTTCTGGGCCGATACGATGGAAGGCGTCAACGTGGTCCTCTATAACCGAAAAGACGTGGAGGGGCGGAATAGACTGGAAGACAAGGACCAAAAGGGCACATTTTATATTAAGGAATTCCTGGCAAAGGCTAAGGCCGGCGGTGGGTATGTTGAATATTGGTTTCCGAAGATGGGACAAACCACCGCACAACAAAAGCGATCCTATGTGCTCCTGTTTAAACCGTTCGGATGGGTTGTCGGCAGCGGATACTACCGCTGACAAGCCCGAAGGGAGAGGAGTGGCTGACTCCCCCGTTGATACTTAATAGAACAAGGAGAGGACTGCAATCGGGGGTATGTCAGGGAAGGGGTCAACAATTTCCTTGACATCCGTGACCGCTGATATATAATTCATTTAATATTAGTGCTATTTATAGCACTTTTGGAAAATAAAATGAGATATATAGCACTCCGCGAACAGTTCAAGGATTTTACCGTCTTTTCTCTGAACGATGTCAGAAGCGTCGATCCCGGGTTTCATCGCCGCAGGCTCAATGACTGGCAGGAAAAGGGATACCTGAGGAAGGTCGTAAAGGGTTATTATATGTTTTCCGATACCCCTCTGAATGAGAACATCCTCTTTGAGGCGGCGAACAGGATCTATGCGCCTTCGTATATCTCGCTGGAGATGGCCCTTTCCTATTATGGGCTTGTGCCGGAAGCAGTGTACGGGTTAACCTCGGTTACCACTCGATTGACAAGGACATTTTCGACGCAGACAGGCGAATTCTTATACCGGACGCTGCGACCGCGCCTTTTCTTCGGCTACACCATTGTGGAATACAGCGCGGGCAAGCATTTCATGATCGCATCTCCCGAAAAGGCAGTCCTTGATTATTTTTACCTCCACCCCTCTGCGAAGAAGACAGACGACTTTGAAGAACTGAGGTTCAACGGGGACTCCTTTTTTCAGCAC
>MVRS01000020.1 GCA_002067975.1 Syntrophorhabdus sp. PtaU1.Bin058
TTCGCTGTCAATATCTCTTGACAGGAACCCGGTGAGCGTGTAAAAAAATGTTATACGATAATTACTGGATAGAGGCATATTTCGCCATCACGCAGATATTGATTTTCTCCGGTCGGTTGAAACGCTCCGCACACTATTCGATATACGACACCACCAGTCTGTAGGTTAAGATAGGGTATTCAACCAACTCAAACATAGCGAGGTATACTCCATGAAGAAATATCACCTCCTTGTGAGCATCATCATTATAAGTCTCATTATGCTTTTCATCACGGCAGATCCTGCCCTTGCCGCCCCTATCGGCAAGGTCACCCTTGTTCAGGGCCGCGTTGACGTCCTGAAGGCGGGAAGGAATGTTGCCGTACCGGTCTCCCTGGGGGCAGCCGTCGATCTCGGTGACGTGTATCGGGCGAAGAGCAACGGCAGGGCTGAGATCACCTTCACGAACCAAAACCTTATGCGCATCGCCTCCGGCACCCGCATCGAGATTACGAAGTATTCCGTGGAAGGGGACAGGAGCAGCACTGTTGCGCGTCTCTACCGGGGAAGGGTGCAGGCGATCGGGGCGGATGATTTCATCAAGAGGGCAGCCGCTTTTGCAGAAGGAAATAGATTTGAGGTCCATACCCCCAATGCCGTCGCCGGTATCAGGGGTACCAACATGGTCGTTTTCTTTGAGAAGGGAGCGACCGGGGTCATCTTCCTGTCAGGAAGGGGCTATCTGTACAACCCGCAGCGACCGCAACAGATAGTCCTCATCGTTGCAGGGACCATATCGTTTATCTTGGCGCCCGGAGCACCGCCGACGCCGCCGAGGAAGATGACCGATGCCGAGATGGCCATGTATACTCAATTATTCTCAGGAGGTTCATCAGGGGGCGGCGGTACAATGCCGTCGGAATTTGGCCTTGCCTCCGGCGAAGGAGGCGGATCGCCTTCAGGAGGAGGCGGTCCACAACCTACGACCTTTAAGCCGCCTCCACCGGAACTGTCGGGGCAGCAAACGGCCCAAGAAGGACCATTTTACAGTAGTTTCAATACCGATATCTGGCAGACAGGGAGCGGTCTTCTATGGAAGGGGGAAATGACCGGTACATTTGAGGGGACCGATTCCCTCTGGAGCGGCGATCCTCCTCTCGTTACGATAAGCGGCACTTACACAAACAGCGCAACGGGTACAACCATATGGTCTTCCAAGGTTTCAAGTACCGCTGATCCGTACAGTTATACGCACCCCATGTGGAGCTGGGATGAAGACGCCATGACGGCAACGACAAGCGACGGCGGCTCCTATGTCGGTTTTGCAGGCGGGGCGGATTATAACGGCGTCCTTGAGGGAAAGTTCATCGGTCTCTATATCGATCCTTCGAAGAATGCAGGCACCTTGTCCGCGCCGATAAGCGGGACCTGCTCAGGGGGGATCTTTGCGATGCTGGGCTCAATAAGCAGGACATTCAGGAATACGGTCAGTATAGACCCTGTTGATTTTGAGGCCAATGATACACAGGACGGCATACCGCTGTCGTATATATCGGGGGTCTTCCCCACTACCTGCGGCTCGATGAGCGGTTCATTCGGAGGCACTGTCCTTTCCATCGACGACGAGCCATGGGGCATCTATTTCTTCCGGGCAGGCGGCACATACTCCCTCCCTGCGCCCTCCTGGAATGCAAAGATAGGAGGCTATACAAAATTCGGCGCCTATTACAACGCGTCATCTGCCCTCTATCATGACAATGCATACTGGATAGGGGATATTACCAACGGGTCCTGGGGCAGCGATAAGATCACCGCTGTCTTGAACGGTCAGTATGTCTCGGAGCGCAGGATGGGGACCATCACCGGTGATGTCATCGGCACCCACAACAGCGGGACGTCAGGCAATTGGCAGGCAGTGTCGCCGGGGACGTGGACCGGCACGCCCCTTACGTTCGGTAACTGGATCAATGACGATCTTAGATATTATGATCCGGTTTCGGGGTGGCAGACGGATGGTTCTTTTGATGGAAATATGGGAGGGACTTCATCGATCTGGTCCTCATCGCAATCGAGCCCTGTCTCTTTCAAGATAATCGGACAATACACTACGCTCCCCACCGGAACCCATGCCCTGATATGGAACGATGGGAACCATAGCAGAAACGACGTCTACAATGGATTTCCCGATTATTACACCACCTATGACGGCGGCTCCTATGATATGAACATCGGCTTGATCCTCACTGCGAGCGGAAATATCTTTGGTAAGTTTGTCGGTATCTATATCGACCCTGATGGTCATGCCGGCCTGCTCAGAGGGGGCCTTACAGGTACATCATATCCTGATATCGGCATGCTGGAAATGGACGGAAGCACCTACCGGATAGAGAAGGGATCGGTTTATCTGGCCCCTAACCAGTTAAGAGACGCCATGGTGCAGCACGGCGCCTTGTCCGGGCGGACAACCCGCCTGATAGGCTCGTCCCCGGCAGGGGGTACGTTTACCGGCGCGACGACGGATACTTTTGATAACGACTTCATATCGTTTGTAGATGAGACGAACAAGATCACCTATCCATGGGGCTACTACAGGCATACGCTCGGCGGAACCTCTGCGGGCGTCATATCCTCCTGGACAGGAAAGACAGGGGGGTTCCACTACTTCGGGGATTATTACGAAACGCCCACAACCCATACGGGGAGCCCCGGTTACTGGCTCGCCGACATTACAAGCGGGACCTGGACAGGCGGCACATTCGGAGGAACGGCAA
>MVRS01000021.1 GCA_002067975.1 Syntrophorhabdus sp. PtaU1.Bin058
ATACTTCCCCAGATCGTGCAATAACCCTGCCAGGTAGCCCCAGTCGCCGGCCCCGAAGTCTTCGGCAAACTTTCTCGCCATCTCCGCAACATTTTTCAGATGCTCTTCAAGCGGCTGCCATTCCTCTTTTGGTTTTCCGGGAAGACTATGGGCGTAATATTTTTCCGCCATCTTTGCATCCTCCAACATTATGTATTACCCATTTCGTGCATAGCGCAAAATGGGTAAGATTCTTTTCATGCGCTTCTCTATCCACTCAGGAATAGCCTTTGGCCTGATATCTCTGTGGCAAAGGGGGGTGACAATTTGTCCCCACCCTTTGGATAACTCCTCGTCACGATTACGCATTTTCTTTATGTAGTCCGTGCTGTTAACTGTATTGGTAAGCACTTCTGTAACATCAGTAACCGCAAACCACCACTCATTGTTGTAAATCGTCTTCCTGATTTCCTTGCCTCTGAAAACCGCTATGCGAGATTCCACTTTACCCTCCTTATGACAAATAAACCCATTCCCCCCCCTCTGGCGGTGGGAAGTCAGTGACAGAATTTTATATTACGATTTGCTAATGTATTGACCCCCCAGATTCTTATTTTATCATGTCAGAAACAATTATTTTTTGCAATCCCCTTGCCATAAAATATATTACCTGTTTCGGGTATGGCGCAAAACGGGTAATATGGGCTGAGAATGGAGAAGGTTGAAGTTTTCTGAGACTTGTGTTATCAGAAGAAAGGAGATAAAAGAAGACCGTTGAAAATCCTTGTCGTTGAAGACGAAAAAAAGGTTGCAAACTTCGTAAAAAAGGGTTTGCTGGAAGAGGGTTATTCCGTTGACGTGGTGCATAATGGAAAGGACGGCCTGAATTTCGCTATAGACCAGTCCTACGACCTTATCATTCTCGATATCTACCTCCCCGGGATTGACGGTCTCACGATCCTGAGGAAGCTCCGGGACGGGAAGGTCAAGACCCCTGTCCTCCTTCTGACGGTGAGGGCCACCATCGAGGACAAGGTCCTCGGCCTCGATTCAGGCGCGGATGATTACCTTACAAAGCCTTTTGCCTTTGAAGAACTCATCGCAAGGGTGAGGGCGCTTTTGCGACGGAAGAGGGACGCCAATGAAACGGTCATTCAGGTCGCCGACCTCATACTCGACCCTGTCCGGCGCACCGTTACAAGAAAAGGACAGGAGATTGCCCTGACGCTGAAGGAGTTCTCGCTCCTTGAATACCTAATGCAGAATGCAGGGCGTGTATTGACCAGGACAATGATCATCGATCATGTATGGAACTATGATTTCGACACAGAGACAAACGTTATCGACGTCTATGTCAATTACCTGCGTAAAAAGATCGACGCCGGTCACGACGTAAAGCTTATCCACACGGTAAGGGGTGTGGGATATATTCTGAAAACAGGGTAGACATGCGTTCACGTTCCATAAGGTTCAGGCTCACCGTATGGTACACCGGCATTTTGGCCGTCAGCTTCCTGGTCCTCGGAGGCATTAGCTATCTCCTTGTAGCATACACGCTTTATGAGGAGACGGATTCGGCACTCAGAAGTGTTGCCGTGGCCCTTGCCGAACATGCGAAGGACAATACGAGGGGATATTCCGCCCCTGATGTGGATGAGATATTCCGCCGTTTCTTCGGGTTTCCTCCGACGGAACGCTATTTCGACTGGTTCGACCCCTCCGGAGATGGTGAAAAAGGTCTTTCCGACCGGAAGGGGTACCCTCTCACAAAGGAAGCGAGAGAGAATGCACTGAAGGGTATCGCCACCTTCGAAACAATAACGATTGCCGACGCATATCCGGTCAGGGTCCTCACGTGGCCTGTAGTCGAATCCGGAAGGCTTATCAATGTGGTACGCGTAGGGATGTCGAGAAAGGGCTTTTACAGCACTATGTACCACTTTCTTCTGATCGTTCTTATACTCCTCCCCGTCGCACTGCTGTGTGCAGGTGGCGGCGGGTGGATACTTGCACGCAGGGCCTTGAAACCGGTGGACCGCATGACCGAAACAGCGAGAAAGATCGGCGCAGGGCAGTTGAATGAGCGTCTCGAACTTGCCGGTACACAGGACGAACTTGACAGGCTTGCAGGGACCCTGAATGACATGCTAAGCCGCCTCTATGATGCCTTTGCGGAGATGCGCCAGTTTACGGCTGACGCCTCCCACGAACTGCAAACACCGCTGACTATCCTCAGGGGCGAGATAGAAGTAGCCCTCCGCTCGCAGAGAAGCCCGGAAGAGTATACGGCGATATTAAAAAGCGCACTGGAGGAGATAGAGCGGATCTCCCGCATCGTAGAAGGACTCCTCCTCCTTGCCAGGGCGGACGCCGGGGTCCTCAGGATGGATGCACAGCCCGTTGACCTTGTCCATCTCGTTGAAGAGGTGCTGGACCAGACCTCTCTCCTTGCCGGGAAAAGATCGATAGGCCTGGTTATGGGGAACACGGAGCCCCTCGAGGTGACAGGAGACCTCGCACATTTGAGACGTCTCCTCCTCAACCTTGTTGATAACGGAATAAAATACACCCCTCCCGGGGGCACGGTGAAGGTTTCGGTTGAACAAAAGGGCGACACGGCGGTCCTGAGCATCCGGGACACAGGCCCGGGGATCCCTCCTGAGGAACAGGAAAAGATCTTCCAGAGGTTCTTCCGGTCGCAGGAGGCGCGTTCCGCAGGACAGGGAGGGTCCGGTCTCGGCCTCTCGATTGCGAAGTCTATCGTTGAAGCGCATGGAGGAAAACTCGAACTCGAAAGCACTCCCGGCAAAGGAAGTGTTTTCAGGGTA
>MVRS01000022.1 GCA_002067975.1 Syntrophorhabdus sp. PtaU1.Bin058
CCAATATACGGAGGGTGGATCGATATCGGTCAATGGGAAGAATATAAAAAGAGCGTTGAACAATTCGGAGGCTTGGATTTTTCATGAAGAACTATTATGCTGCAGCGGGAAAGGGAGGAAATTGTTCGGCTATGATGGAAAAGGATAGAGAAGGGGTAGGACCGATTTAATGGCAAAATTAAAAATCTACCTATCAGACCTCGTCCATAACTTCCTTGGCGGGGGATCTTATATGTTCCCGCTTAATATCGGTTTTCTCGCATCGTACGCTAAAAAGGTTTTCGGCAATGAGGTAGATATAGAACTTTTTAAGTATCCCGGAGATCTTATAAGAAGATTGAAGGGCGATCCGCCGCACATCCTCGGCTTAAGCAATTACACCTGGAGCGCCAACCTGAACAATGAAGTATCGAAGCTTGCAAAATCCCTTGACAGCAGGACTATGGTAGTATGGGGTGGTCCCAACGTCAATCAGACCGACGACGGCTACGGCGCATTTTTTAAGAAAAACCCGATGGTTGATTTTTATGTCATCAACGAAGGAGAGATAGGGTTTGCAAATCTGCTTGGGCGGTTTCTTGAAAACGGCGCAGACATTGCAAAGAGCAAACAGGGCCCGATAGACGGCTGTGTATTTTTTAATGAAGTGCCCGTATGCGGAAGACGCCTTGAGAGGATAGAAGATCTCGACAGGGTTCCATCCCCGTACCTTACCGGCACGCTCGATAAATTCTTTGACTATGATCTGATCCCGATCGTTGAAACGAACAGGGGCTGCCCTTTTACCTGTACCTTCTGCGCCCAGGGGCTTGTATCGCAGCACAAGGTAAAACTGTTTGATATAAACAGGGTACTGGATGAGCTGGATTATATCGCGGATCATGTAAATAAAACCAACCTCCTCTGCTTTGCCGACGCCAATTTCGGCATCTCCAAAAGAGACATTAAGATCGCAGAGCGTATCAGGCTTCTCCAGCAGACAAAGGACTATCCCCGTCGATGCACCATTAACTGGGTCAAGACAAAAAGAAGTATCGAGATTGCTGAGATAATGGGAGAGGCGACGTATCTCGTTTCGTCCCTGCAATCGCTTGATCCGGTGGCGCTGAAAAACATCAAGAGGAGCAACATCGACAGCAAACACTTTCGGGAGATCGTTGATCACGTCAATGAAGCAGGCGGGGTTTCAGGCACAGAGATCATCCTGGCGCTTCCGGGGGAGACGAAAGAGAGCCACCTCACAAGCCTGAGGACGCTCTTTGGCTGGAACGTAAGCTATATAATCTGTTACAACTGTCTTCTGATCGATGGGAGCGAACTGACGCTCCCTGAAGAACGAAAAAGATTTGAGCTTGCAACGAAGTTCCGTCTTATCGACAGCGCCTTCGGACAATACGACGACGTCCTGTCATTCGAGTGCGAAGAGGGCATCAGGTCAACGTCGACCATGTCTGAAGAAGAGATACTTTTCTTCCGTCCCGTACACTGGCTCATCCAGTTTTTCTGGAACTACCGGTGTTATTTCGACCTGATGAAATTTATCTATTCGAAGGGGATCAACCCGGTTGATTTCATCGTTACGGTCATAGAAAATTCAGGGCACGCACCGCAGTCGGTCCGTTCTATCTTCAGTGATTTCAGGGATGAAGCAAGGAACGAGTGGTTTGATACCCCTGAGAGTCTTCGCAGTTATTACGGCAAACCTGATAATTTTACCTTCATCCGCGAAGGCGGCGTGGGAAAGATGAACGGGAAATATACGTGGCGTGTCATCCTGGAATGCAAGAGAGACTTTGACTCCTATATTGGATCCCTGGCGTCAGGGATGTTGCCTTCCTGTAAGAGTGAGATCGATGATCTGGTTAAATTTGCCTCATATGCATTGCTCGATTTCAGCGACGGGATAGATTTCGGCGCTACAAGAGAAGTGACGTTTGAACATGACATCCTTGCATGGCGAAAGAACAGGTATGAGGGTGATCTCATAAAGAAGAAAAACAACAGCTTCTTTTATTTTTCCGGAGAGAAAGAAAAGGCCTTGAATGTGTTGCTGGATCAGTACAGGCACCAGAATATGAACGTTACCATGAGGAAGATGACCGAGCACATGCGCATCACCGATCTATACTATGATGTAAAAGAGGTGCAATAAACATGATGAATCTATATTCGAAGGGGGATTGATGAAAGATTATTTGCATGAGAATATCCGTTTTATCGTGAGGACCGAGATGCTCATCGGCAATGAGATGGCGAAGGAACTGCCGAACCGTCTGAAAGACCTTGAGTTAAGCAAGGCCGGGCTGGTGATCGACAGCGGACTCTATGAGAATAACGCATATGTTAAGGAGATCATAGAATTGCTGAAGGCCCAACTGGGAAAGGTCGTACTGCTCGTCAGTGAGATGCCTGAGCCCACATACGATTATCTGGACAAGGTGAAGGCACAGTTTGAACCTCATGACCTGGACTGCTTTGTCGGGATCGGAGGCGGCAGCACCCTCGATCTGGCAAAAGGCCTCGCGACCCTTAAGACCAATAAGGGGGATGCGATCAATTACAGGGGGTTCGGCAAGGTGAAGAATGTGCCCCTGCCGGTTATTGCGTTGCCCTCTACTGCCGGTACGGGCAGCGAGGTGACTCCTTACGCGGTTTTCATCGACACGAAGGAGAAGTGGAAGTTTGGCATTAACACCGAATACAACTATCCGCGGCTCGCACTCTACGATCCGCATTTCCTTGACAGTTGTCCCTTCAACATATACGCTTCATCGGGGATGGACGCCATGACGCATACCCTCGAAAGCTTTGTGGCGAAAAATGCAACAGCACTGTCGAGGAAT
>MVRS01000023.1 GCA_002067975.1 Syntrophorhabdus sp. PtaU1.Bin058
ACGACCGCTTCATCATCATCCTCGATGCGGACAAGGTCTTCTCCAGTGAAGAGCTCTCCATCGTCCATGACATGAGGGGTGAACCGGAGAAGATGGCGGTGTGAGGGAAAATCTGTTCAAGGTTCCATGTTCAACGTTCAAGGTTGAAAGAACAGATACTTGATACTGGTCAGATACTCTGCGAGAGACGAGGAACGAGGGACAAGTAAGATACTCTTTCTGCGTGTTGTATAGGTTTTCTCCCCTTACGATTCACGCCTGACGACTGACGGGGTTTATCGCCTTACGACTGACGGGGTTAACGAAAATTATCTATTCGATTCCCTCAGGACTACGCCTGCGATATTATTGAGGGGTGTTACCGTGTCAATGGCGCCGAGCTTGATAGCCTCTTTCGGCATGCCGAAGACGACGCAGGATGCCTCGTCCTGGGCAATGGTGCAAGCCCCGGCCTGCTTCATCTCAAGCATGCCTTTAGCCCCGTCATCGCCCATACCGGTCATGATAACGCCTACCGCATTTTTTCCGGCATATCGCGCGGCGGACCTGAAGAGCACGTCCACCGAGGGTCTGTGCCTGCAGACAAGGGGACCGTCCTTGACCTCCACATAATACCGGGCACCGCTTCTTTTAAGCAGCGTATGCCTGTTGCCCGGGGCAATGAGGGCACGCCCTCGAACCACCGTATCGTCGCTTTCAGCCTCTTTTACCGAGATCCGACAGATATTGTCAAGCCTTTTTGCAAAGGCAGCGGTAAAATGTTCGGGCATGTGCTGGACGATAACCATGCCGGGCATGTCAAGCGGCATGGCTTCAAGAAAATCCCTCAGTGCCTCTGTACCGCCCGTTGATGCACCGACCACAATAACCTTTTCGGTCGTCTGTATCATCGCCCTGGAATTAGGTTTGTCCAGAACGGCATCGGCGCTCAACTTCGGCGCGACATTCCTTATGTTTGACGTTATTCTTTTGATCCGTGCACCCCCTGCTGCCCTCACCGCATCACAGATTATGACCTTTGTCTCTTCTAAAAACTGTTTTACGCCGATACGGGGCTTCTGAATAATATCAACGGCACCATACTCCATGGCCTTCATTGCCGTCTCCGAGCCTTTCTCCGTGAGGCTCGAACACATTACCACCGGTATAGGGTGCTGTCTCATGACCTTCTGCAGGAACGTAATTCCATCCATTCGCGGCATTTCGACATCGAGGGTTATAACGTCAGGGGCAACCTCTCTCATCCTTTCGGCTGCAACAAAAGGATCCCTGGCAGACCCCACAACCTCTATAAGCGGGTCGGAAGAGAGTATACTTTCCAGCGTCTGCCTCACCACGGCAGAGTCATCGACAATAAGGACCTTGATCCTGTTATTCATTTAAAACTCCTCTGGGTCTTCCGGCATAACCGTTTCAAAAGTATCTCCCCTGTATGTGTGAAAAAGAAGATCTTGCGCCCGCTTGTGCCCCCGACATCCGACATAAGCAGGTTCAACCTTTCATTATTGATAATCTCCAACGCCTTTGTAATGTTCTTCTTTCCGACAGTGTGCCTCTCTTTATCCTCCTCGATGTAATACAGGATGTCGGCACCGCCGAAAAGCTTCACCTTGATATCGCTTCGCCTGACGCCTTGGTGCTCGAATTTCCTCACCATGTAGGCTATTGAGGCATCTACATATTTAAATTTAACGACGTCACAACCGTTTGTCCCTCCATTGAACGGGAGCATTGCGTGACACATGCCGGCCAGTTGCGGCCGGTCGCTGAACATTATCACCGAGATACATGAACCGAGGACCGTGGTAATGATCGCAGGTCTATCGGTGACATGTAATTCACCCGGTTTAAGATAGACGCTGAGGAGACTCACATCGTATGGTGTCATGGAATCTTCCTGTATACTGTCGGTATTATCTGTGCAAGCGGAATGTCCATGCCGAACAGTGTTTCAGAATGTCCCATGAATACATATCCTCCGGGACTCAGGCATCTGCAGAACTTATTCAGCAGGGTCTTCTGAGTTTGTCTGTCGAAGTAGATAATAACGTTTCTGCAGAAGATGATATCGATCGTTTCATTGAAGCCAAAATCACCGTCCATGAAATTCAGTCTTCTGAATTTTACATGTTCCCGCAATTCCGGCACGATCCTGACAAAATTTTTCATTTTGTCCTTCCCGCGCAGGAGATATTTCTTTTTCATCTCAGAGGGAACGGAGGTAACCTTTTCATCTTCGTAGACGGCCTTTTCAGCCTTTTCAAGCACACTGGGCGATATATCTGTAGCGATAACTATATAAGAAAGATTGGTACGGGGGTTGGTATCGATAAACTCATTGATCACCATGGCAAGCGTGTACGGTTCTTCCCCGCTCGAGCATCCTGCGCTCCATACTGCCAGCCTTTTATGACCAAAACGTCTTGCAATATCTGCCAGTTCCGGCAGGATCCTTTTGGTAAGGTATTCGAAATGGACCGGTTCACGGAAAAAATCCGTCTTGTTCGTCGTAACCTCATCGATCATCCATATGAGCTCGCTCTCAATCCCCTGCTTGCTGAAAAGGTAATCGCAATACTCAGCGAATGACCTCATGCCCAGACGTTTCAATCTCCTGTTCAAACGTCCTTCCAGCATGGCTCTTTTTGTAGGCGTAATATTTATTCCGCATTCCTTATGGATGAACCGGCTTAAGCGGTTGAAGTCCTTTATAGACATAGACACAGGACCGGCTATGCCGGCAGCCCCTTCTTCTTTCCGTATCTCCTTCTGTCCCTCGGTCATAGACCTTAAACCCGATAAACCCCGTCAGTCGTAAGGCGTAAGGGGTTTAATCGCCTCACGCCTCACGCCTTACGGGCGTTCCGCCCTTCGCTTTTAACTCTCAGCTCTCCGCTCTTAGCTGTCTTTACTACACCGCCATCTTCTCCGGTTCGCCCTTCATGTCATGGACGATGGAGAGCTCTTCACTGGAGAAGACCTTGTCCGCATCGAGGATGATGATGAAGCGGTCGT
>MVRS01000024.1 GCA_002067975.1 Syntrophorhabdus sp. PtaU1.Bin058
CTCTTTGTCTTCGCGAAGGTCGTCGTGAAGACAAAATGGGACGTTTTGCTGTCGCCGCTGGTCAAATCGACAAAGGATATCGGCAGGCTCCTCTTTGACACACTCACATTCCCCTTTGAGCTCATCTCCCTCCTTATCGTCGTTGCGATCATCGGCGCTGTCATGCTCTCCCTTTATTCAAGAGGTGAAAAATGACAGGGATGGGACTCTATAACAGCCTGAACATATACCTTTTTATCGGTCTCGTTCTGCTTGCATGCGGAATACTCGGTGTCGTATACCGGAGGACCCTTGTGAGCATGCTCATATCGATGGAGCTTATCATGAACGGTGCAGGCCTCAATCTTGTGGCCTTCAACAGGTTCGTCGCACCCGACAGCGCCTACGGCATGGCCTTCACGTTGTTTATCATGGGTATTGCCGCGGCAGAGGCCTCTATAGCGCTTGCGATCATCATACTCATCTTCAGGAAGCTCAGGCACGTTGAAGGATCGCAATTGAAGGAGATGAAAGACTGACCATGCATATAGAGAGTATACGACCGCTCATACCCGTTATCATTGTCCTTGTGACAGCCATCCTCATCGCCCTCTCGAAGAAAAGGCCCAACCTCCGCGAGACCTGGTCAGTGGCGGGATCGATTTTGACCTTTATTGCCGTTGCTTCGATGGTGCCCGACATAATGAACGGGAACAAGATCTTCTATACGCTCTCGACGATCGCGCCGGGCATCTCCCTCAACTTCAGGGTCGACGCCCTCTCGCTCATATTCGGTATTGTCTCATCGTTCCTCTGGATCTTTGCCACCTTCTACAATATCGGCTACATGAGGTCTCTCGATGAACACGCCCAGACCCGCTACTACACGTGTTTTGCCATCGCAATACTCGGGGCGCAGGGCGTCTCCTATTCGGGGAGCCTCTTTTCACTCTACCTCTTCTACGAGATCATCACGATCTTTACCTACCCCCTTGTCGCACATCACCAGGACGAGGAAGGGTACGCGGGCGCAAAGAAGTACATCGTCTACCTCATGGGGACCTCCAAGGGATTGCTGCTCCCGGCCGTAGTCCTCACGTACGTCATGACGGGTAACCTCGATTTCTCCGACAATATCCTCACGGGCATCTTCTCGAAAGATGCGAACAGCACCTGGGTGACCGTCACGTACATCCTTTTTCTCTTCGGTTTCGCGAAGGCGGCTATCATGCCCCTCCATAACTGGCTCCCTTCGGCCATGGTCGCTCCCACTCCGGTAAGCGCACTGCTCCATGCCGTGGCGGTCGTGAAGGCCGGGGTCTTCTGTATCGCGAGGGTCATGCTCTCCGTATTCGGGGTAGAGCTTCTGAATAATCTTCATCTCGGCATCTGGACAGCCTATTTCGTCTCCATCACGATCCTGCTCGCGTCGATCATAGCCCTCACAAAGGACGACCTCAAGGCGCGGCTCGCCTATTCAACAGTGAGCCAGCTCTCCTATATCGTCCTCGGAGTGGCGCTCCTCGATGCGTCAGGCGTCCTCGGAGGCATCATCCATATCGTTAACCACGGTTTCAGCAAGATCACCCTCTTTTTCTGCGCCGGGGCGATATTCGTTGCTACCAGCAAGAGGAAGATAAGCGACATGGAAGGGATCGGTTACGCGATGCCCTTCACGATGGGCGCCTTTGCGATAGCGTCGCTGAGCATGATCGGCGTACCGCCGGTGGCAGGATTTGTCACGAAGTGGTACCTCCTCCACGGCGCCCTTCAGATCCACGATATCCCCATAGTGATCGTCCTCATGGCGAGTACGCTCCTTAATGCGGGATATTTTGCACCGATCACCTTCAAGGCGTTCTTCAAGGGGAAACAGGGTGCATGGAAGCGGAGCGACATAAAGGAAGCCCCCCTGACAATGGTGGTGCCCCTTGTCCTTGCTTCCCTTATATCCGTTGGGCTCGGCCTGTTCCCGGAATTCTTTGTAAATCTTATCGGGAGGATGATGCCGTGAGCGCAGAAAAGATTGCTGCGATTTGCAATTTGCAATTTGCAATTTTAAACCGTGAATATACAAGTTCAGGATTTAGGATTTCACGAGGTGCAGATACATGGACTTTGTAAAATACATTGACTTCCTGAGAAGGAACATGAAGACGCTGAAGAAGGTCCTCATCGCCTACCTTGTCGCGGTAGTGATCTTTGACGTCGTCCTGCCCAGGGGCGAGCATACCCATTACTGGATCGACAAGGTCTTTGCCTTCTGGACGGCGTTCAGTATTGTTGGCTGTTTCCTTCTCATAAAGATAGGGAAGGGGATAGCGCATCTCTTTCTTTCAAAGGATGAGGATTACTATGGATAGGTGGGTACACCCGGCGATCTTCTTCTATATCGGCAGTCTCCTGCTTCCTTTTATGAAAGGGAAGGCGAGGAAGTCCTTCATCCTTTTCATCCCGGTGCTTTCGATCATTGATGTTGCCCTTATGCACGCCGGCACCTACGGGAGCTGCCGGTTCCTGAATATGAACATCGTTTTCGGCAGGGTGGACAAGCTGAGCCTTGTCTTTGCCTGGGTCTTTGTCATCATGGCCTTTCTCGGGGCCCTCTATGCGCTCCATGTAAAAGAGGACGGGCATCACATTGCGGGCGCCTTCTACGTGGGAAGCTCACTGGGCGCAATCTTCGCCGGGGATTACCTGACCCTCTTTATCTTTTGGGAGGCTATGGCCTTCTCGTCGGTGTTCCTTGTCTGGTACAGAAAAGAAAAGCGGTCCGTCGATGCCGGATACCGGTATCTCCTTATGCACGTATTCGGCGGTCTCCTGTTCTTTGCGGGGATGTTGTTCTACTACTTCAAGACGGGCACCCTTGTCTTTGACAGGATATTCCCCGACAACGCAGGCCTCGCAGAATACCTTATCCTGGCGGGATTTTCCCTTAATGCCGCCGTATTGCCCCTCCATGCGTGGCTGCCCGATGCATATCCGGAGGCGACCGTCGAGGGCGCCGTTTTCATGTGTGCCTTCACGACGAAGACAGCCGTGTACGTCCTTGCGCGGGGCTTCCCGGGGTTCGAGGTGCTTGCGATCCTCGGAACGGCGATGACCGTCTACGGCGTTTTCTACGCCGTCATAGAGAACGATATGCGAAGGGTCCTTGCGTACCATATCATAAGCCAGGTCGGATACATGGTTGCCGGTGTCGGGATAGGGACGGAGCTTGCGCTCAACGGCGCCTGTGCCCATGCCTTCGCCCATATATTGTATAAGGCCCTCCTCTTCATGGGGGCAGGGGCCGTCCTCTATATGACGGGAACGGCGAAGATGTCGAAGCT
>MVRS01000025.1 GCA_002067975.1 Syntrophorhabdus sp. PtaU1.Bin058
ATATACGATATATGCATATGGCATGACAATTGCTTTTAATTTCTTTACGTAATGCTCGGCTTTCGTGAAATTCGGAAGGCAGAAGCGACATATACTCTGGAGGTTTATAGATGGAGCTTACATCAGAACAAAAAGACATAGTTAAGGCGGCACGGGAATTTGCAGAAGGAGAATTCAAGGACAGGGCAAAAGAGTTCGACGAGAAAGAGGAGTTTGACCTTGCCATAGCAAAACGTGCCTGCGAGAACGGTTTCGTCGGGACATTCATCAAGGAAGAGTATGGAGGGGCCGGTCTCGGCTTTCTCGAACACTCCCTCATAACCGAGCAATTCTGGCGTGTCGATCCCGGATGCGGCCAGAGCGTCAACTCCTGGAGCTTTGGCTCGGAGATGGTACAGGCCTTCGGGACGGAAGAACAAAAAAAGAAATACCTGCCCCTGATCCCTACGGGGGAGAAGATGATAGCCTTTGCCATCACCGAGCCGGATGCAGGCAGTGACGTAACGATGGTCAAGACGAGGGCGGAAAAGAAGGGCGACAAGTACCTTATCAACGGGTCAAAGATGTTTATCACAAACGGCTGCCTTGCCGATTTTATGCTTATTTATGCGATTACCGATCCGGACGAGAAGGACCCCCACAAGAGGGCCAGCATCATATTGGCGGATACCTCTACACCGGGATATGAGGCCACAAAGATACACGGCAAGATGGGCATCAGGGCCTCAAACACGGCCGAGCTGAGCCTCAGCAATATGGAGGTGCCCGCAGAGAACCTTATCGGACAGGAAGGGCGAGGCTTTTACCAGCTCATGGACTTCTTTAACAAGACGCGGAATCACGTAGCAGCCCAGGGTGTCGGCGTGTCCCAGGGGGCGCTTGAGATGGCCATCTCGCATGTGAAGAAAAGAAAGGCCTTCGGGGGGACCCTTTCTAAGCTTCAGGGCATCCAGTTCAAGCTCGCCGAGATGGTAACAAGGATCGAGGCGGCGCGGAGCCTCTACTGGAGATCGGCCTGGCTCCTCGATCACGGAAAGCTCGACCCGGCATTGATCTCAATGGCCAAATGGTATGCCGGAGATACAGCCGTCTATGTTACGAACGAAGCGCTGCAGCTGCACGGAGGATATGGATATATTGCAGAGTATGATATCCAGAGGTTTTACAGGGATGCCAAGATCGTGGAGATCTATGAGGGCTCCAGAGAGGTTGAAAAGGCGGTTATTGGGAGCGAACTCCTGAAGAGAGTCTTTTAGCCTGCTGTTTGTGTACATGGACACGCCCCTTTTTCTGTTTATTTGTTGAAATCTGCTTAGCAAAAAACGGGCGTGTCCATATGACACAGATTGTATCTAAAATGCACACCAATATCACGTGTTCAATCCGGGGCACCTCCTCATTGCCATAGATCGAACCACAGGGCTCTTTGGCTATGATGACACCATACACACAGAAGAAATACTTGCTTTTATAAAAAAAGGGGGCATGATAAAATACCGCTATTCAGGGAAGACATTCAAATTGTAAAAACAACGCATGATAGTTTGAACAGGGATTACATTCAAGAGGGTATCATCAACGGTTTCCAGGGGGACCGATGACGGGGTTTTTGGAAAATATAAAACAAATCAGGGGGTAAAAAATGGTTTTCGGAGACATACTGACAAGGAATACAAACAAGTTTCCTGAGAAAACGGTGATCGTCTCGGAAGATACGCGGCTGACCTTCAAGGCGTTCAATGAAAGGGTGAATCGTCTGGCGAATGCACTCTTGAAGAAGGGCCTGAACAAAGGTGACCGCATAGGCGTACTTGTGCACAACTGCCATCAATTTATGGAGATATATTTTGCCGCGGCAAAGACCGGCGGCATCTTCTGCCCTTATAACAACCATTTAAAGAAAAACGAGATAAAAGAGATCATAGACTATTCGACGCCGAAATTCCTCTTTATTGACAGGGATTATGTTGAAATGGTTTTGGCCCTGAAGCCCGAACTGAAATCTGTGGATTGTTACATATGCCTCCAGGGCGCTCAGCTGCCGGTTATGGAAGGTTACGAAGAGGTGCTTGCTGCCGGTTACGCCACTGAACCGGGGGTCCCGGTATCCGAAGACGATGTATTGAGCATTATCTTTACCGCCGGAACTACAGGAAGGGCAAAGGGCGCCATGAGAACGCACAGGCACCTTATATCCGACGCAGTGGCAAGCGCCATCGATCTGAGGGTTGAATACGACGAGAGGGTCCTGATCACTTTCCCCATGTATCATGTGGCATGCGAAGATAACATTGTACGCCATTCCCTTTTGCCAAACACATTCTATATCCGGCGTGAGGGGGGATTTGATCCGGTGCAGGCGCTGGAATATATTGCAAAGGAGAGGATCACGCGATGTCAAATGGTCCCCACGATGGTCCATAGCCTCCTCCAGGTCCCGGATGTAAAAAGATTTGATCTGAGCAGCCTCCGGCTGATCCTGTACGCAGCCGCCCCTATGCCCGTAGAACTCCTGAAAAGGGCGTTAGAGGTTTTTCCCTGTGGCTTTGCCCAATTGTACGGTCAGACCGAGAGCGGGCCCTTTACCACGTGCCTGAAACCCGAAGACCATATTATGGATGGTTCCGAGAAGAAAGTCGCCAGGCTGGCCTCTTCCGGAAGGCCTGTGCTCAATTACGAGATCAGGATCGTCGATGAGAATGATAATGATCTTCCCATCGGCGAAGTGGGTGAGATAATCGGCAGAAGCGAAGCGATGATGAAAGGCTACTGGCAGATGCCGAAGGAATCGGCGGAGAAGCTGAGAAATGGCTGGCTCCATACGGGCGACCTCGGCAGGCTTGACGAAGACGGCTACGTGTATATCGTTGAGAGAAAAAACGACCTGATCATTTCCGGCGGGGTTAACGTGTATCCGCGGGAGATAGAGGAGGTCCTTTATCAACACCCAGCGGTGTCGGAGGCGTCGGTAATCGGGGTGCAGGATGAACACTGGGGGGAGGTTGTGAAGGCCATTATTGTCCTGAAGGCAGGCGCCAAGGCCACGGAGGATGAGATCAAGGCATTCTGCGGCGAGCGGCTGGCAGGTTTCAAGAAACCCAAATCAGTGGAGTTCTGGAAAGAATTGCCGAAGAGCCCACAGGGAAAGATCCTGAAGAAGGAGATAAGAAAGGCCTTCCAATAAAATAGGCTGATACCAAATTGCATTCATTCATATAGCTTCGTTGCCTGCGTCGTCATCGACTCGACGTACTAAAATGTACGCC
>MVRS01000026.1 GCA_002067975.1 Syntrophorhabdus sp. PtaU1.Bin058
GCCGCAGATCGAGAGGATCTTTTCTTTCATCCCCTCTTCGTCAGGCCCTGCGATAAGAAGATGGACGTTCTCTTTTGTCCTGCATACACGTGAAAATGCTGCGGCAAGGTCAAGGAGTCCCTTGTCCAGGGTAAGCCTGCCGAGGAAGAGGAAGATAATATCGTCGTCGGGTATGGAAAATTGTTCCCGCAACGTCTTTCGCGCCTCCGGATCAGGCTTGAAACGCACGCTGTCCACCCCGCAGATCGATCCGTTCCCGATGACAGCGGTCTTTTCGCGCTGAACGACCCCTTCGCTGACGATAAAATCCAGCTGCGATCTGCTGTCAGCGAGGACGTGCGTGGCACAGCGGGCGATCAGTTTATCCATGCCCTTCAGAAACCGTCTTCTCATCCCTTTCGCAGTAGCCCAGACCTGGCCCGTAAAGGTGTGGATCCTTATGGGCACGCCGGCAAGGCGGGCGGCAAGCATCGAAAGCAGACCTGCCTTTGGTGTAATGGAATGGACTGCGTCAAAACCCTCCCTCCTGAAGAACCTGTAAAGCCTGAATAATGCCGACAGGTCGGAGACCGGCAGCGGTCTTCTCAGTATCTTTATTGGAAAGACCTCCACGTCAAGGCCATAGGGTTTCAGGAAGTTTCTATTATCTGTGTTGACTACTACCGTGATGCCGTATCTGCTGCTTAACCTTTTTATGTGTTCCACCATAAAAACGCGGATGGAGAGCTCGATGGCTGCTACAAAACAGATCCTTTTGCCTTTCATGCGATTCACCATGATGCGTGTTGTAATAATCTTCTCATAAATTTTTGAAATTATGTATCGAAATATCCCTTGCTTCCGATCGAAACAACCTTGTGCCACACCGCTGAGGGTAAAAAGGTTATTGCGTAAAGCACTATGAAACGGGGATCGATCCCGATATATGGCCTCAGATATCTCCTTGCCTTTTCTGGTTTCTCTTCTGCCATTGCCGCGCGTGCCCTGTAATAACCGATCTTGCCGTAAAGGTAACGGAGCGCTTCAGCGTGTTTCCCCTCAAAGCCATTGAGGGTCTTTTTATACTTTCTTATAATACCTTCCATCTCATCGGGCCATTCGTCGATGAACCGGGTGCTTGCCCTGTCGGGATGGATCCTGTAGACTGCCAGCGGTTCCCCGATGTAGGCTGCCTTTGAGCGGAACAGCAATCGCATAAAGAGGTCGTATTCTTCACACAGTCTCAGCTTAGTATCGAAACGTTCTTCAAATCCGGAGATCGCGCTCTTTCTGATCGCAGCGGTCAAAACACTGACCGGATAACGTCTCAGAAAATGATCGAAGACCTCTCCATCAGGCTGAGGGCCTTTCAACGATACGCTTCTTCGCTCCCCTTTCTGTATGAAGTAGTTCGTGTATATGAAATCGATATCCTTCCTGTGCTCAAAGACCTCTACCTGTTTCTCCAGTTTTTCAGGGAGCCACACATCATCGTGGTCGATAAAGGCAATGTAATCGCCCCCGGAAAGCTCGAGGGCCCGGTTACGTGAATAGCCGAGCCCCCTGTTTTCCTGATAGTGATATGATACCGGAAACCCGCGGGCCTTGAATCCGTCAACGATCGACTCGGTGGAATCCGACGACCCGTCGTTGACAACGATGAGCTCCCAATCCCTGAAGGTCTGATCCCCGATGCTTTTGAGGGTCTCTTCCAGGAACCTCTCCGAATTATAACAGCAGAGATTTATGCTTACTTTTGGGGACATCATATTGGACAGTATATCGTACAAAAAATCTGTTCAACGTTCTATGTTCAACGTTCAAGGTTAAGACAAAACAAACTAAATAGGCAGATACCGGATACTCGTCACTTGATACTCGATAATCGACGCTGATAGCTGACTGCTGACGGCTATCTTCTATCTGCTTTTATAATGCCTTAGTTTAACAGCCGAAAAATTCTTTGACCGAGCGGATGACAAGCGCCGCGTCGTCATCGGTCATATCATAGAAGAGAGGGATGGTGATGATCTCTTTCCAGACCTTTTCCGTAGCAGGAAGCTCCGTTGAATATCTGCTGAAAAACGGCTGGAGATGGTTCGGTATGTAATGGACTCCGCTCGCCACTCCTTTCGAGGCGAGAAAATCCATCATCTCATCCCTCCTGTCCCCTGCAACGCGGATTATGTACATAAAGGGGGCCATCTCCCGCAGCTCCCATTTGAGCATCCTGATACCTTCGATCCCTCGAAAGGCATCGTTGTAGCGCTCTGCAATATCTTTCCTTCTCGCTATGAACCTGTCGAGTTTTCTGAGCTGGGCGATCCCGATAGCAGCATTGATATTGCTCATATGGTAACGGTATCCCTGCGTTACTACCTCATAATACCAGCTCTGGGCCTTTTTCTGTCTTTGCCATGAATCCTTCGATATCCCGAGTACCCTCTTCCTCCGTATCTCCTCTGCGATATTATCATCGCTTAAGGCTACGGCGCCCCCCTCACCGCAGGTGAAATTCTTGATCGGGTCAAAGCTGAAACATGTTGCATCGCCGATACTGCCGATCTTTTTGCCTTTGTACACGGAGCCGAAGGCATGGGCAGCGTCTTCGATAACAACGATCTTTTTATTTCTGGTAATCCCGAGGAGCCTGTCCATGTCACAGGCATACCCGCAATAATGGACCGGCATGATCGCCTTTGTCCTGGGCGTTATCCTTTTTTCCATATCGGCAATATCAATATTGAGCGTGTCGGGATCAACCTCACAAAACACCGGGGTCGCTCCAAGGGAGATGACACTCTGGATGCCCGCACAAAACGTCAACGAAGGGGTGATCACCTCATCCCCGGGGCCGATCCCGTAAGCGTCGAGCGCAATGTGAAGGGCCGTGGTCCCTGTATTTACCGTTACTACGTTACGCGCACCGAGATAGTCCTTCATCATATTCTCGAACTCTATCACCTGCGAGCCCATTCCGAGCCATCCCGTTTCAAATACCTTCCTGACCTCTTCAAGCTCTTCGCTGCCGATAGATGGTCTATGTGCCTGCAACATTATTTAACCTCCGTATTGTATCATACTGACAGTATGGAAATAAAAAATCTGTTCAACGTTCAATGTTCAACGTTCAATGTTACAACAAAATAGAGGGAACCCGGGATACATTGTATGAGCAGCTGATAGCTGTATGCTGATAGCTGACGGCTCTCTGCTATTCATGGATTCAAGAGATCGAGGGCGGGAGAAAGGCCTTCATCGCCTCTTCCGTGGCAGGTGAAAATAGTTCCGGCAACATCACGGAATAGTGAGGCGGAGCATAAGAAGGGTCTTTCATCCTTTTCTCAGCGTCAATCAGTCTTTCCCGTAATTCATCGACGCTGCCGCAAGGCCTGCCGAATTCCTCAAACCATGCGAGGGGATCCAGATCGATCTGGGTACTCCTTCCAATCCTTATG
>MVRS01000027.1 GCA_002067975.1 Syntrophorhabdus sp. PtaU1.Bin058
CAGGCTACCGCCGCTGCGTTGTGGTGAAAACGAAGGATAATAATGATTTTCGATATGTTCAACCACTGAACATATTAATCATGACAGTAAAATATACACAAGTCAAGAATATTCATTATTTTTTACTGAAATATTTTTCAGGAAGGGATGTTGTCTGTTTTAATATGTTTTTTTAAGATATCCTCGAGCATTTTTCCTATGGACTCTATGGAATATTTGTTGGATACCTCGAAACCTCTTCTTATAAGGGTACTGCGAAGGGCCTCGCTCCTTGCGATATTGATGATCCCTTTAGCGATCTCCTCCGGCTTGTGCACATTCACGAAATAGGCATAATCATGGACCGGATCAAATGCCAGGAATGGTGATATCTTTGTGAGGACCACCGGCGTTCCCGTACTCATTGCCTCTACCGGAGGCAACCCGAAACCTTCTATCTCTGTGGATGCCGAGACAAGTATATGACTTTCGCGGTAAAGGTCCGCCATCTCTGCCTCAGAGACCCTCACAAGAAAACGGTCCACCTCTCCATGCCGTCTTTCAGCGTCGGAAATATCTGCCGGTGATACCCTTGTCAGAAATACATCCTCCCCCTGGTCCTTCAATATCTTCACCGCGTTGATGATGTCCGGTATCGCCTTATATTCAAGAGTAAAATTGCCTACGGAGAGTATCTTTAACGTACCTGAATAGCTTAGCCTATCCGTCTTTGGGGAAAAGACGCTCCGGTCAATCCCGTTCGGCAGAAGACTGCATTCCATACCGTATCTCTTTTCCACACCCCCGACGAGATGAGGAGAGATGGCGATCTTGACGGTAGGAAGCCGGTAAAGTGCATCGAACCTTTTGAGCTTCCGTCTCCATCCGAATATCTTTCTTGCGTACTTCATCCTCGTAAAGACATCCTTGGAGCGAAAAAACTCCGGTACAACATCCCCCCTGATCCTTTCGAGTACATAATCAGGTTCAAAACCCTGCATGAAATGAAAGAGCGGTATCTTTCTCTTTTTGGCGACCTTCCAGAGGTCTCTCACGTCTTTTGGCATTGTAACGACAATACCGTCAGCCTGGGGCACATATTCTTCGCCGAAAGAAGGGACAACCTCCGGCGTCACCCTGAACCCCCATTCTTCATCGATGAACCTCGTAATAAGGTATACCGTATGACCCATCTTCCTGAGGAGCTCCACGTGCTGGAAAAAGACCTTTACCCCTCCCGTCATCCCCACGTGCCTTATAGCATATACTATCTTCATCTGAGAATACCCCTTACGATTCTCATTCCGGGGCTCAATGATCCTGACGAACCCCTTCTAAACATAACGCAGCATGTTAAAAATGTTTTGTATAATATTACTGTATATCCGATATGCAGATTATTGTAAAACAGAAAATAAGATGCGGGCTATTTTTTCCGATGCCTTGCCGTCTCCATAAGGGTTCGCGGATCCCGACATCTTCATATACGCTTTGCTATCTTCCAGCAGCTCAAATGTGCCATCGACAATGTCCCTTTCTTTAGTGCCGACCAGCTTCACAACGCCTGCCCTGATCCCCTCCGGTCTCTCGGTGGTACTCCTCATTACGAGGACCGGCTTGCCCAGGGACGGCGCCTCTTCCTGGATGCCGCCTGAATCGGTCAGTATGAGAAATGACCTGCTCATTAAAAAGACAAACTCTTCATATCCAAGGGGTTCGATAAGGCGGACGTTCTCTACCCTGCCGAGGATCCTTTTGACGGGTCTTTGCACATTGGGGTTCAAATGGACAGGATATACTATTACTACATCCTTTCTCTGTTCGGCGATCCTCCGTAAGGCATTGCATATATTCTCAAAACCTTCCCCGAAGTTTTCCCGTCTGTGGCCGGTAACTAAGATCAGTTTTGAGTTTTGAGTTGTGAGTTCCAGGTTATACTTCCTTTTGAAAGACTCCACAAAAAATCTTTTTCTGACTGCCGGCCTCTGACCCCTGGCTACTTGCATAAGCGCATCGATCACTGTATTCCCCGTTACCCATACCCTGTCCTCAGGGATGCCCTCTTTCAGGAGATTTGACCTGCTCCATTCCGTAGGCGCAAAGTGGTAATCGGCCAGCACGCTCAGGAGGTGCCTGTTCATCTCCTCGGGGAACGGGCTCTGCTTGTTATACGTCCTGAGCCCTGCCTCAACGTGGCCGATGGGGATCTTCAGGTAAAAAGCTGCAAGCCCCGCGATAAAGGCTGTCGTAGTATCGCCCTGCACCAGTATTACATCAGGACGCACCGTCTCCAGAACACCTTTAAGGCCCTTGAGGGATTTTTCGGTGATATCGAACAAATCCTGGTTTTCTTTCATGATGTTCAGATCGTAATCCGGGGAGATCCTGAAGATCGAGAGTACCTGATCGAGCATGTGCCTGTGCTGGGCCGTAACGCAGACAATTGTATTGAATCCGGATTTTTGTCCTTTGAGCCCATTGATCACCGGCGCCATCTTAATGGCCTCCGGCCTCGTGCCGCAGACTATCAGCACCTTCTTTTTCATAAAACCGTTACTTCTCCCCGCGCTACTTTGAATTGAGACTGCCTGACGGGTTTTTCCGTGCAATAAAGATCAGGTCCTCCCCGTCAAGCATCGTATCCGATATGTAAAAAGGGTCCTTAGGGAACCTCTTCTTTGTTTTATATTTTATAACGGATTTAATCAGTGGATGCGTCAATCTCCCCTTCTTTACTTTTTTGTTCGTCTCAACCTTTTCCAGGGAAAGGCCGTATTTTGTAAGGATATGTTTCATCTCGCCGTAAAAAACAGGATTGATGTGCTGATGATCGTACTCTTCGAGGACGAATCTCGATTCACCTTTGATGGGTCCGAAATATCTGAAGTAATCGAGATAGCTGCAAAAGAGGAACCTCAGGCGGGATTTGACCGTCATTACGTTCGGCGTTGTAACGATCAGGCAACCGTTGTCTTTCAAGAGCCTTGCGCATTCCCTGACAAGGTGGTGCGGGTTCTCGATATGCTCCACCCCTTCGATACAGACCACGTAGTCAAAATTGCCGTTCCTGAAGGGGAGATCGGCGTTCAGGTCGATCTGCGTAACCCTGTTGTTCCTGTACAATATATTGTTTACCTCAAGATCGCCGAGGAAGACGGTAAATCCGACGTCCTCAAGGTCCTTTGAGAAGGCCCCCTGTCCTGACGGGATATCGAGGACGATACCCTTCCCGTTCTTTTCCATGTAATGCAGGATCAACTCCCTCGTGCCGCTTAAGGCGTAACTCTTCAGTTCAGTCATTATTACCTTCTATATCCCGCTTATCTTAATATCTTCAACAAAAAGCGACGGAGATCCGCAGGAACCGTAGAACATCAGGTCCGTTCCCACCGCCTTTACATTGTTCAATAATTGAAAGAGATTTCCCGAAAAGATGACCCCCTTGAAAGGCATCGGGACGCCGTCCCTGTAAAGATGGCCGATGGCGCCGAGGGAAAAATCGCCTGTCAC
>MVRS01000028.1 GCA_002067975.1 Syntrophorhabdus sp. PtaU1.Bin058
ATATCTACCGGTAAATATAATTTTGATACTACATAGACGCATATTATTTGTCAAGATAAAAGGGATGGGGGGAATCATAATAAAAATATATCTGTAATCCCGTTTTAATCCAGTTTATGTGAGCCCCGCCGCAACCACATATATCTGCCGGATCCGAGATATAAAAAAATCTTGTAGTTCCTTTAAAATCAGGATATCATACAGTATAAACTATTGTTTGCCTTATTTATGATGCAGCATCACGAGACAGGTTCTTGACAAAATATTGTTTGATTTATATACTTACTGGTTGGTATATCGTTAAAATAGTTTTAAGAGGAGGCGGGTAATGTCACGAGGAAAAGGTGTAACACGCCAATATGAAAAAAGGAAAATCGAGATCATGCAAAAGGCGATGAAACTGTTCATGGTGAAGGGCTTTGATGCAACTTCAACCAATGACATCTGTTGGGCTGCCAGAATGACAAAACCCAGTTTGTATCACTATTTCAGCAGCAAGAATCATCTCCTCTTCTCCGTCCATATGCATGTGATCGAGAGTATCCTTCAACCTTATCTTATAGAAACCGAATCGATAAAGGAGCCCCAGGATCGCATGGAAGTGATGATCCGCGACTACACGAAACTGATAATTTCTCACCCTGAACTTCGTTTTCTTCTCCATGAATCTTTAACGGTAAAAGATAAATATTACGGGGAGATCAAAAAGGAATGGAGACGTCTCTACGGACTTTTTCGAACCACCATCATCGAACTGCAATCAAGCGGAAAAGTTGCCAAAGATCTCGAGCCGTCATGGGCAGCCCTTCTTATACTGGGCATGATCTCATGGATGACATTCTGGTTTGACTACAAGTCCAAGGAACGCGTTGACGAAATCATTGAACTGACCATCAAGATGGGCTTCCAAAGCCTTGGCATAGCGAAGCCCAATTAAACACCGCACCGGATGGCAAAAAACTGTTAAGAGGCTGAGTTGAAGATTGAAATCCTAACTAACGTTCAGGTGTCCGAGATACCTTCTGTTATTGAGGTTGAACCCGGTTCTACGCTGCGCGACGTACTTACTGCGATCGCGCCACAGATCATAGACGCTGAGACCGGCAATATGAAGCTGGACCAGGATATCTACGGGGTCCGGCTGAACGATGAGCCCTATGGTCTCCTCAGAAATGGCCTGAGTACACAAATGCGCGACGGTGATGTAATAGAACTGTCCTTAATCATTATGGCAGGTGGATAGACATCCATCCCTAAGCCGCCAGACCCCCTTGCTGTTTACCGATTCGTTCTTTATGGCAAAAGCGTGCGGCATCTTATTGCTTGATCATGTAATAAATCGTATCATGGAAATGATAACTTTTGATATCCCCTTCATTTTCCATCACCATTAATCTGTTTTTTGCCTTATAAAAGGATACCCCGGTGATCTTGACAATATCATCGAGGCTCAGGGACCTTCTCTTTAATATATCCAATACGCTCCTGGACCATTCTTGCTCTTCATGCTGAACAGGCGTCTTGTCAAATGTCGATATTATCTCACACGTATTGCCAAGGAACCTGCATACCTTTTCGAGTTCTTCCCTCGTCAATCTCCCCGTTATCTCTTCACTGGGGGGTCTCGTAACTGTGTTCAACTGGACCTTGTCGGCATGTATTAGGTCAATTACCTCTTTAAGCTTCCCCAGTTCTTCTTCATCGTCATTGATATCCTTTACCAGCATAATTTCAAGCCACACCTGGCCCCGGTAGTCTTTTCTTAAAAGCTCAAGGCCTGATATTATCGACTGGATCTCTATCTGTAAGTGCGGCCTGTTAATGTATCGGAATATATCCTCACTTACCGCATCCAGCGACGGCAAAACTACATCGGCCGTCAGAAGGTCCTTTCGCACATCATCCTGAGACAACAAGGCACCGTTCGTGATAACGGCTACGGGGATATGGACCGACCTTTTTATTTCATCGATCATCAAACCCAGGTCAGAGTTTAGCGTGGGTTCACCGGAACCGGAAAACGTTATGTAATCTATGTGATCCGACGTGCTTACCTTCTCTATGACCTCGCTGACGATCGCATAGGGATCAAAAAAACTTTTTCTTTCAATCCCATGGTTCGTGGTTTTTCCTATCTGGCAATAGATGCAATCGTAACAGCAGTATTTACTCGGGATAATATCCACACCCAGGGAGAATCCAAGCCTTCTCGACGGAACAGGTCCGAAAACGTATCTGCTCATGGAAAGATATTAAACAATTCCCACCGGAAATGAAATATAAATCATGTGCTGGCTTAATATTGACTTTTTTATTATAATATACTAAAAGTTAGACGCATGGGCGATTAGCTCAGATGGTTAGAGCGCTGGTCTCACATACCAGAGGTCGTTGGTTCGAATCCAATATCGCCCACCATTTTTATTCCCAGGGGGTCCGATGTCAGGACATAGCAAATGGAGTTCCATTAAACATAAAAAAGGCGCCGCTGATGCCAAGAGAGGGAAGATCTTCACAAAGCTCATAAAGGAGATAACGACTGCAGCACGTATAGGCGGAGGCGACCCTGAAGCGAATGCGAGACTCCGGGTTGCCATCCTTCAGGCAAAGGCTGAAAATATGCCGAAAGACAACATCGAGCGAGCGGTCAAAAAGGGGATCGGTGCCATAGAAGGTGAAAGCTACGAAGAATATACCTACGAAGGGTATGGTCCCGGAGGAGTGGCAATACTCATAGAAGTACTCACCGATAACAAAAAACGGACCGCTGCGGAAGTACGCCACATCTTATCAAGGCTGAACGGCAACCTTGGCGAGGCAGGGTGTGTGTCCTGGATCTTTCAGAAGAAAGGCTATATATCCTTCGACAAAAAGAACGTTGACGAGGAAAAGATCATGGAACTGGCCCTCGAAACAGGGGCAGAGGACGTCGTCGATACCGATACCGAGATTGAGGTCATGACCGACGTGGCGAACTTTGAATCAGTAAAAAAGGCTTTTGACGACAACGGCCTTAAATATATCGTTTCAGAGGTTAGCATGATCCCGCAAACGTCAGTGAAGCTGGAGGGCAAAAGTGCGGAAACGATGCTTAAGCTGATGGAAGCGCTGGAAGACTCGGATGACGTTCAAAAGGTATATGCTAATTTCGATATCTCCGCCTCAGAGATGGAGAGGCTGACCCAGTAGACAACATTATCTGCAGTGTGTTGATGTTACGACGGCAGCTTGATCCTTTTTACCTCACCGCTTTTCCCTGAGAACTGTATATCTCTGCCATTCAGGAACATCTTTATACCCGCCGCATTCCCTATGAGGAGGTCAAACCTCTCTTTAGCGCTGAGCATGATGACCTCCTGCGGATTGAGCATAAACTCCTTCTTCTCTGCGTCGTCGATGATAACGCTGATCCACGTCCGTTCCTGACAGGAGATCATCAGCATCTTCATGTCGGCCGGGGACTTGTTCTCTGCCGGGCCCGTTCCATAAGCGCCCGAAGATGATATGACGTTTGTTGCCTCGACCGGGGGCGCGTATGGTTGTTCTCTCTGTGTGCGGCTTACAATCAGGTAGCCCAGTAAAACAACGATAACTATCGAGTATACGAATGTCTTTCGCGGGATCCTTTTCCGGGGAGTTGCAGCTAACTGCTGAACCGGAATCTCCGGTGTTGCCGTTTTTTCTTCCTCGGCAAGATCATCCGCAATCTCATTTATTACGTTTAGAAAATTCGCATATTCCTTGATGTAACCCCTAACGTAGACATAGTGCGGGAGTACGTTCCAGTTGCCCTGTTCCATCGCTTCTATCAAGGATTTCCGGACACAGAGGACACTTGAAACCTGGGCAATGGTAAAGCCCTTCTCTTCCCTCCTGGCCTTTAAAAATTTTCCTATTTTTTCAAGATCAAAAGGCATATACTGCACCTTTTATGATTAAAAAATGATCAACTGACAACTTTATGTGTCATATTAACTACTTATATTTTATACTTTTATAAAACCATTGCAACATATATTTTTAAAATACCGGAGATTAAGGCTTTTTTCTATGCTCTCCGTCACATTTTTAAAAATTATTTGCAATCCGGACAAATAAGGAGTTCTTCGATCGGGGTACCCGACTTGCCGGCGATAAACTCCAACTGTTCAACGGGCGCGTGGTATCTGTTGCATTTTGGGCACCGTGCGAGTTCGAACCGCTTGTTCCAGATCATCCTTACACCGTCCCTGTCTTCCATGTATATATGTCCTGTCGGGCATATAGCTACACAGGCACCGCATCCTATACAGACGCGGGACGGCTCACCGTACGGCGTTGTGACCTTTTTTGCGGGACCCTTCCCGCTCATACCAAGGGCAGTAACCCCTACGTTGAATTCGCATGTCTTCACGCAGAGATTGCAAAGGATGCATTTGCCCTTGTCGTTATCTTTAGCATACCTGGTATTACTCACCCCATGCTCCTTCGCAATATACCGGATCACTTCAGAATCCGGGCATCTGGCAAGCAAAAGCTCCAGAACGGTCTTTCTCACAAGGAGGACATCCGGGGATTCTGTAAGGACCTCTATCCCATTTTCAACAGGATACAGACAGGATGTAACGATCCTTTTCCTGTTCCCCTTCCGGACCTCCACCACGCATAATCTGCACCGTCCGTCGGAACCAAGTGTATCATGGTAACACAGAGTGGGGATATCGAACCCTTCGCGCATGGCGACATCAAGGATCGCCTCATCCTTCTCTGCCTCAACCTTTTTTCCGTTTATTGTAAACTCCACCATGGTCGCTCCCCCTATTCGTACTTCACTGCACCGAACCTGCATACATCGTAACAGGTGCCGCATTTTATGCATTTCGATCGATCTATCGTATGTACCTTCTTTTTTTCGCCGCTGATACACGCAACGGGGCATTCAGGGGCGCATCGCATACAGCCGGTACACTTCTCGGGATCGATCGTGAATGTTGTAAGGGCCTTGCAGACGCCGGCGGGACATCTCTTCTGCTCGATATGGATATTGTATTCATCCCTGAAGTATTTGATCGTTGAAAGAACAGGGTTCGGAGCGCTTTGGCCGAGCGCACAGAGGGAACCGAGCTGGATCGCCCTTGCAAGTTCCTCAAGGTGTTCCACATCTCCTTTCAATCCGTTCCCTTTGCATATATTATCGACAATCTCGAACATACGTCTGACACCTTCCCTGCAGGGGGTGCATTTGCCGCAGGACTCATCGACGAGGAACTTCAGAAAATAACGCGCCACGTCGACCATGCAATCCCTCTCGTCCATGACGATCATCCCGCCCGAGCCCATCATGGAACCGAGTTTGGTCAGTGAATCAAAATCAACGGGCATGTCGAGATATTCACCGGGTATGCAGCCGCCGGAGGGCCCCCCGGTCTGGACAGCCTTAAACCTTTTGTCCCCCTGGATACCGCCTCCAAGCTTAAAGATGATCTCATTGAGCGTAATGCCCATGGGGACCTCGACAAGTCCCGTATTCTTGACCTTTCCGACAAGGGAAAAGACCTTTGTCCCCTTGCTTTGAGGGGTCCCGATGGAGTCAAACCATTCCCAGCCCCGGTTTATTATATGAGGGACGCATGCCCATGTCTCTACGTTATTCAGGTTGGACGGTTTATCCCAGAGTCCTTTCTCAACGGTATGGATATACTTTGCCCTGGGTTCGCCTGTCTTGCCTTCGATGGACGACATAAGCGCCGTAGATTCACCACAAACAAAGGCGCCGCCGCCGCGGTAGATCTTGATATCAAAACCAAAGCCGGAGTTGAAGATATTAGCCCCCAGGAGACCCTGTTCCTTAGCCTTTTCGATGGCTATCGAGAGCCTGTGGACTGCAAGGGGATATTCGTCTCTCACATAGATAAAACCATGATTGGAGCCGATGGCATAGCCCCCTATGATCATTCCTTCTATAACGGCATGAGGATTTCCCTCCATGAGTGACCTATCCATAAAGGCTCCGGGGTCGCCTTCATCGCCGTTTGCTATAACATATCGAGGTTCCCCGGAAGCGTCCCTGCATGAACGCCACTTTGTACCTGTCAGAAAGCCTCCGCCTCCCCTTCCTCTCAGGCCCGATTTCTGTATCCATTCAATGATCTGCACCGGATCCATCTGAAGGGCTTTGTGGACGGCCCTGTAACCGCCGAAACTGATATATTCCCCGATGTCTTCAGGGTCAAGAACGCCGTTCAGGGCAAGGACAACCCTTGTCTGACCTGCATAAAAGGGAATATCGCGGGGCGATACATGCCTCTTTGTCTTGTCTTCCCCTTTGTAAAGAAGGTTTTCAACGACCGTTCCGTCCTTGACGGTCTTCAGCAAAAGCCTTATATCATCGTCCAGGTTCCTCTTCCCAACAGTCTGGTACAGGATCTCATCGTCACCGAAAACGATGATCGGCCCCCTCTCGCATAATCCGTGGCAGCCTGTCTTTTTTACAAGCACCTTATCGGTTAACCTTTCCGCTGCGATGGCCTCGTTCAGCTTTTCATAAACCCTGAGTGCACCGGAGGATATACAGCCCGTACCGCAGCAGATCTTCACGATCTTACTATAGGCCCCGGTCTTTTGTTTATATTCTGCTGCCATGCCGTCAAGCTGTTCGATCGACGCAATCATGATGATTCTCCATATTCATTGATTATCTTCTTAACGCTGCCCGGTGTTGTCTTTCCATAATCTTGCCCGTCAATCCTTACCAGCGGAGCGAGTGCACAGGCACCAAGGCAGTTCACGGACTCAAGGGTGAAAAGACCGTTCTCTGTTGTTTCGCCCTTCTTTATATTCAACTCTCTCTCGAATGTATCAAGGATGTTCGGCCCGCCCCTTAAGTGGCATGCAGTCCCGAGGCAGACGTGGACCGTGTGCCTTCCTCTTGGTGTGAGCGAAAGGGATGCATAGAAGGTGGCGACCTCATAGCCCTTGCTGAACGGTATATGAAGCCTGTCACAGATATACTGGATGGCCTCTTTCGGCAGATACCGGTATTGTCTTTGGACATCCTGGAACATGGCAAGCAGGTAAGATTTGTCCTTGCCGTACTTATCGATTATGGTGTTGATTGCCGCAGTGTCAACCTCCATGCGATCCCCCTTTTTAGGTTACGACATTTTTTTACTTCAAACCGCAGATATGTTTTGTCCTTTCCCAGTCTTTTTTTACCTTTTCCTGTATCTGGGAAATCGTTTTTACCGTCAGGTGCCTGAACCTGCCCTGGCCGTTCATGTAGTCTACGACATGACACAACGGTTCAGGGTTATGTGTCAATCTGTATTTTCCGTTTTCCACCTCGTAGAGGGGAAAAACACCGGTTTCAACCGCCAGCCTCCCGTACCGTATGGCAAGGTCGGAAGGTATCCTCCAGCCTGTGGGACAGACAGAGAGGATATGG
>MVRS01000029.1 GCA_002067975.1 Syntrophorhabdus sp. PtaU1.Bin058
ATCATCCCCCTTATATGTTTATTAATTAAGAGATTCTCTATATGTGTGTCAAGTAAAGGTATTGTAATGATGATGTTAAGGAATTATGAAGATGAATATCCGCATATGAGAAGAGAGAACGCCATCTTGGACGTAGTAATCTGAAAACTTGAGGTGTACTTGTTGACTATCCTTTCTTCCTGCAAGAGAGTGTTCCAATTTCTGTGTGTTGGCACACTATTGCATGTCACAATCGTTGAGACACAGGAATAAAAAAGGCAGAGCCTTGCGACCCTGCCTTGGTATTTGATGTCGCTTTGCGTATTGCCACGCGTCTACGTGTCTACGCATATGCGCATCGACGATTCAATCTTTTCTTCAGTCCTGCAAGACTGGTGAGACCTGAGCCAAGGAGCCAAACGGCTCCGGGAATAGGGACAACAGGAGCTGTGTCGGAAACCATAGTGCCGCTGTCCATGGCAAAACTGGAGGCAAAAAGCGGGTTGGATGCATAATCGCCGAAATCGCCCAGACTGAGGATAACCCCTGCAGGTTTACCGTTATAGTAAGGCATCAGGTCTCCACCGGTTACCTGAAATACAAACTCGAACATGGCGTAGGCATTATCCATCTCCAGCCAGCCGAATTTGATAAGATTGCCTGTCAGGAGGGTCCCGCTTGTCAATGGCTGGTTCACTGTTTCTCCGGTATCTGTGTTAAATCCCTGCTGCACCACGTATCCGGTGATCTGCAACTGGCCGCCATGGGCAACACCGTTATTATCGATGGAGGCATTGATCCGAAAACTGTCTGGCCACATAAAATCGCTTCCGTCTGAATTAGTTATATAAGGTTGTCCGATGCCATCCATGGTGAGATTCGATGCCATTCCGGAGGAAGTGAATACGTGGCTGTCTTTATCATATGTTGTTGTGCTATAGCTCGAAAAAATGTCGGGAAGACCCAGCCACAGATTAAGAGGCGCTGCTTCTGCCTTTGGAAGACTGAAGAACGCACCGGAAAAGAGGATCAGTGCCGTGATGATAATGGCGTTGAATCTTTTTCGTGCCGGGGTTTTCATAAGCATCTCCTTTCGCTTATTATGTCAATCTACGGTTACTGTTTCTCAATCTTCTCCTCAGCCCTGACAACATACAAAGAATAAGTTCTCTTTCATTGCCGCTATCCTTTTGCGGTTTATAGTTTTTTTAATATTTCATTGTATACGACGAATGTCAAGTAAAGGTATTGTGATGAAAATGTTAAGGAATTAAAAAGATTCGTAGGCAAAGGCAATCATGCACATCACCTTCTTCTTGAGCTAAACAAAATCGACTTTTTCAAAAGTATTGTGCGTTAAACATGGTAATCGTGAGCAAAATATCCACAAAAAACGACCTTCGCTTTCGCTGATATTACCGAGCAATGGTGCATTGAGTGGGAAGTATACAATTTATTACACAGTACTTCTTGCTATTCCATAGCATGCCGTATATGATAACGAAAAATTTCTCAAAAAGACTGCCGTACAGTTACAATGAACATATAAATTCACGTATAATCAAAGATAACAGCATGAAGGAATGTGACTATGACATCCAACAAGAATGATTCAGACAAAAACAAGTTAATCCGCCAGGTATCAGGAATTGCCTTTTTGATGTTGGCAGGCATGACAGCATATGAGATTATTAAGCAGATCATCTCTCCGAACATCACTGTATGGCAATCACATGTTGTTACTATAGTTTTCAGCACTGTCTGTGCAACGGTTGCATCATTTTTCATTGTACGCAGAACCATCTGGCTCAATAGTGCATTGGCTAAGAAAAATATTGAAAGTCAACGGTTGCAAGAAGAACTTGAAGATACCATTGAACATCTGAAGACTACACTATCAACGGTCAAAACCCTGACCGGACTTTTGCCGATATGTGCCTCATGCAAAAAAATCAGGGATGATAAAGGATGTTGGAACCAAATCGAATTATACATTCAAGAACACTCTGAAGCCAATTTCAGCCATGGTATATGTCCGGAATGTGCAAAAAAACTGTATCCGGAACTGTATCAGGAAGACAGGGATATACAACTGGCCAGCGCCCGATAAGCCGGTGTCCTGCCCCCGCCTATAAATTGTACCACCTCTACAGTCAGCGTCTCTGCTAAATGATCGCTCCCCAAAAACTGGTCATGCCATAATGTTAGTCTTCCGGAGGCAGGTCAGGCAGGTCTATCGTGGCAAAGGACGGAGAGGACCATGGAATGGCTGACAGGGATGGGATCATTCAGCAACATAGAATGTTGCGATAATTTAACTTGACAGTTTGTTCACCCGTTTGTTACAACGGATTTGTTTTAAAAAGCGTTCTATCTGTTGTTTGGATGGGGGGATATCATGCAGACAATCACACGAAAAGTCATCTCATCTGCGATGCACGCCTTGCGACACAACACGATACGGCATATAGGATTTCTTTCGACAATGTGCATATTGCTTGTTGTATTGTTTTCACCCCGACATAGCGTTGCCTCCAACGCCTTTACTACGGTGAGCCCTCATCCGGGAACCACGTTGGCAACCTGTATAGCCTTAGCGAAGTGCGAATCACCGGGCGGGCGGTGTGCAGACGAAAATTGTGTAGCATTTAATGAAGACATCATAATGTCTTACGATCGTGCAGCGTACACCTCTACCTGGGGTAGTTGTTTTTGGTACTACTATGGTTGCCCCCTTGTCGGTACCGGCTTCCAAACCCGCTGCGCCGATGGTATTTATATATCGTCTTACCTTTATAAGGACATATGGAGTCAATCGTATGGTTCATGTACGAAGCATGGTGAGACAATACGGATCATAGAGATTCCGTCGAGCGCTTACCAAACCCAGTATGACATCAACATCCTCTACGTCCCTGACACCGTTGAAGCCAACGACAAGAACAAGGGCGAGCCTGATTGCGGCATCTGCACCGACCCCAGGAATATCTTTGCCGGCAACCCGGTCAATACGGCCACCGGCAACAAGTACGAGTCCGTCTCCGATGTCTCCGTTGCGACACCGGGCGTACCCTTTGAATTCAGGAGGCACTACAACAGCACGGTGATCGCCGACGGTCCCCTGGGGTACGGCTGGACCCACAGCTTCAGTGTTACCCTTCAGGTCGCAGACGCCAATCCCCCTGCACGGATCAAGATCACCGATGCCGACGGCCGCGCCCTCTACTTCCGGCAGATCATGTTTGCCTATACCGACGGCACGCACTACTACGGCGAATCAGGGGTCCAGGAAAGGCTCGTTAAGCTCGCCTCCGGGGAGTATACGCTCCGTCGGAAAGAGGGCGACCTCACCTACCGTTTTGACGCAAGCGGCAGGCTCACCCAGATATCCGACCCCAACGGCAACGCCCTCGCCCTTACCTATACCGGCGGCCTTCTCACCCAGGTCGCGAACAACTTCGGCGCGGCGCTCACGATCCAGTACGACGGCAGCCGCATCTCCTCCGTCACCGACCCGAAAGGGCA
>MVRS01000030.1 GCA_002067975.1 Syntrophorhabdus sp. PtaU1.Bin058
CTATTTTGAGGATACCCTCAGTGACTTCGGCATCATCGACGGGATCATCCAGTCGAACTGCAGGACCATCTCGGTACTCTTGATGGGCGTTGCCATCGTCATGGGCGCCGAACGGATATTCGCCGTGGGCCTTGACGGGTACATCGGCACTGATGCGACAGGGGGATTCCACTTCTACGACGAGAAGGTGGAGCCTGAAGAGAGGGACCTCGTGATCGAACGCCACCGCTTTAACCAGATGTTTCTTGAACAGATCGATTCCTACCTTATCCACCATGGGAAAGAGGGGATCCACATCCTCACTCCGACAGGGTACAAGGCCTTCTTTAAAGGGATAGAGAATTATATATGAGAATGAACAATCAACGATATGATCTTTTGAAGGATCTTTTCCAGGGCAGAAGGTTTTTCAAGCTTGTCTGCGGCGCAGGGAACGAAGACCTCACAGAGGTGAGGAGGCTTGCAACGATATACACGATCGCAGGTGTGTCAATGCACGACCTGTCTGCAAACCCCGAAGTCGTTGAAGCCGCGAAGAGGGGTATAGAAAGGGCTTACGAACTCGCCCCCTTGCTTAATAAGAAGATTGAGATGAGACCGTACCTGAATGTGAGTATAGGCCTGAAGGGAGACCCCCATGTTCGCAAGGCGACGATCGACCGCGATGCCTGCGTGAAGTGCGGTGAGTGTATAAATGCTTGCAGACAGAATGCGATTACAGACGACTGCTCAGTTACGGAATTCAAGTGCATAGGGTGCGGGGACTGCGAAAAGGTCTGCCCTTCGGATGCGATCCGATATACCCATAAGCGGGCTGATTTTGAGAATATACTGCCGGAATGCGCAAAAAGGGGAGTGGAGACAATGGAGCTCCACGCCGTTACTGCAGACGATGAGGCCGTGATGCATGACTGGATGCTTTTGAACAAGATCATTACAGATAATTTTATCAGCGTCTGTCTCGACAGGTCGCTTTTGTCAAACAGGCATCTCATTGAGAGGATCAAAGGCTTATACGGTATAACAGGGGAACGGATGATAGTCCAGGCCGATGGCGTCCCTATGAGCGGAGAGGGTGATGACTACAATACGACCCTCCAGGCCGTTGCCTGCGCAGATGTGGTTATGAAAAGCGGTATCCCTGTTGTTGTCCTTTTGTCCGGGGGGACAAACGGCAAGACAGGGTTGCTCGCACGACAATGCGGTGTCAATGCTCACGGAGTTGCCGTAGGGAGCTTTGCAAGGAAGATAGTAAAAAGATATATCGTCATGGAAGATTTTGATTCCAATGTTGATATGGTCAGGGAAGCGGTATCGATCGCCGAGGGATTGGTAAAGTCAAACCTGGAGGCCATCTGTGGCTGACATCAAAATAGGGAACGAAGTGATCGACGATATACGGTTGCTTATTTTTGATAAGGACGGGACCCTGATGGAGCTGCACTATTACTGGACACAGATGGTGGGCTTGCGGGCGGCGCTGATATGCGAAAACCTTAAGCTCGATAAGGATCATGCAGAAAAGATAGCCTATGTAATGGGGGCTGATATGAAGTCGGGCCGCTTAAGACCTGAGGGTCCTGTAGGCCTGAAAAAACGCGAAGTGGTGCTTCAGGCCGCCGTAGACTACCTGAACAACGCCGGATATGACGATGTCTACGATCTGTGTTTCAATGTCTTTCAGCAGGTCGATGATATCTCTTCAAGAGAGTTGAAGCGGTTTGTAAAACCGATCGAAGGCGCGGCAGAGCTTCTCAGGAATGCTGCGCGTTTTGGATGCAAAACGGCGATTGCGACGATTGACCGGCGGGAACGGGCAAGGCTCGCGATGAAATGCCTTGGGTTTGCAGATATAATCGATCTTGTTGTCGGGGCTGATGACGTTTCACGACCCAAGCCTGATCCCGAACAGATACATTTCCTCCTGAATGCCTTTTCAATAGACCGCAGCCATGCGGTCATGGTCGGCGATGCAACGACGGACGTGCAAATGGGGGTCAATGCCGGCTTAAAGGCATCGATCGGCGTCCTGACAGGCCTTGCAACGAAGGAACAGCTGAAAGGCATCACCCCATATGTTGTGGAAGATGTTTCGAAGATAGAAATATTAAATACATCAGAGGGATGAAGACTATGAAGAGAAAAACGGGTCTCAAAGATTCTTTGAAGAAAGGGAAGGTGGTATATGGTCCGTGGTGCGTCATCCCGTCGCCGTCGACGATCAACGTTATCGCCGCGGCAGGGGTCGATTTTGTGATTATTGATATGGAGCATGGCCCCCACAGCTTTGAAACGGCGGAGGACATGATACGGGCTGCCGAGGTTGAAGGCTGCACGGCGATCGTGCGCGTGGCGAAGAACGACGAGTCATTGATATTGAGCGCTCTCGATATAGGTGCGGCCGGCGTGATCGTCCCCCATATAGAATCAAGACAGGATGCAGAAGAGGCAATATCATACGCCAAATATTTCCCTGTCGGCGAGCGGGGATTTTCACCCTTTACAAGGGCAGGGGGGTATTCACTCAACGATGTCAGGGATCATGCAGTCAAACAGAACGGCAAGACAATGATAATCCTTCTCCTTGAAGGAAAAGGCGGGGTCAATAATCTTGATGATATCCTTTCCATAAAAGATATCCGCAAAAAAATCGACGTTATATATATCGGCGCCTACGACCTGTCGCAGGCGATCGGTTATCCCGGACAGGTAGACCATCCGGAGGTCAGAAAACAACTTGAGGCCTGTATTAAAAAGATAAGGGGAAAAGGGATCGCTGCCGGCGGTTACGTGGCAAAGAACGATAGCGACATTCGATGGATGACCGAACTGGGGATGCAGTTCATTACATTGATGCCCGATTGCACAATCCTGTTCCATGCGTTTGAGTCTTTTTACAAAACTGCCTTCGCAAAAGAACGTCAATAGTCACCAGGAATAAAAATCATATAAAGTCAAGGGAGGAGTCGAACAGATGAAAGTAGTGGGTATGATCCCTGCGCGTCTTCAGTCGAGCCGTCTTCCCGAGAAGGCGCTGATCGATATCGAAGGGCTGCCGATGGTTATCCATACCTGTAAAAGGGCCCAGCTTTCAAAGAGTCTTGACGAGGTATATCTCGTCACGGACAACGAAAAGATCAGGCAGGCAGGGGAGTCAAAGGGCATCAGGGTAATAATGACGGGAACGCACCATAAGAGCGGCTCGGACAGGCTTGCCGAGGCGTGCACATATGTTGACTGCGATATCGTGGTGAATGTCCAGGGAGACGAACCTCTTGTCGATCCTGAGCATATTGACGCTATTGTGGGGCCCCTGCTTCATGACCCTGAGGTGATGATCGCCGTGGGTGTAACGCCGTACTCAAAAAAGAATAGTCCTTCGGACATCAAGGCGGTGCTGGACCTTGACGGAAACATCATGTACTGTTCGAGAACCGACCTGCCGAGCGATGCCAGGACCCCGGTGGAGGAGATGCTGAAGATGTGTTTCATAGTTCCTTTCCGGAAGGAGTTCCTGCTGCAGTATTCTAAGTGGGAGCCGACACCGCTGGAAACGATCGAATACAATGAATATCTCAGGGTACTGGAACACGGCGTAAAGATACGCGCCGTTATGATCGACGACGCAAAGATAAGCGTCGATACAGGCGAAGACCTTGCAATAGTAAGAGAGCTTATGAAACACGATACGATCAAACTGAGATACTTGTAGCCCCTTTTATGAGCAACATACTCCTCATTCACAGCAGCCTGCCCCACGAGAAGATCGCAGGTCTTTTAAAGGGCTCAGGCATAAAGACATGGTTTCCTCTGATCGGAGATTATGAAAAGGTCTTAGAGCTGAAAGAGGGGCTCGGCAATATTGCAGAATGTGAAGAGATAAGCGGCAGGCTGCAGGAAACGGCAGCCACTTTGAGAAGACCATTTTACGAGGTGACGGCGGAGCTTGGCGCAAAATATCATTCCATTGAATGGTGGACCAGTACCA
>MVRS01000031.1 GCA_002067975.1 Syntrophorhabdus sp. PtaU1.Bin058
TCTGTTCCCCCTCATACCCAACCCTTTTCTCCATTTTCCTCTTATTCGATATATTTTGCAAGGGGGATTCTACTGATTGTCAGAGGTTTTCATTAATCCCGGATAATTCATTAGCGCGGTGTCGGGATGTCCTTTAGCAAACCGTCGTGAGGCAAGGAAGCTCGGTCTTTTGCCGTCAGGCAAAAGTTCCGAAGCCGAACGCGAGCGATTGGAGCCGCTGGAGCGCAATGAGCGTGTTTGCGGGGACATCCCGACACCGTGCTAATCCTAATGCATAATCTGGGTTAATGCTTTGGGGAACTTTGTATTCCGTGGATAGCGGAAAAATATCGATAAAATTTCATATTCTTTTTAAGAAAACAGAATGGCCAACTTACGTTCGCCGACTTTGGTGGTTATTCTATATCCGCTATTCGCGCAAGTTTTCGATCCACCCCTGTCGCGATAACACGTTGGCTGCAAGTGCGATCTGGCGTTTAGAGAATTGCTTTTTTCTGTCGTTCCAAGCATAGACGCTCGCCACAACATCGTCCAGTGACCGCACCGTTTCCGTGCTGATGATCCAGTGAATAGTGGACAACAATTCCAGGCCAAAAGGTGATTCAAATCCTTCGACCAGACGGCTGACTCTTTCGAGGCGTTTCTGGGTTTCGACTTTGCTTTTGAGGAATTCATAGGCATCCTCGAGTGCTCCCGGCACCAACTGTAATTGCTTCTCCGGCGCATCACCGCCATCAGCGTAACCGGACACCAGATGTCCCTCGACAGCTTTCAGTTGGTGACGCAAATTTTCGGCATACGGCCCGTAAAGCCCCTTCGTGAAATTCAGTCGCAACGGTTCGCCTGCCTGTTGCATAAAATACATGAGCTTGTGTGCTTCCAGCAGTGTTATAAAGGGATCTAATAACCCACTAAGATAGCGGTGTATCAGCGCAACCAGCGCCGCTCGGCCTGCTGTCATTTTGGGTACATCGCTCGAATAGTTGGCCTGTGTATCTGCCGACACGTCACCTGGCTCGAATATAACGGCTTTAAGGTTACTGAACTCCCTGAGTGTCATTTCGATGCGTGGTCGTATGTCAGACCAATCCAACCCGCCCAGCCCGCTGCCCAATGGTGGAATGGCAATTGACCTGATATTTCGTGATCGAATTACCTCCGCCAATGCGACAAGACCGGCTTCCAGGTCCTCGATCCGGCTTTTACCGCGCCAGTGACGTTTAGTCGGAAAATTGATGATATAGCGCGGATTCGTCAGTTGGCCCGTCTCGAATACAAACATTCGTCCTGGCCGCACCTCATTGCGCTTGCAGGCGGCAGCATAGGATTTGAAATTCTCAGGGTAAGTGTTCTTGAACTGAAGTGCGATGCCTCGCCCCATGATGCCTACACAGTTAACGGTATTGACCAGCGCTTCGGCGTTTTCTTTAAGTATGTCGCCTTTCTTATATTCGACCATACGAATCTCCATTCTCTTAATTAATAATACCACTCAGGCTTAATAACCACAAGCGGCTTATGCGAAGTTGCTCGCAAGGCCGTAGTGACTTGACTATGGATACCATGAGATAAAACACCAATACGTGAGACCAACTCCCATGGGAATTGGCGTTCGATCAGGAATTCCGCCTGCTTGCCTTCCTTACATCGCTTCCAGTCACGTGCCTGAACCGCATCCCAGTTTATCTCGCCTAATTGTCTGAGGTTGCAACGATCTTCGAAATAGCGGGCTCCGGCATTCGATAATGTGAACGCCCAGCGTTTGCCTTGATATTCCGCCCAGTCAACCGTTTGCCTCAAGTCTGCCTCCAAATGCACGATGGAATCCTGTCCATCTCGATAAGCAAGGTCCGGATCATTTGCCTGGTTAATCATGTATAGCATTATGGACCGCGGACAAAAATAGAACGGCACACAGTCGCCTACGTGCAAGTCCGGATAACTCGTCAGGGTCAATTCATTGAGCCGTCGCTCTTTGATGGCGTTCATACCGATGGTGGTACCTGAGGAGGAGCGGCCTACAACCACCGCGTCACACCAGAGCCAACCATCTGCAATAATCGAGGACAGTCTATCGATATGGACAATATGGTATATCTTTGGATTCGCGGGTATCGGCGTTGTCAATCTTTTCTTTCCTCTGCCATCTTTGGACAAACAGGGGTACTCATTAAATAAACTATAACTTTCCTCACTAAACCAATTGTGTTCCAAGTCTCTTGAGATTTCAAGCAAAAACTTTTTGGTTGCCCAGAGTGCCACTTGAGGAGTAAGGGATATTTAAGGTTTCCCTCATATTAGCCCTTTTATTCCATTTTCCTCCTAATTAAATGCATTTTTCAAGGGGGAATATAATGTAGCAAGGGTTCTTTTCTTTGGGCTTGCGAAGTTCAGGCATCCGGGTTATAATCTTACCAGTAAGAATATTGTTTCGGAGGCTTTTATGGCAAATCTGGCAACCACAAAGATGTCTTCCAAGGGACAGGTCGTCATTCCTGAGGATATACGGAAACGACTGAACTTAAAGGCTGGTGCACAGTTCATTGTTGTAGGAGAAAAAGACGTGGTCATATTCAAATCCATCTCCAGGCCGTCCATGAAGGAGTTTGACGGGTTGATTGCCAAAGCCCGGAGGCAGGCAAAAGATGCGGGCTTGAAACAATCGGACATCGAAGCTGCAATTGCAAAGGCCCGAAATAAAGAGTGAAGATTGTCCTTGACACAAATGTCTTCATCTCAGGAATCTTTTTCAGTGGACCTCCATATCGTATCCTTGAAGCATGGCGCGATGGTCAGGTTCGACTCGTGATTTCACCGGATATACTTGCGGAATACAGCAGGGTAAGTAAGGTTTTAGCCGAAAGATATCCTTTGATCGACGTGCAGCCAATGCTTGATCTGGTTACCGTTGAAGCAGAGTTATACAATGCGCAATGTTTATTGGAACCGGTTTGCAGTGATCCCGATGATGACAAATTCCTGGCCTGTGCAATAGCCAGTGGAAGTAAAATAATTGTGAGTGGAGATAAACATCTGCTCAAGGTTTCCGGTTTTCAAGGTATCAAGGTCCTCAAACCGCAAGAGTTTGTCAAGAGATACCTACAAACAACCTGAACAAGCAATTGGGGAGCATCCATAAAAATATAAATAACCTTCCTCTGTCGGAAAGCCTTAGCCTTGAACGTTGAACATGGAACGTTGAACGGTATCTACGGAATAGCGGCGCCGTTACAGGGAGAAGATCTCATCGTAGGTGTCCCGTTTTTTTATCATCGTCATCCTGCCGTCGGCGTCCACGAGGACCCGGGCGGGACGGGGGAAGGCATTTGCATTGGAGGCGAAGAACTGGGCGTCGTAACAACCTGTGTCGTGTATGAGCATAATGTCTCCCCTGACCGGTTTTCTCCGCAGGGAGATCTTGTATTTTGCGAGCATGTCGCCTGAAAAGCACAGATTTCCCCCCACGAAGGTCTCGAAGGGGACCGGGTCCTTCCTGTCGTGGTCGTTGATGATCTCCCATCGCTGGACCGGCATGTAGACCAAGGCCGTTCCGAAATTCGTCACACCCATCTCCAGGGTCACCAGGTTATGTTGTCCGCCGATCCGTCTCACGTGAGATACCCTTGCCAGCGTGACCGCCGAATCGCCTACCACGCTGCGGCCCGGTTCGATCACCAGCGCTGGTTCTCCCAGGGTCCTGAGAGCCTTGACGGTGTTCACCTCTTTTCCATGGACCTTCACCTTGCCTTTGAGAATGGCCTCCACCATCTTCTCCTTGGGATAAGGGCTGTAGAACTTGTCGTCATTCCAGCGCGACGTATCGATCCTGCCGTCAGGTCCGGTCTCGTAACCTCCCGTCCGGTTGTGCCATATGAAGATGCGGCTTGCATCCCCTTTCTGTGCGGCGAGATAGCCTTCCTTGGTCCTTTCCATGAAGCGTTCCCATTCTTCCCTGCTCACGTAGGAGACAGGAAAACCGCCTCCGATGTTGATGATCTCGCAATTCCTGCCCGTCTCTTTCAGGAGATGACCCAGCTCGATCATCTTGCCCAGTACGGCAAGGTAAGGGGCCAGG
>MVRS01000032.1 GCA_002067975.1 Syntrophorhabdus sp. PtaU1.Bin058
CACCCCGAACACACCGAAAGCACGGAAACGGTTGAACCCCGGCGCACGGAATACGAGGAGGAACAGATGAATTTTGCATTAACGGAAGAACAGGAATTTTTCAAGAAGATGATCGCCGACACGGTGGACAGGATGATCGTCCCCAAGGCAGCGGAGATAGACGAGAAGGACGAGTTCCCCTATGAGCTGTGGCGCGAGTTCGCGAAGCTCGGGTATCTGGGGATCAGATACCCCGAATCGGTGGGGGGCATGAACGCCGACCCGATCATGTGCCTTCTCTTCTATGAGGAAGTCGCCCGTGGCTCGGTCGGCTTCTCCACGATCGTCAACCAGAACGCCCTGATGGGCACCCACTTTCTCTTCAAGTTCGGCAGCGATGCCATAAAGGAGCGGTGCTTCGGCCCTGCCATCAGGGGTGAGAAGATCGCCACTATCTGCTTTACCGAAGACCAGTCCGGCTCCGACCTCGCCGCCACGAGGACAAAGGCGGTGAAGGACGGTGACGGGTGGAGGATCAACGGGACCAAGCAGTGGATCACCAACGGGCCGATCTGCGACTTCTGCACGGTCCTTGCCAGCACCGACCCGTCAAAGGGCCTCAAGGGTCTCAGCTTCTTCCTCGTGGAGAAGGGGACCCCCGGCTTCTCAGGGGGACAGACCCTCGATAAGCTCGGTGCACGGGGCACCGCGACCGGAGAGGTGATCTTCGACAACGTATGGGTGCCTGACGAGAACTTCCTCGGTACGGAACCCGGTAAGGGTATTGCAGAGGTGGGGCAGATACTGGGCGAGGTGAGGCTCATGTGCGGGGCGTCGGCCCTTGGACTCGCACGGGCCGCCTACCAGGAGGCCCTTGAGTTCGCACGGAAGAGGGTCGCCTTCGGAAAGCCCATCGGCAGCTTCCAGCTTATCCGGGAGAAGTTCGCAAACATGGATACGGAGATGAATGCCGCCCGCCTGATGGTCTACAAGGGCGGCTGGATGCTCCAGAACAAACAGGATGCCACGATCATCGCGGCAGAGGCGAAGATGTATGCCACCGAGGTGATGCTGAAGGTCGTCGATGAGCTGACGAGGATCTACGGCGCCAACGCCTTCGCCCGCGAGTATGCCCCCCAGCGCTACTTCAGGGACGGCAGGTTCCTGCTCTACGGAGGCGGGGCCCATGAGATATTGAGAGATTTCATCGGCAGGACGCTCATAGGACGGGTGTAAGAAAGAGGCCGGGTATTGTGGCCCCGTACTAACAGCTATCAGCTTTCAGCGATCAGCTTACAGTAAAAATCCGTTCAACGTTCAAGGTTCTATGTTCAACGTTAAGACTGAACAAACCAAACAGACCCAATAGACTAAATAGACGAACTTTATTGGTTATAGCTGAGAGCTGAAGGCTGTATGCTGATAGCTGTTTAATGCTATTGTCACCCGATGATATGAATCTTTTTCTTTTCCGGTTTTTTCCTGAGGAGGATATAGGTGGCGCCGGGTCCCCCGTCACGCATTATCGCGTTGGAGAAGGCAGCCACCCATTTCCTGTGCATTGCCCTTACGATCCATCTCTTGAGATTTTCCTTTAAGAGTGGCTCATGCCTTGATTTCAATCCCCTGCCGTGGATGATCTTTACGCAGTTAAGGCCGGAATGGATTATTTCTCTGATAAATGACTCGAAGCGTTGCCTTGCCTCATCGACCGCACAGCCGTGGAGGTCAAGGGTTTTTTGTACGGAAAATTCACCATTGCGAAGCTTTTCCATGACGACAGGACTTATGCCTTCAATATAGCCCTCCATATACTCGGGCATATTGACGACATTGAATGCGTTGTCTTCCTTTACGGCCTTTTCGAGGACCCTTTTCTCATCCTCTCCGGTATGAGGTTTTGACTGTCTTCGCTGTTGTTTCTCAATGTGTCTTTTTTTCTGCCGGTCAATGGCCTTGACGTCCTTCATCGCCTCGGAGAACATGGTATCGCCGTCTCCCTGGTCTTCGGCAACGGGGACCTTTGTATCTTTTAAGAATTCAGGGAGGTCTGAGAACGGCCGGTATGTTGATCTCTCTTTTCTCACTGGTCTTATCTTCTAAAGGGATCCTCTTTCTTCGATCGTGATGCTGTAGCTTTTTGTTATGTCGTGGAATTCTAAGAGCTTTACCTCGAATTCGGTTATTTCACCGGCTTCGAGTGCAACTGTGTCAGAATACTGGATAATGTTCACACCGCAGTCATCATAGAGCGTAACAACGGCACTTACCAGGATGTCTTCCTGTTTCCTGCTGTAAAGTTTCCCCGAAACCTTTGCCCAGAAAGGCAAGGCGGACTGGGCGCAGCACGGCATCGGCGAGGGGAGGAATATATGGCTTTTCAGTTCTATTCCCGGAGAGACGCGGATGTCCGCCTGTTCCGGTTTCTTAAAAGGCCCTGTTTCCCGGCAGCTGGCATTGTCTGTGATGTCCATGATTCGATCCGTCACTACCATATCATACAACGGACACTTTTGACAAACCACGGTATTTATAATAAATTAAGGCAATGAACTGGCTGGCATATTTAATAGATTACGGGATTGTGGCCGTCCTCATAATCCTCTCCTTTGTTGCCCTTGCGATCTTTATCGAGCGGGTCCTCTTTCTGAGAAAGCTGGACATCCGCCGATACGGGGATGACAGGAAGTCCCTCGAGATAGACATGACGCGGAGAATGTCCGTTATAGCGACGGTGGGGAGCAATGCGCCTTACATAGGACTCCTCGGCACGGTCCTCGGTATCATGCTGACCTTTTACACGATCGGCACAGAAGGTTACGTGGACGCAGCGAGGATCATGGTCGGTCTCGCCCTTGCCCTGAAGGCAACGGCCATAGGACTGCTCGTCGCCATACCCTCCGTAGTCTTCTATAATTATCTCGTGAGAAAGGTGAAGGTCAAGCTCCTCGAATGGGACAGGGAGAATGGAAGAGAAAGAGTTTGATTACATCAACATGATACCCTTCATCGATGTGATGCTCGTCCTCCTCACGATCGTTTTGATGACGAGCACCTTTGTGGCAAGCGGGATCATACCCGTGGAATTGCCGAAGGTCGTCGGCAGGCATGAAAAGGCCATGAAGACCGGGGTGATCGAGATCGACAGGGCGGGTGCCATATATTATCAGGGTGAATCCGTCGATCTTGCCTCGCTGAAGGACCGACTGAGCCACGTCCCCACGGATACGCCATTTCTCATAAGGGCCGACAGGAATATACCCCTTCAGAACTTTGTCGAGGTCCTCGACATGGTAAAGACCATGGGTTTCAGAAGGGTCAGCCTCCAGACGGAAGAAGTCCCGCAATGAAAGAGAATTACGCAGGCATCTCCGTTTCCGCCGTTGTGCACGTTCTTGTTATCGGCGCCTTCCTTGTTTTGCCCGTTGGGAGCCTTACCAAACCCAAAAGCATGCTCATCGATTTTACCCTTGAAAAGGGCAGCGGGATCGGCAGCGGCCGCGGTGAAATCGGTACAAAGAACGGTGCAAAGGAAGGGAGAGGGCAGACCGAAGGACGAGGGACGAAGGACGAGGGGCGTGGGAGAATGCACGAGCAGAGAGCTGAGAGCAGAGAGCACAGGGCGGAGAGCGTGGAAGCGAGTGCAACGTCGAAAGACAATGTGAGCGCACTGACAGCAAAAACAGTTGAGGCACACAATGCGGCTGGCTCTTATTCCGATCCTCAGGGAGAGGTGGTGGTGCGCGGAAGCATCGGTACGGGAGGGACTGCCGCCGGTACGCAGGGCGGTCAATCATCGGGAAGGGGCATGGCGGGTGCGGGCGTCCCCGGAGGAGGGTGGGGAAGGACCCTTGACTATGGACGAGGCGGCCAGGCGGAAAGGAACTTTGCCTTTATCAGAGAAAATATCATGAAAAACATTACATACCCGGAGCGGGCACGAAGGATGGGCTGGGAAGGGAAGGTGCTCCTCTCTTTCGTTGTGCTGGAGAGCGGCAAGGTACAGGAACTGAAGGTCCTCAACAGCTCAGGCTTCAGGGCCCTTGACGATAACGCGAAAGAGGCGGTGACGAAGACCACCTTTTCGCAGAAGATCCCGTACCGGATGGTTGTGGTATTGCCCATTGAATACAGACTGGAATAAGGGCGGCGAAGAGCGGAGGG
>MVRS01000033.1 GCA_002067975.1 Syntrophorhabdus sp. PtaU1.Bin058
GATACTGGTCGGGTGTATTGCGAGAATCGAGCTACAAGGGGCGGGGGACAGGTTTTTGCTGTGTGCTGACGACTTCTTTAGGGATTAGCCTTCAGCGATCAGCTCTTTTTGTTTCAGCTGATGGCTGTGTGCTGACTGCTGAAGGCTATCTACTATTCACTGTTTCTTTCCGCCGAACGCATTACGCCCAACGTTTTTCATAGAATCCCGATATACGATATACGGTCTTCTATAACCTGTTAAATCTAATGTTTAAAAAGCCGCTGCCCGGCGAAGACCATCGTCACGTTCGCCTCGTTGCAGGCCTCTATCGTCTCAAAATCACGTTCAGAGCCGCCCGGTTGTATGACACCCGTCGCTCCTTCTTTAATCGCCGCATCGACGCCGTCCCTGAAGGGGAAGAAACCGTCCGAGACCACCACCGAGCCTATAAGTCCTCCCTTCTGCGCCTGCGTGTATTCCTCGATCTCCTTCAGATCCTCCATCTTCCGCAACCCTTTTTCAGCCTCCAGCCTGAAGACCGCATAGGGGACGCCGAACTTCTTAAAGACCTCTTTGTCCATGAACTTCGTATATGCCTTAAAGACGGCGATCTCCACGACGCCGACCCTGTCCTGCTCGCCGGTGCCGATGGCAACGGTGGTCTCATCCCTGACAAAGAGCGCCGAATTGGAACTCACTCCTGATTCAACATACCAGCCGAAGAGCATGTCGTTCAGTTCCTTGTCCGTCGGAGGTCTTTTGATTGCATATGTCTGGCCTTTATACGTCGTCTGCGCGGGTTTCAGGTCTTCCTTGCCTTTGATCGTGTAAGGCTGGGACTCCTGGAGCACGATGCCTCCGTCCATGAGGGATTTGATGTCGATATACCTTTTCCCTTTATAGTTCCGGAGCCTTTCGATCTCTTTGATCTGGAGGAGCCGGAGGTTCTTCCATTTCTTCAGGACATCGATGGCAGCCCCTTCAAAATCAGGGGCGCATATGACCTCGAAATAATAGGGGACCATCGCTTTGGCGGCTTCCACGTCAACGGTCTTCGTGAATACGACGGCGCCGCCGAATGCCGCGATCCTGTCTGCCCAGAAGGCCTTTTCAAAGGCGTCTGCAACGGTGGACCCGCACGCAGCGCCGCAGGGGTTGTTATGCTTCATAATGGCGCAGGCCGCCTTGTTATCCATATATTTGAGGATATTGAGGGCATTGTCCACGTCCGTGAGGTTGATCTTGCCGGGATGTTTCCCCACCTGCAGCATGTCCTTCTCCGTCACCCTGCTTGTAAGGCCGCCGTCAAAGTCAAAGAACCTTACATCCCCGAGGACGATGTTGCCGTTGACAAGCTCGTACATCGCTGCCGGCTGGTCAGGGTTCTCCCCGTAACGCAGGCCCCTCTCGACATCGCACTTCTCGTCTGCATCGTAGATGTTCCAGACCTTCTTTCTGTAGACGAGCACCTGTCCGCCCAGATCGATCTTTACAGTCTCCGGGAAGTTGTCCTTGACGATCTTCTTGTACATCCCTTTAATGTCGTTCATTCAAAACCCCCTTATTTTTGAAAATCGCTCTGCGCCAAGCGCTATGCGCATAGCAAAACTATCTTCTCAGCCGTTGATGATCTTCATTATATTATCAATCATGGATTCGACGTCGAGTCCTTCGAACTTCAGCACCTCCTCGGTGTCGCCCGACATCCCATACATCTTTGCCCCGAAGGACTCCATCCTCCCCCTGTAGCCGCTCTTCAAAAGATACTGTGCCATGAACGGGGCGATCCCGGTATGGACGTTGTGGTCTTCATAGGTAATAATGAAAGGAAGCTTCATTATCCTTTCCATGGCAACGGCATCGATCTCCTTCACGCAGGGCATGTTGACGACGGCTATGCCCACGCCTTTCTTCTGAAGCCCTTCCTGTATCTGTAAGGCCTTTGCGAGCATCCCGCCATAGGTGATGACAGCGCCGTCAGCGCCCTGTCCGAGGATATCCATCCTGCCGTATTCAAATACATATTTATCGCCGTAAAACGGTTTCCCGTCGGCGCCTGCTATCACCGGCCACCTGTTCCTCCCCATGGCAACAAGGAAATTGCCGTTCTGCTGCGCAGCGTAGCGCACAACCCTGTCGGTCTGGTTGGGGTCGCAGGGGACGATGACCCTGAACCTGTAAAGGCTGCCTGTTAATCCGATGTAATCCACGCACTGGTGGGTCTTTCCGTCGGGCCCCACATCAAGCCCCACGTGGGTCAGCATCAATTTCAGGTTCGTCCTGTTGATATCGTTCAGCCTGTGCTGGTTATACGTCTCGTCGATCCCGAAGACGCCGAAATCCGCAAAGAACGTGAGCATGCCCGTTGTTGAAAGGGCGCCCGAGATCGTCGCCACGTTGTGCTCCTGAATACCGCCCTGAAAGAAATAGCCGGGATATGCCTTCGCGAAGTCTCCTGTCTTGACGGAACTTGCGAGGTCGCAGTCGAACGCGCAGACCGCCTGCCCCTTCCCGATATTCCTGTCGGCTAAGTCTTTCAGCGCCTTGCCGAAGGCCGTCCTGTTGTCGATCTTGTCTTCGTTCACGTAGGTAAAGGACTGACCGGCATCGACGTTCATCTCCGGTTCTTCGTATACGCCTTTGAACGTCGAAGAGCCCTTTCTCATCTCCCTGTAAAGATCGATCCTGTCCGGGACGCCGAGGACCGCGATCGCCTCTTTGTATTCCTTCTCGTTGAGCGGGCTTCCATGATATTTTTCCTTGTTTTCCATAAAGGGAACGCCGTTCCCCATCACGGTGTGGGCAATAATGCACGTGGGGTTTTTCGCCGACCGCGCCTCTTTCAATGCGCTATAGATCTCATTGTGATCGTGGCCGTTGACCTCGATGAGGTCCCAGCCGTCCGAGAGGTAGTTCTCGATGATGTTCTGGGGCATAACGCTCTCTATGCTCCCGCTGATCTGAAGGCCGTTGTAATCGACCACAACGGTAATGTTCGACAGGCCGTATTTCTTCGCGAACCTCCGCGCCTCGCTGATCTGCCCTTTTTGCTGCTCACCGTCGCCCATAAGGACATAGACGTGACTGCCGTCCTTGCGGATCTTCGAGGCGATGGCAAAACCGCATCCTGCCGACAGGCCCTGGCCGAGATTTCCGGTGGACCAGTCGATGAAGGGGATGCCCTTTACTACGTGTCCTTCAAAGGGGCTCCCTGCCTTCCGAAAGAACGCTATCGCCTCATCCACAGGCATGTGCCCGAGGCGGGCGAGGCTTGCGTAAGCGCCCGGCGATGTGTGGCCGTGGCTCACGACGATCCTGTCACGGCCTTTCCCGCTTAAGTTCGCATATGTAAAAAGTACGAGATACACGTCAAGGGACGACATGGACCCGCCTGGGTGCCCTGACCCCGCAAGCGTCGTCATGGTGACGATGTCTCCCTTTGCCAGCCTTGATAGTTCGCGGAGATCCCCCAGTTCTTTTTCTGTGAGTTGCTCTTTGTCAAACATTTCCCTTGCCTCCTAACCAGTAGTCGCAGTCGTTTTGCACAAGACATTTCGGGCATTCGGGCTTCTTCGCCTTGCAGGTATATCTCCCGTGGAGAATGATAAGGAGCGACAGCGCCGTCCACATCCGTTCAGGCACCGTCCTTTTGATATCCTGTTCTATCTTCTCCGGGTCTTCGTTTTCTGTCAGCCCGATGCGACCTGCAACCCGTATCATGTGGGTGTCAACTATAACGGCGGGTTTATTGTAGGCAAGGCCCACGATCATGTTGGCTGATTTGCGGCCTATGCCCTTCACGGTGGCAAAGGCATCGATATCGTCGGGGACCTTCCCGTTGAACCTCCGCACAAGCTCCCCTGCGATGTTCTTGATGCCCTTCGCCTTGTTCCTGTAAAAACCCGTCGGTCTGATGTCTTCTTCCAGCTCTTCCGTCGCCGCGTCGATGTAATCCTGCAAAGTCCTGTATTTCCTGAAAAGCCGCTCAGTCACTTTATTCACCCGTTCATCGGTGCACTGCGCGGAAAGGACAGTGGCCACGACAAGCTCGAGGGGGTTGGAAAAGTTCAGTTCACACCTCGGCTGACCGTGTATGTTCTTGAGCTTACCAATGATCGAGTCAATATCTTTCTTCATCTGTTGTTGTTGGATTACGGAATATATCCTTCTTATACCACTTACACCCCCCGTATTCAACGAGAAAATCAAAATCGACAAC
>MVRS01000034.1 GCA_002067975.1 Syntrophorhabdus sp. PtaU1.Bin058
TCCCTTCTCCACCTCGTCGAGCGCGACAAAGGGTCTGTACGCGAGGGGACTCCCTTCGACCTCTCCGGTGCAGAGCCTGGAGATATCCAGCAGCGCCTGCCATGTCCCTTTATCGGTCTCGATATTCTTGACAAAGGGATGGAGCAGGACCCTGAGGTAATCCGTGACGGGATACGTGCCGTTGGCCTGTCTCGATGCCTGTGCGCGGGTGATATGTGTGATGAGATCGAAGACCGGCGTGCGTTCGAGGGGGTATCCGACGGCAATATTGCAGGGGGCGCTGATCCTGTCCGTGACAAAGGTGAGGAGCGGGAAGAGCGCGTCGGACAAGGGCAGGATCACGGCCGTCTTTCCCTTGTGGTTGTCTTTCAGGACACTGTGCACCTTGAGGATCTCGGAGTGGGTGTCGAAGCCTGAATAGATCCTTACGGACGGAGGCTGTGGGACTTCAGACGCAATATATTCGACGTCGGCGCCGAGATAAGCGACAAAACCCTTCAGGAGGGACCAGTCGGACGGTATGCCTTCGAAGACGATCTCCGCCCTTTCCTTATTCCACAGGTCCTTCAGGATGACCTTTTCAGTGCCCAGCAATCCGAAAAGACCGGCAAAATATATCTTTTCAAATTCGTCTACCTGCAGTTCGCCGATGGCGCGCGAGGCAGCGAGGTATTTATAGCCGCGGGTAAAACAGGCCGTTTCTTCAAGCAGGTCGTGGAATGAATCCCTGAGGATGCTTACATGCATGAGAAGCTCGTTGATGCTCTCCGGCACGTCGTATCCTATCCCGGCATTTTCTTCAAGGGACCTGAGCCTGTCGTTCGCAACGTCCTCCGAGTCAAGCCGGTCTATGAAATCCAGGAGGTGTCCTCCCCAGTAAAAGAAATCGCCGAAGCTCTTCTGCTGGAAGGGGTGTCTGACGGACTGCGGCAGGGACCTGATCGATCGGTACAGGAGCCATACGGCATCGGGGCGTTCGAGGTCCCTGAAGCCAGGGAACCTTTTCCGTGCAATATAATCGATAAACTCTTCGATAGAGAAGAACCTTGGGGAATATTCCGGCGCGACGATGTCCTTGCCCAGTATCCTTTTCATATAGAGCGACGGTCTTTTGCCTGCGAAGACTATGGCCGTGCTGGATAATTGTTGACAGTCCTCTTTGATAAACCCGCTGAGCCTTTCAAGGAAATCCGTACCAAAGGGGATTGTGTAGACCTTTTTCATGTTCATTCAGACCCTGGTTGCGCTTCCGTCGTCAACATAGACGAGGTATTTATCGACCTTCCTGTCAGGATACATCGACTGCAAGAGCCTGCCGTAGTTCCTGATCTGCTCGATGTGTTCTTCCGACTTAGTCTCGCCGGATTTGAAATCGACGATGTCTATGCGCGAGGGATGGATGATGAGCCTGTCCACCTTGAATGCGCTGCCGCCCCTGTCGATTATCTCCTTTTCCGTGAACACCAAAGTCCCTTCCCCCGGCTGGAAGAAGGACAGGACCTGCGGGTTCCGGAAGAGCTGCACGATCACCCCTTCGATCTCGTCTTCTTTGAACGGGGCATTCAGTTTTGCGATCCCGGCCTTAACGGATTCACGCACGCAGGGCAGGGGGTCCTGCGGGAGCACACGGATCAGCGAGAGGATGTAGTGGATCAGGTCGCCCTTGGCCTGTGCCATGATGCTGCGCCTCGATACGGTCTCAGGCCCCGTGAACTTCTTTCTGAACGTCTCCGTCCACCTGATCCGGTCATCCATATCGCCGAGAAGGAGTTCTTCCGGCACAGTGTCAGTACGGTCCTGTTCAACGGACCCGGAAGGCAATACAGCCTGCTCGCCGATCTCAATGGAGGCGTCATGGGTGTGTCCCCTTAATTCTTCCATAGTGAAGACGTAATCGATGAGAAAGTTCTTCTGCCTGGCGGAATCGGCCAGAAAGATATAGAGCTCCTTTTCCGCCCTGGTACAGGCAACGTAGATGTTGTTGAGCTCGTCGAGGAGGAATTCCGCTTCCCTCTGCCTGTAGATCTCTTCAAGGGTATCGGAGACCTGCCTGTAATTTTTCTTGATGTAAAAGAGCTTCAGGTCTTTCTCGCCGCTGACGACGATCTTGTTCTTGTCCCTGCTGTCCGAGGCGCCGAAGGTGGTGAGCTTGAGGAAGGGGAGTACCACAACGGGGAATTGCAGGCCCTTTGCCTTGTGCACCGTGAGGACCTTGACGGCATTGGCGCCCTCGGTCGTATTCAGGAGGAATTGTTTTTCGGCCTCCGCCGTCTCATCATAAGACGCATCGGATGCCCTGGTGCAGAGCTCTAAGAAATCTGAGAGGTTATTCTGACCAGGGCCTTCCTGCGCCTTGATAAGCTCGCAGAGGTGGAGGACATAAGGGATCTCCCCGGGAAAATGTCTGAAGACCTCCCACCTCTTAACGATGAGGGTAAAGAGGTCATAGAGCGGCAGATACCCTGTCCTTCTGAAGAAATACTCAAAATATTCCTCCCAGATATCGCTGTAATCCTCCTGGAAGGTCCTGTAGAGGTGATTGCCTGTGCCGCCTGTCCTGGTTCTTGTGAGCCATTCAAGGATCGTTCCTTCGGGCACGGCGGTCTTTCTGTGAAATATCCTGCCGGTGATGAATTCGGCAAAAGAAAGGTCGTCGTCGGGCGCATTGAAGAACCTCATGAGGCTTAAGAGTTCCTTGATGAGGCTGTTGTTCTTTATGTTGACGGTGAATTCCGACTCGACGCTGATCCCGATCTCGAGGAGCGTCCTGACTATCAGCTCCGCCTCTTTTCTCCGGCGCACGAGGATTGCCACGTCCTTATATTCGAAGGCGCCCCTGTCTTTAACGGCCTCCATCAACCCGATGAGCCTTTCCTTGATCGCCTGGTCCCTTTCGTCTTTAAGAAGGCCCTCCTTTTCCTCACCTTCCTCATCGCGGCCGACGATCCTGTCGATCCTCACGTATCCGGCGCCGCGCACCGCGTCGACAGCGACCTGGCCGGAGTTGCTGTACGTGTCGAGTATCTTTTCCTTTGACTGTTCAGGGTGTTCTCCGGCGATCATATCGATGAGGCGTCGGAGATCTTCTTTCCTGAAGATCCTGTTGTTGAAGGCGACAATATGTTCGCCGCTCCGGTAATTGTTGCGGAGGGCAAGCTCCATGGCAGGGTATGCCCTGTAGCGTGAAGAGACCTCGTCAATCAGTTCGGCGTTCCCTCCCCGCCAGCGATAGATTGCCTGTTTCTTGTCCCCCACAAGGAAGAGGGTGCCCCCTTTCCCGAGGGCCTCATCGACAAGGGTCTCTATATTTTGCCACTGGAGCCGGTTTGTATCCTGGAACTCGTCCACGAGGAAGTGTGAATACCGTTCGGCCAATGCATAGTATATCTCAGGAACGAACCCTTTCTCCCTGACGATGCCCTGAAGCAGCTTGTTGAGCTGTTCGATGAGTATGACCCGTTTTCTGAACGTCACCTCTTTCAAAAGCATCTTTTTAAAGAGCCCGTAGACCTCGACGTAGGGCGCATACTTTCCCTCCGAGAGCGTTTCGACAAAGAGGCGCCGCCCCTGGAGTATGTCCTGCCACAGTTGTTCCTGCTCATCGTCTGCGGGCTTGCTCCCTTTCAGGAGGGATTCGCCGAGGGATTGCCTCGCAAAGCACCTGCTGTCGCTTACCGCGTTCTTTCTCAGGTCCACAGCACCGGCGAGCGCCTTGCGGAAGTCTGCCCTGGGTTTTATATCGGGGTCTTTGTCGAGGGACCTCCTCAGCGATGCCGCGGTCTGGTCGATCCTTTTCCCGATGTCGCTCAGTATCTTTCCTGCTTCGCGATAGAGGAATTCCTTGTTCTCCTTCGATTCTTCCCTCCAGAGGTCGCTGATCGTGTTCCTGAAAAACCTCCGCGCTGTCCAGTTGACGTTTTCGCCCTCCATATCGATATAACTCTCTATGAACCTGTCGAAGATATGCCGGACCCCGGTATTTTCCGTCAGGGACTGGAGGCATTCCTGGACGACAAGATCGATCAGGGGCGTAGAGTCGGTGCTGATGTCGAAATCAGGCGGCAGGTTCAGTTTAAAGGCCGATGCCTTCAGGATGAGGTTGACAAAGCTGTCGATAGTGCCCACGTTGAAATCATGGAAATGTTTCAGTATGTCCTCGAAATCCGCCTCGATGGACCTCCGGACCTTTGCCTGTATCGACTCCGCCTCCGGTCCGCCACCCGGATATAGCCCTCGTTGTTCCTCCGGTTTATCGGTTTCGTTTGGTTTTAACGTTGAACCTTGAACGTTGAACGTTGAACACGCTTTGTTCTC
>MVRS01000035.1 GCA_002067975.1 Syntrophorhabdus sp. PtaU1.Bin058
TCAAAGGACGTGAAACCACCGCCCCAATCTATGACCAACCGGCGTGGCTGAAGGTCAAAGCTGTATCAAAGACCTTTTTAATCAGCGAAGATGGCTACAGCATAACAGTGCGAACCAAGTTTAGCGACGGTGATTCACGTGATTATATCCATCTCTGGCAGAGATAACGTTTTGGAATTTTCCCTCAAAGACCAAGACGCGGAGGCCGTAAAGATATATACGCTTTCCTCAAAATCCTGAATAGAATTTTCTTTCGCGGAAGACCTTCTCCATATTGATGAGGTTCTCGCCAAATTCCACGGCATGATTTTTCATGGCTTCAGCGGCCATGTCAGGATTACGCTCCAGAACGGCCTTTACAATCGGGCGGTGCATCCCGGCAGGATGCAGGGTGAAAGGCGGTTCAGGCTCAACCACGTGGATCACCTGTCTTGTCAGCGCCATCAGCGACCGTTCCAGGGCTTCAAAGAAATGGTTTCCACAAACCTCTGCCAGGATATAGTGGACTGCGGTTTTTCGATCCAGATCCTCAACAAGGGTGCGGATCGGCGATTCTTCAGCCTCAAGGGCCTCCTTCAGGTGCTTGGCGCGCTTCCGGTCTATGCGCAGGGCAGCCAGCCGGGCCACCTCCGGTTCTACGAAGGTCCTCATCTGAACCAGCTCCGGGATGGATATCTTTCCCACCAGGAACAGGTCGATGAATGCATTGCTGAGGTTTTCAAACGTCAGGTCCGTGACGTATGTCCCACCTGCAACCCCTTGCCGGATCACGAGAAACCCCGCGTTCGCAAGCGCCCGCAATGCCTCCCGAATGACAATACGGCTTACCTGAAACTGTTCAGCTAAGTCACGCTCAGATGGCAGCTTATCCCCTGTCTTGAAATAACCGGCAAGGATGGATTGTTTCAATTGTTCCGTTACTTCATCCGATATCCGGAATTGTTTGATAGGCTTAAATGAAGGCATTATTGACGCTCCTTTTGCCTATTTTACAACGAACCCCGGAGGCTTTGCAACAAATCTGATATTATTTTCTTGACAAAACTATTTTACCGGTTTAATTATTATACCACTTTCATATTTCATTTTGTACACAATGTTTTGGGTGCATGATCGATACTGAACAGGGGGGTATATGAATCTTGCTCGCAATCTGGAACTTTCGGCCTTCTTTTTTCCTGACCGCCCTGCCCTTCGTCAAAACGGCCATGCGCTTACATATAAAGAATTAAACGATCAGGCGAGCAGGGTTGCAACGGCTCTCATCAGGTTTGGTATTAAACCCGGCGACCATGCAGGGCTCTGCGCGCCGAACTCCATCGAATGGATTACCTTCTATTTCGGCGTTCTGAAGGCCGGGGCGACAGCAGTCACACTTTCAGGGGCGCTCACCGGCGATGAGCTTGCCAGCCTTGTCAACCACGCAAGACCACGGATCATCTTCACCGTAGAAACCAAGTTAAAGGACCTGGAGAAGCTGAAAGGGTCGGGAAGGCTTGAATGGATTATCTGCCCTGACGGCGACATGGACATGAAACATCTTATCGGGACAGGTTCAGGGCCGTTCAAGGCTATAGACAGGGACCGTGCAGATACTGCCGCAATCCTTTACACCGGCGGCACCACGGGTATTCCAAAAGGTGTCATGCTCAGCCACGAAAGCATGGTCTTCTCGAGTCACAGTATCGCGGGCTATGAGAGGTCAACACAGAATGATCTTTCCGTCTGTTTTCTTCCCTTCAATCACGTCTTCGGTCAAATACACATCATGAACACATCGATACACTGTGCCGGCTGCCTGGAGCTTCTTCCGGCCTTTGACATGGATCGGGTCCTGGAATTAATGGAGCAAGGGCGGGTGACAAAGTTCTTCGCCGTGCCCACCGTCTATATTCGTCTCCTGAGACAGAAAGACCTTGAAAAGAGACTCGGTCAGCTCCGTTACTGCTTTTCGGCAGCGGCCAGCCTGGCAAAAGAGATCGTCAGGGAATGGAAGGAACGGACCGGGATAACGATCTCGGAATCCTATGGGATGACTGAGGTCATGCCCGTAACCTTCAACCATTACTATCCGGAAAGGCATGTCATCGGATCCGTAGGCCATACGATCCCGGGGGTCGAGGTCCAGATAAGGGATTTCTCGGGAAACCGGCTGGAAGAAGGACTCGATGGAGAGATCTGCATCCGTGGGCGGAATGTGATGAATGCTTACTTTGAGAACCCGGAGGCCACGAGTGACTCATTATCGGAAGACGGCTGGTTCCGTTCAGGCGATATCGGCTATATCGATCCTGACGGCTACCTCTTCATCGTGGACCGTCTGAAGGACCTCATCATCACGGGCGGAGAAAATGTCTATCCCCGGGAGGTAGAGGAGGTCCTCTACGCATGGCCTGAAGTGGAGGAGTGCGCTATCGTAGGGGTCCCGGACAAGGAGTGGGGAGAGCGCATCTGCGCCTGTATAGTCCCCAAGGCCGGACATGCGCTGTCAACGGCGGAGTTGAAGGACTTTCTGAAAAGCCGCCTCTCCGGATTCAAAATACCCAAAGAGTTTATCGTAAAAGACGAATTGCCGAAGAGCCCTGCGGGCAAGATATTGAAAAGGGAGATAAGGAAACAGTTGCTCAATGCCGGCAAGCAGTAAAAATTGTTTCAGGATGAACGGTCCTTAGTATCAACGGGACGGGCCATCAAATAATAATGTGAGGAGGGTCTATTATGAGAAAACATTGTGTACTCTGGTGTATCGTAAGTATTGTAGCTATCGTATTTCTCGCATCCGCCATCCCGGTAAATGCCCGGGAGAAGGTGGTCAAGCTGAGATATTCCAATTTCTTCCCGCCGGTCCATCCTATCAGCAAGCTGGCCGAAGAATGGATCAAGGAGGTCGAGAAGCGGACCAACGGCCGGGTAAAGATCAGCTATTTTCCCGGCAATACGCTTGCCCCGCCCGGACAGGCTTATGATGCCGTCGTAAAAGGGATCGCCGACATGGCGCAGAACCTCCTGGCATATTCGCCCGGGAGGCTCCCGTTAAGCGAGGTTCTCCAGCAGCCTCTCGGCTATTCAAGCGGCTACCAGGGAACAAAGATGGCCAACGAGTATTATAAAAAGTTTAAGCCGAAAGAATTTGACGACGTAAAGGTGATGTACCTTCACGGCGTTGCCCCCGGTACCTTCCATACGAAGAAAGAGATCAAATCCTTTGATGACATAAAGGGTCTCAGGATCAAAGCCAACGCGGAGAATGCCGAGATCGTGAAGGTCCTCGGCGGGGCGCCGGTGACCATGCCCATCACGGAGACCTATGATGCCCTCCAGAAGGGGCTTGCCGAAGGCATCCTGCTTCCCAACGAAGCCCTGAAAGGCTGGCGGTTTGCAGAAGTCGTAAAGACAAGTATTGACAGCAACGCCGTCTCTTACCTCACGTCAATGTATGTCATTATGAATAAGGACAAATGGAACCGCATCTCGAAGGAAGATCAGGCAGCGATCGAAAAGATCAACGAAGAGTGGATAGAAAAACAGGGAAAGTTATGGAACCAGCTTGACAAAGAAGGAAAGGACTATGCCATCCAGAAAGGAGTAAAGTTCATAAAGGTATCAAAAGATGAGGAAGAAAAGGTCACCGCAAAGATGAAGCCGATACTTGATGAATACGTGCAGGCAATGAAGGCAAAAAATCTACCAGGCGCTGAAGCATTGAAGTTCTGTCAGGACTACATCAAGGCTCATCCATAACCCTTCTCAATTACCATTTCCCTATCCCCCTGTGTTGCGGGGGATAGGGAAACATTATTGGAGGAAGAATGAAGAATACCTTTTTGAATACCGTATTGAAGATTGACATTACCTTTCATGCCATTGCCGGTTCGGTGTTGGCCTTTATGATGGTCATTACCCTTCTCGACATAGTCATGAGGAACATGGGGAGACCGATCGTGGGGACCGTGGAGATTATCTCCTTTTGCGGTTCAGTGGTGATCGGCTTTGCCATTCCCTACACGTCATGGAAAAAGGCACACGTCTATGTAGACTTTCTCACGGAAAAGTTGAGCCCCGGGAACAAAAGGATCATGGAAATAACTACACGATGCATGGGCATCGTCCTCTTTGCGTTCATCGGATATAATTTTATTATTTACGGGTTTGATCTTATAAAAACAAAGGAAGTGAGCCCGAGTTTCAGGCTCCCTTACTACCCTATACCTTTCGGCTTGAGCCTCAGCTGTTTTCTCCAATGTCTCACTTTGATTGCCGATCTTGTAAAGACTATTCATCCGGGAGGTGACAAATGAGTGAAGTAACGGTAGGGTTGATCGGTCTCG
>MVRS01000036.1 GCA_002067975.1 Syntrophorhabdus sp. PtaU1.Bin058
GTTCCGAAGGCGCAGGAGATAGATGAAAAAGATGAGTTCCCCCTTGAGTTATGGAGAGAGTTTACAAGGCTTGGTTATCTTGGCTTGCGTTATCCTGAAGAGATTGGGGGTCTGAACGCGGACAAGATCATGTGCATGATCTTCTATGAAGAGATCGCCAGGGGTTCAGTCGGTTTTGCACAGAGCGTCATTATGAATATCCTTATGGGTACGTATTTCCTTTACAGGTTCGGAAGCAAGGAGATCAAAGAACGTTGTCTCTACCCGGCGATGCGGGGGGAAAAGGTCGCCACCATGTGCTTTACGGAAGACCAGTCCGGTTCCGACCTTGGGGCAACAAGGACCACGGCGGTAAGGGATGGGGACGGGTGGAGGATCAACGGCACAAAGATGTGGATAACAAACGGTTCAGTTTGCGACTTCTGTACTGTCCTTGCCACAACGGACCCATCAAAGGGATTAAAGGGCCTCAACTTCTTCCTTGTCGAAAAGGGAACGCCGGGTTTTTCCGATGGGCAGATCCTCCACAAGCTTGGATGCAGGGGCACGGTAACCGGTGAGCTTGTATTCGATAACGTGTGGGTCCCTTACGAGAACTTCCTCGGCGATGAGCTCGGGAAGGGTGTCTTTTATGTGGGTGATATCCTTGATGAGGTGAGGTTGATGACAGGGGCAATGGCACTTGGCATAGCAAAGGGTGCCTATAAAGAGGGTATCGAGTTTGCGAGAAAGAGGGTGGCCTTCGGCCAGCCGATAGGCAAATTCCAGTTGATCCGTGAAAAGTTCGCAGATATGGATACGCAGATGAACGCAGCGCGGCTTTTGGTATATTACGGCGCATGGCTTCTTGAGAACGGCATGGATGCAAGGGTTGTGGCCGCCGAGGCAAAGATGTATGCAACAGAGGTATGTGCAAAGGTCGTTGATGAGGTAACGAGGATCTACGGGGCGAATGCCTTTGCCTATGAGTATGCGCCCCAGAGGTATTTCAGGGATGCCAGATTCCTCCTCTATGGCGGGGGCACCCAGGAGGTCCTGAAAGATTTCATCGGCAGGACGATCCTGGGGAAATTATAGGAAAGGCCGTTAGGCGTAAATCGTAAGGCGTAAGGGGAGAAAAAATCTGTTCAACGTTCTATGTTCAACGTTCAACGTTAATACGAACAAGACGAAACAAAGTAGATGCCGGACGCTCGATGCTGGTCGCTGATGAAAACCTCGTAAGGCGTAAGGGGTTTAATCGACTTACGACTTACGAGATTCTTTTTCACTTCTCACGGTATTATTGTGCGTCTCAGGAAAAGGTTGACGACGGAGTCAACATAAGGTTATATGAATGAAGTGCAATAGTATTAGATCCTGCTGATAGCCGGACACAAGAAGGAGGTAAAACGTGAATATTATGGTTTTTATCAAACAGGTGGCTGATACGGAGGCGCGTATCATCATTAAGAATGACAAGAAATCCTTAGAGATAGAAAATAAGTACAACATAAACTTTTTTGATGAATTTGCCGTTGAGGAGGCGATAAGGATCAAAGAGAAACAAAAGGATGTCCAGGTCACGGTGTGCTCCATCGGCCCGCAGAAGGCAATTGAGGCGCTGAGGACTGCCATAGCGATGGGCGCCGACCGGGCCTTTTTGCTGGACAACAGCAAGGTGGCAATCGACGACCCGCTGGTAATCGCCAGGATACTTGCCGCATTCGCCGCCAAAGAAGGGTTTGATATGATCCTCTGCGGGAGACAGGCCATCGATGACGAAAGCGCGAATGTGGGCGCCATGGCATCGGAGTTACTGGGGATACCACACGTGAGCGCCGTCCTGAAGATGGAGCTTCTTGACGGGAATACGGCAAAGCTTGAGAATGAGATAGAAGGTGGGCGCGGTATCTTCGAGGTCAAGCTGCCCGCCTTGTTCACAACACAAAAAGGGTTGAACGAACCGAGGGTCCCCTTGATCACCGGTGTGATGAAGGCGATGAAGGCCGCCATACCCGTTATCGATCCCTTCACGCTTGATATACCGCAGGAGACTATTGCAACAGGCGCCTCAAAGGTGACGATACTTTCTTACGAACCGCCGCAGGAGAGACCGCCGGTGAAGATCATCGAAGGCGAGACCCCGGAAGAGAAGGTAAAGAATCTGGTCAAGGCACTGAAAGAAGACGCAAAGGTCTTGTAAGAAGGAGGAGATAATGTCGAAGGATGTTTTCGTATTTGTTGAATTGAAAGAAGGAACGGTCAGAAAGGTGTCCTTTGAATTGCTGTCAAAAGGGAAGGAGATCACCGGGCACTTTTCTTCTACCCTATACGCAGTCCTTATGGGACATAATGTGAAAGAGATTGCCGCGACAGTACAGCCCTTCTCGGACAAGGTCATCGTCATAGACAATGCAGGTCTGGCAGATTACCGGTGGGATACCTATGCAGGTGTCTTTGAAGGTCTTCTTAAAAAGTACAGTCCTTACGCAATACTTGGCGGCTCCACGGTAACGGGCAAGGACCTTTTTCCCAGGCTTGCGGCGCGGTTTAACGGGGCAATGGTATCGGATGCCGTGGGCATAGATTTTCATGACTCCGGTATAAAGATCAAAAAGCCGCTCTTCGGCGGAAAGGTCACATCATGGCTCACCTGCAGCGAGGATTCGGTGATCTTTTTGACCTTCAGGCCCAATTCATTCGGTGTCGAAAAGGGGTCGCAGAACGGCGAGATCATAGAAGAGCAGTTCGATGTCGTGAAAGACCCGAAGGTGAATACCGTAAGCACGGAAAAACACGTCTCGGAAAAGGTCGACCTGCAGGAGGCGGATTTTATTATATGCGGAGGCAGGGGCATGAAGGGACCGGAACACTTCCAGGTCCTCGAAGAGATCGCCGGGATCATGGGCGGCAGGGTGGGCGCTTCGCGCGCCGTCGTTGACAGCAAATGGAGAGAATATGAGGACCAGGTAGGCAAAAGCGGCAAGACGGTATCGCCGAAGCTGTATATCGGCTGCGGGATCTCCGGTGCCCTCCACCATACGATGGGGATGGACACCTCAAAGGTCATCGTGGCGATCAATAAGGACCCCAATGCACCTATCTTTCACTATGCCGATTACGGGATCGTCGATGACGCATTTGCCGTACTCCCTGTCCTGAAGGAAGCATTGAAAAAGACAAAGGAAGAGATCTGACATGGATAAAATCGACGTTGTAATTGTAGGCGGCGGCCTTGCGGGGCTTGCCTGCGCTTACAGGCTCGCCGATAAAGGGTTGCAGGTCATCGTCGTTGAACGGGGAGACTTTCCGGGGAGCAAGAACGTAACCGGCGGACGGCTTTACCTCATGCCGATCAGATCGATGGTCGGCGATATGCTGGACGATGCCCCTTTCGAGAGGAAGGTGGTGAGGGAGCGCTGGAGCCTTTTCGGGAAAGGGAACTCCCTTAATATTGATTTTACCGGTGAGAGGTTCAGGGGTGAAGACCACAGCTACACGCTCCTCAGATCCCGTTTCGACAGATGGTTATCGGAAAAACTGATGGGTAAAGGCGTCTTTGTTATCCCCAAGTACAGGGTTGACGACCTCCTCTGGGAAGGCGACAGCGTGGCCGGCATCAGGGCCGGCAGCGAGGAGATCGCCGCCCATGTCGTCGTTGCCGCAGACGGCGTCCTCTCTTTCATGGCACAAAAGGCAGGATTGCGACAGAAGATGGTGCCGAAGAACTACGCGGTAGGTATGAAAGAGGTCATCGAGCTCCCCGAGGAGAAGATCAACGACAGGTTCAATGTCGGGAGCAATGAAGGCTGTGCACATCTCTTTCTGGGTGACGTAACACAGGGTATCTTCGGCGGAGGATTTCTTTATACCAATCGCGACACCGTTTCAATAGGCATTGTGGCGGGTATCCAGGGGTTGATGAAGAAGGACCCACCCGTCGAGGCGCATACCCTGATGGATACATTTAAAGAGAAGTATGAGATCAAGAGGCTCCTTGAAGGCGGCAACCTCGTTGAGTATGCCGCCCATATCATACCGGAAGGCGGCTATAAAGGGATCGCGAAGCTCTGCGGGAACGGCATCGTTGTTGTTGGCGATGCAGCGGGATTTGCCCTGAATATGGGGGTAACGGTGAGGGGCATGGAGTTTGCGATCGCATCGGGGATCATCGCGGCAGATACGATCGCCGAGGCAAAAGAGGCGAACGATTTTACTGCGAAGACCCTTTCCGAATACGGGAAACGCTTACAGGAGACCTTTGTATTGAAGGACCTTGCTGCCTGCGAGGATATGCCGGAGTTTCTCGATAACGAGTCCTTTTTCAGCTACTACCCGGATACCTTTACCGGTTTTCTCGATAAGATCATGTGGTTCGGGGACGGGCCCAAAGAGAAGATCGGCGCCACCCTCTGGAAAGAGCTGAAGGCGTCCGGCATGATGAGCTTCAAAAGGCTTAAAGAGCTATACAACATCAGGAAGATCTGAGGTGCATGCGATGAGGATTGACGAAAAACTCGCCCTTGATGCATTTAAATCGGACAAAGAAAGCCACATTATCATTAAGCACGAGATATGCAGAAAACAATGTACGACGAAGCCCTGTCTCTTTGTATGTCCCGGTCATCTTTACTCGTACAATGAAGAACTCGATGAGATCGTCGTGGAATTTGCCGGATGCCTTGAGTGCGGGACCTGTATGGTTGCCTGTAAAGAAGGCGCCATAGAATGGGTCTACCCGAAGGGAGAGTACGGCGTACAATACAGATACGGTTAA
>MVRS01000037.1 GCA_002067975.1 Syntrophorhabdus sp. PtaU1.Bin058
CCGGTCAATTGCTGGCTCTCAGGCGTGGGTATGTCGGCGGCAATGTAAGGGATGACCTTGTTGTCGTTCGTGGCGGCAGCAGGCGTAAGGTTGCCTGTATTACCGGACGGCGTTTCCGATCCCTGGGCGGCCTGTTGCGGGACGTCGGTTGCCTGCGGAGAGGCATTTTCTTCAACCGCCGGATCCGGATCGTCCTGCGGCGTTATGACGTATTCCCGGACCCCTTCCGGAGCGGAAAGAGATTCACCCTCTGCCGCCCTTACGGTGTGAACGATAAAAAGCGCCATCACAATACAGATGATGGAAAGAGAGATTGAGAAAAGACGGTTTGCTTTCATTGTGTGCCTCCTGATGGATTTAAAAGGTGAAAGGTAAAAAGTGAAAGGTGAAAGGTGAAAAAAATTTCGTAAGGCGTGAGGCGTTAGGCGATTTTAACCCCTTACGACTTACGATTCACGACTTACGGGTTTATCGGTTGTTTTTTATGAATTCATCGATCTTCTTATCCTTGTTGATGCCTTTCAGCCGGTTCATGTAGCCCGTTGTCACTTCGGCTGCCTTTTCGTGGTCCCTGATCACGTGCGGGGTGAGGAGGACGAGGAGTTCGGTCCGCGTGGTTGAGTCGGTTGTCGAACCGAAAATATATTTTAGTACAGGTATCTTGCTCAATAAGGGGATCCCTTCAAATGTCTTGTTGGTCCTGTCTTTTATAAGCCCGCCGATGATGATCGTCTGACCGTCCTGCGCAACAAGGTTCGTCGAGGCCTCGCGTTTTGATATGACGTACTGTTCCGTGCCGAGGACCTTCTGCTGGCTGAAGTCGGAGACCTCCTGCACGACCTCGAGCGCGACGAGTCCGCTCTCGTTGATCTGGGGCTTGACCTTCAGGATGATGCCCGTGTCCTTGTACTGGATGGTGGTCAGGATGCTGTTTGACGTCCCTACCTGCGTGGACTGCGAGGTGGCAATAGGGACCTGGTCGCCGATCTGTATCTTCGCTTCGCGGTTATCTGCGGCGATAATATGGGGTGAGGCGAGGACATTGAGCTTTGAGTCCGATGCGAGCGCCTGCAGGAGCGCCCTGACCGTACCGTCCGGGTCGGTAGCCATGAATGAGAACCCTGATATCCCTTTGGCCGTGTCGGGAAGCAGATCGGAATTCTGCCCCATGTATCCTTTCACATCAACCTGCGATGTAAAGGGGTTCAGCTTGAAGTTCAGGTTTGTTTTCATCAGCCATTCGACGCCGAACTGCAACTGGTCCTGGAGGGTGACCTCTGCTATGAGCACCTCTATCAGGACCTGCCGGGGGACAGTGTCGAGTTTCTTTATCGTCTCCTCGATGAAACTGTAATCGGCAGGGGTCGCAAGCACGATCAGCGAGTTGGTGATTTCGTCGGCGAGCAGCCGGGTGTCGGGTCCCACCAGGGATCCGTTCCCGGCGACAGCCACAGATGCCCCGGTCCTTGGTTGAGGGGTGGATGACGAACTTCTATGCTGGACGGGGAGGGCGCGTGTATTACCCGTTCCCGAGAGTATGGACTGCAGCAGCGAGGCCACGTGCGTTGCCTTGCTGTTTTGCAGCGGATACACAAAGACCTTCGGGGTGGTGCCGGGGATCATGCCCAGAGGGACGATCTTGTATATGTCCTTGTCGAGGGTAAACCCTGCGTCGTTTAATGCTAAAAGTGTTTCCATGATGGAAAGCACCGAGTCCCTCGGGACAGGAGAGATGGTTTTAAAATTTACCCGTCCCTTGACGTTCGGATCGACCATGTAGTTCACCTTCAGGATGTCCCCGAAGACCGTCTGGATCACTTCAAAGATATCGGCATCATCGAAATTGAAACTGATCTCACCCTTTTTTACGGCTGTCTGAACGGAGTGAGACGGCGGCCGGGGCGGCGACCCCGGAGTCTGTGGGACAGGAGGCCGCGGACCTGCTTCAGGGAGCGGGGGCGGAGCCTGAGCAGGTACATATTCCTGCGGTACCCCCGGAGACTGCGTCTGTGCCGGAAGCGGGGTCGCACCCGCCGCAACAATCGCACACATCAAAACGATAATGGTTGATATCCTGGACATATTCATTCGGTACCTTTCTACTGGATACTGGCTATAAACCCGTAAGTCGTGAATCGTAAGTCGTAAGGGGTTAAAATCGCCTAACGCCTAACGCCTCACGGGTTTCATGCTATTCACTATCGACTATCGACCGCCTTTATGTCATTTACTGCCTTTATTTGCCGCATGGTTCTCAGGGTGAATGGTTTTTTGTCCGATCCTCCGGGACGGTAGATCGATACCGTGATCTCCATGAGCCTCACCGGGAGGCCGGCTGTCCGTTCGGCAAGGGCCTCATTGATGGAGACATCGAACCTGTATCCGTCTTCAGCAGTCTCGCTCCATGCCTTTTCAACAGACAGGTCTTCACACAGAACCTCCCTCATCCGTACATCCGCGCGGACGGCAATTGCGACACGGTCTTCCGATGAGAAGATGGCCCTTGACCCTGCGGAAAAGAGGCGGGAAATGACAAGCAGGGCAATGCTCAGCAATGAAACGGCTACGAGGATCTCCAGGAGGGTGAATCCGCGGTCCCTATGCGCCGATATTGAAGGAAGACAGATCATTTTACAATAACAAATCCGACGACAGGGTCTATCTCTATCGTCGCCTTTTTTCTTCTGTTCCACAGGATGATCGTCGCCGGTCTTATGCCTCCTGTTGGTTGAAACGACAGACGATACGTGCCGCTGCCGGTCTCTCCCGTTACGGGGTCGACCACCTTTATCCCTATATCCGGCGGGATCTTTCTGTAGCCGTATCCTTCGATCCCGTAACGCCTTCCATCGAAGTCGATCATTATGGATCCTGCTGCACAT
>MVRS01000038.1 GCA_002067975.1 Syntrophorhabdus sp. PtaU1.Bin058
CGTTGTCCATGGCGTGAAAAATACGAGAAAGGTAGTAGAGGCAACAGAGGCCGCCCTGAACCAGAGGATGACAAACGTAGACACGCGTCTTCTGGGCGAGATCGCCTTTGCCTCGGGTTTGACGGCAGGTCTTCAGGATCCCCTTATCAACTTCGGGTGTTATGAGAAAAACAGCACCCTGGGACAGAATATCCGCAACTGCCAGTATGTTTACAGGCTCGTCGGCTACTATGCGGACCGTGGAGTTACGCTGACGATAGACCTCGACGGCATGATGCCCCATTCGGTCTTTCCTATGAGCGTATGTATAGCCGGGGTGGTTGCCACAGCCCTGATAGCGGCGGAACAGGGTGTGAAGAGCATCATCCCGTGGTGTTACATGCTTGGGCACATGGCGCAGGACATTGCCTGGATAAGACTGACAAGAAGACTGACAAGGGAGTATCTTGACGCACAGGGTTATTCCGATGTAGCCACGCCGGCGCTGTTCGGCTCCCAGATCCCCCTCTTCCCCTATCCCCAGGATATGGGCTGGGCCTTCGGTTTCCTCAACTACAGCGCCATGGTCGCAGCAATGGCAGAGGCGGAAGGCGTCTACCTCCGGACGATCGACGAGGGCGCGGGGATACCGACAAAAGAGGCACACGCGGTAAGCTACAGATCGGCAAAATGGATCTTTGACGTGGTGAGACAGCAGAAGATCGACATCTCCCGGCTGGAAGAGGTGCAGGCAGAGGAGAAGATCGCTGAAATGGAGGTGCGGGCATTGCTGGGCAAGATCTTCGAGGTGGGAGACGGAGACGTGGCCGTAGGTCTTCAGAAGGCATTTGACAGCGGATTAATGGACAGCCCCTTTTGCTCAAATATTCACGTTAAGGGACAGGTGCTTGGGGTGCGGGACCTGAGCGGTGCCTGCCGCTACTTAGACTTTGGCAATCTACCGATACCCGGAGAGGCAAAGGCATATCATCTCGAAAAGATAGCCGAAAGAGAGAAGACCGAGGGAAAGAAGCTTGACTATCACACGGTAGTACAAGAGTTCTGGACGTTCAGTAAAGCAGCGATTGTATGAGCGGGCCATCGCAAACATTTACAAAAGGAGATCGATCATGAAAAAGATGGTAACAGTAATCACAGGAACCGTAGGCGAGGATTCACACTCCATCGGATCAAGGCTGCTTTCCCGTGTTTTGAAGGATAGGGGATTCAACGTGGTAGAGCTGGGCGGACTTACACCGGCAGAGGAATTCATCCACGTTGCAAAGGAGACGGATGCCAGCGCTATCCTCATGAGCTCACTTTACGGCATGGCGGAGATCGACCTTGCAGGTTTCAAGGACGCCTGTATAGAGGCAGGGCTTCAGGATGTACTCCTTTACCTCGGCGGCTACCTCATGGTGGGAAGACACGATTGGGGTGAAGCGGAACGTCGTTTCAAGGCCCTCGGATTCGACAGGGTCTATCCGCCGGAGGTCGACCTGGACAAGGCCGTTGCAGATCTGACGGCAGACCTTGTAAGCAGAGGGAAGATGTGAGGACAGATCATATAGATCCGGGAATGCGTTAAAAAATGATCCAATAAACAGGAGGCGAATGGATGGACATCAAAGCACGAAACAAGAAACTGGACGAAGGGGCATTCCTCAAGGAAAGGGAGGAGGTCCTCGCGATGTGGCCCACAGGCAAAGAGGTGGACCTGGAAGAGGCCGTCGCGTTCCATAAGAAACAGCCGGATCACAAGAACTTCGGGAAGGTTGCCGCAAGACTGCACCAGGAGGGAAAGACCGTTGTCTTTCCCAGGGCAGGGACCCCGATCATTGAACAGGAGATCGAGCTGAACAAGACGCTTTATGCATCCGGTCTGCCTCTTGTACCGGTCACTTCAGACAGCTATTGCCGCCTGCTCCGCTTCGACAAGGCCAGGCAGGGGCTCGAGGAAAGTATCAGGTCAGGGCAGCCCAAGCTCAATGGTTTTCCCACCGTTGTCCATGGCGTGAAAAATACGAGAAAGGTAGTAGAGGCAACAGAGGCCGCCCTGAACCAGAGGATGACAAATCTGGACAAGAGGCTCATCGCGGAGATCGCCTTTGCTGCCGGCATGACGGCCGGGCTGCAGGACTTTATGCAGGATTTCGCGTGCTATGAAAAGAGCAGCACCATCGGACAGAATATCCGCAACTGCCAGTATGTTTACAGGCTCGTCGGCTACTATGCGGAGCGGGGAGTTACGCTGACGATAGACCTCGACGGCATGATGCCCCATTCGGTCTTTCCCCTGAGCGTAAGCATTGCAGGGGTCATAGCCAACGCGCTGGTCGCGGCGGAACAGGGTGTGAAGAGCATCATACCGTGGTCATTCATGATGGGATACATGCCGCAGGATATAGCCTGGTCGCGGCTTACCAGGAGACTGGCCAGAGAGTACCTGGACAGGTTCGGATATAAGGATACGGCCTTGCCCGGTCAGTTTATTGCCCAGATCCCCCTCTTCCCTTATCCCCAGGATATGGGCTGGGCCTTCGGTTTCCTCAACTACAGCGCCATGGTCGCAGCAATGGCAGAGGCAGAAGGCGTCTATCTCCGGACGATCGATGAGGGCGCAGGGATACCGACAAAAGAGGCACACGCGGTAAGCTACAGATCGGCAAAATGGATCTTTGACGTGGTGAGACAGCAGAAGATCGACATCTCCCGGCTGGAAGAGGTGCAGACAGAAGAGAAGATCGCTGAAATGGAGGTGCGGGCATTGCTGGACAAGATCTTCGAGGTGGGAGACGGAGACGTGGCCGTAGGTCTTCAGAAGGCATTTGACAGCGGATTAATGGATACCCCCCTCTCCTCAAACATCCATGTGCAGGGAAAGACCCTGGGTGCTCGTGATCTGAAAGGGGCCTGCCGCTACCTCGATTTTGGAAGCCTCCCGCTGCCTGAAGAGGCTAAGGAATACAACAGGGAGAAGATCGCGGAGCGTGAAAAGGCACAGGGGAAGAAGCTCGACTACCATACCGTGGTAGAAGAATTCTGGACCTTCAGCAAGGCACGCCTCGTCGAGCCATGAGTTGCAGGGCTCAGCGTATTCAGGCTCTGCGGGCAGGAGAAGAGAAAGGGCAAAGGGGACAGAAGGAGGATAGAACGTGACGAAAGCTCCCACGATAATCACAGGAACCGTAGGCGAGGATTCACACTCCATCGGATCAAGGCTGCTTTCCCGTGTTTTGAAGGATAGGGGATTCAACGTGGTAGAGCTGGGCGGACTTACACCGGCAGAGGAATTCATCCACGTTGCAAAGGAGACGGATGCCAGCGCTATCCTCATGAGCTCACTTTACGGCATGGCGGAGATCGACCTTGCAGGTTTCAAGGACGCCTGTATAGAGGCAGGGCTTCAGGATGTACTCCTTTACCTCGGCGGCTACCTCATGGTGGGAAGACACGATTGGGGTGAAGCGGAACGTCGTTTCAAGGCCCTCGGATTCGACAGGGTCTATCCGCCGGAGGTCGACCTGGACAAGGTTATGGAAGACCTGAAGAGTGATTTGCACCAGCGGGGGAAGTTGCAATAAGTCTTTGAGGACAAGATCATGGTCAGGAGAGACTTGAGGTTTCTTATTGATTTCGGCAGCACCTTCACAAAGCTCACCGTTGTGGATCTCGAAGAAGAGGTTGTCATGGGAAGGTACCAGGTTCCCTCCACGGTCGGGACAGACATCACGATAGGCCTTACGCAGGCACTCCGGGCAGCGGAAGATCACCTCGGCAGGGCGATCGGGGAAAAGAAAAATCTCCTTGCCTGCAGCAGTGCGGCAGGGGGCCTCAGGATGATCACCGTCGGGCTTGTCCCCTCCCTCTCATCGGAGGCAGGCGTCAGGGCGGCCCTCGGTGCCGGCGCAAAGGTCGTAAGCAGTTTTTCCTATGAGCTCACCCTCCATGATGTGATGGAGATCGACAGGATCTCCCCTGACATCATATTGCTTATAGGGGGAACGGACGGCGGGAACAAACAGGTGATCCTCCATAACGCCGAAAGACTCTCCGGTCTTCAGTGTAAGGCGCCTATCATCGTGGCCGGAAACCGGGAGGCGAGGGACGGGATTGAGGCCCTCTTCAAGGGATCCGAGAAGCTCCTTGTCTTTGCAGACAACGTCCTGCCGCAGATAGGGGTCCTCGAGGTAGATTCCAGCCGCGATGCCATAAGACGGATATTTATTTCCCATATTATAAAGGCAAAAGGCATAGATAAGGCCATAGGTATTGTGGATGCAGCCATTATCCCCACCCCGTCCGCTGTTTTGAGGGCTGCAGAGCTTCTGGCCGGAGGCACGAAGACGGAAGAGGGGCTCGGCGAACTGATGGTGGTTGACGTGGGCGGTGCAACAACAGACGTTTACTCCATTGCCGGCGGTGAGCCCACGCGTTCAGGCGCCATGATACGCGGACTGCCTGAACCGTACGCCAAGAGAACGGTAGAGGGAGACCTGGGCGTACGACACAATATCGACAGTCTGCTGGAGATGGGAAGACTGACGGGCAACCTTAATGAAAGACATTTTGATGAGATAAGGAACCGGTTCTCTTCCCCCTCAAAACTGCCGGAAGATGACTTAGAATTCGAACTGGACAGCCTTCTTGCCGGCGTCGCAGTAGATATAGCGGGAGGGCGCCATTGCGGTCAGATAAAGGTTATCCCGGCGCCTTCCGGTGAATTGATTGTTCAGACAGGAAAAGACCTGTCGGCAATCAGGTGCGTGATCGGGACAGGCGGCCCCATCGTCTTTGCGCGGGACCCCGGTGCGGTCCTGAGAAATATCCTCTTCAGGGCGAATTCACCCGACATGCTCAGGCCCAAGAAGGCGGCCCTGTATATAGACAGCACGTATGCCCTTTACGCGATGGGACTTCTGTCGCAGCAGGAGCCCGACAAGGCGCTCAGGATTATGAAGAAGGTTGTGAAACCTGTTTGATCATATATGAAGAGACCCTGTTCCGCAGGGTTCCCGGGAACTACGGACCAAACCGGGTTTGCCGTACGAACGGAAGCTGCCGGAAAACGGGTCTGTATAGAAAGCGAGGATCACGTTCATGTCTTTAGACTACCGCACCTACGAAGAAGCAAAGGAGAAGTTCCACTGGAGTGAACGGTGGACCCTCTTTGAAGGGACA
>MVRS01000039.1 GCA_002067975.1 Syntrophorhabdus sp. PtaU1.Bin058
CCCCGTAGGCCCGGTGACAAAGAGAACGCCGTTCGGTCTATGTATCAGTCCCTGGAAGGCGGAGAGCATCCGCGGGCTGAACCCGAGCCCGTTGAGGTCAATGATAGCGGCATCCCTGTCGAGGATCCGCATCACCACGCTTTCGCCGTACATCACCGGGATCGTCGATACCCGGAGGTCGAGTTCTTTTTCGGCGACCTTGATCCTGATGCGGCCGTCCTGGGGCAATCTCCTTTCGGCGATGTTGAGCCGCGCCGTCAGCTTTATCCGCGATACGATCGCTGCCTGCAGGTTCCCTGGTATCGATTCGCTGTCATGGAGCATTCCGTCTATGCGATAACGGACCCTCAGCTCGTGCTCAAAGGGTTCGATGTGGATATCGCTTGCCCTCCCTTCGACTGCCCTCATCATGATCATGTTGACCAGTTTAATGATGGGCGCTTCGGATGCGAGGTCCTTTAAATGCCCCACGTCTTCTTCGTGTATATCCTGCCTCGAGAATTCAAACTCTTCATCGTCGGCGATCTCCTCGATGATCTGGTTCAGGTTCTGCGATCCCTGGCCGTAGAATTGCGCAAGGTACTCGTCGATCATCCCGCTGTCCGCGCCATACACCCTGATCGTTTCGACGGACGTTGCTACCATGATCGCTTCGATCGTGTCCCGGTCATCGGGATCTGCCATGACAATGCTCAGGACGTTGTTTTTAAGACCAAAGGGGATGATCCTATTCTCCTGCATGAACCGGAACGGCATGCCGCTGACGACAAGAGGGACCTTCGGCATATCCTCCGATGACAAAAAACCCGCTATTTCAATCATTTTAGCTATCAGCGATCAGCCATCAGCTTAAAGCCTTTTTGTTTTGACTGACGACTATTCACTATCGACTATTCACCGCCTTTATACTATTCACTATCGACTATTCACCGCCTTTATCATTCCCAACTTACTACATCCCTGTCTTCGTCTTCCCCGCCGGGGCTTCCGTCCCTTCCGTATGAGTACAGGTCGTATTCCCCGTGCGTACCCGGCGATGAATAGTTGTAGGGTTTGCCCCAGGGGTCATTGGGTACATTCTTTTTGAGATAGGGTCCATCCCATTTTTCAATACCCGGATTTGTCATCAGGGCGCCCATACCTTCCTGCGTGGTAGGATACCTGCCGCAATCAAGCCTGAACTGGTCGAGGGTCTGTTCGAGCAGGCCGATCTGTGCCTTTGCAGCAGCCTGCTTACCCTTTCCGAGTTTCGGGAATATCTTCGGAGTAACGAGCGCAGCAAGCAGACCGAGGATCACGAGGACAACGAGCAGTTCGACGAGGGTAAAACCTTTTTTGCTTAATGCACAATAACGTTCTGTATTCGAGTCCGTTGCTGCCATATATGCACCTCTTTGTTCCGGATTATTGTCGTGCAATCGACAGGCTACCGCCATTAACATTACGTCGCTGCAGGCGATGTGAGTTTTTAATAAAGGGCTGCAAATTCGCATACATATTTCTATATTTTGGATGGGAATGTAAATAAACCAAATCCTTATGATTTCTAAGGAAATGGAGTAGCAGAACTAAGCCAATAGATGATGGCGGGTAAGGAATTGGTGAAGGGCAGGGCGTTAAAGATTACAATGGACAAAGAAATTTACTTGTATTCCGCCATGAAGTATAATTGCGCTATATCCTATTGGATTGGTTCCGGTTTGTCCGGTCGGTGCTAACCAATAATCAGATAAAGGAGAGACGTTCACTTTGGAAGTCGTGTATCTGTTCATATCGGCGTTGATCATGGAGTTTATCGACAGTTTTTTGGGTATGATGTACGGGACGGTCCTTGCCCCTCTGTTGATTATAATGGACTACAAGGCGAAGGACGTTGTGCCTTCCATCCTGATCTCCCAGGCCCTTGGCGGTTTCATCGCCTCCTGGCAACATCACCGCTACAAGAACGCCGACTTCAAAGCGGGCACAATAGACCGACGTATCGCGATAAGGGTCATCTGGTTCGGCGTCTTTGCCTGTCTCATCGGCGTATTCCTGTCCGTATCCATTCCTCCCGCAGTCCTTAATACCTATATCGGTCTCCTCGTAATCGTCATCGGTGCACTGATCCTCTGCGGCAGGTCCCTGATCCTGACCGACGGAAAGGTCTATTTGCTCGGGTTCGTCAGCGCCTTTAACAAGGCATTGTCCGGAGGCGGATTCGGTCCCCTTGTTGCAGGGGGCCAGCTTGTTTTTCGCGACCGGTCGGAAAAGGGGGCTATCGGCTCCACCGATTTTGCCGAGGCGCCGATCTGTCTCTTCAGTTTTTTCCTGTGGGTGTTCTTTAAGGGATTGCCTCCTGTAATGTTATACGCGCCACTCTGTATCGGTTCGGTCATCGGCGGTTTCTTTGGCCCCAGGTGTCTCAGTATGGTACAATCCAGGGAGAGATTAAAAAAGATATTAGGTATCATGGTCTTGCTGGAAGGGGTCTGGGTCCTCTATAAGATTTGGGTCAAATAAAACGCAGCGGGAAGAAGGATGAACTCTTACAGACTATCGTATTTGCAAAACCTTGAATCGGAGTCGATCCACATCATCCGTGAGGTTGTTGCTGAATTCAAAAATCCCGTCATGCTCTACTCCGTTGGCAAGGATTCCAGCGTGATGGTGCGGCTGGCCCAGAAGGCCTTCTATCCCGGCAGGTTCCCCTTTCCGTTGATGCATATCGATACGGGGTACAAATTTCCCGAGATGTATGCCTTCCGGGAGGAATTCTGCCGCCGGATCGGGGCCGAGCTGATCGTCGAGAGAAACGAGCACTGGATCGCACAGGGCTGCCACCCTCTCGATACCGGCGTCGATAAATGCTGCAGCTATTTGAAGACCGGCGCGTTACTCGATGCGATCCGCAAACACGGGTTTGATGCGGCGTTCGGCGGGGCGAGACGGGAGGAAGAGAAGTCCCGCGCCAAGGAACGGGTCTTTTCCCTGCGGGATGCCTTCGGCCAATGGGAACCGAAACATCAGAGACCGGAATTGTGGGACCTCTACAATACCCGCATCAACGAAGGGGAAACGGTGCGGGTCTTCCCTTTGAGCAACTGGACGGAACAGGATATCTGGGAATACATCAAACAGGAAAGGATCCCCGTTGTGCCCATCTATTATGCCTGCGAGCGGGAAGTCGTTGTCCGCAACGGCATTCTCATCCCCCTTGCCGCCTGTTCTGCCGGAAATCACGGGGCCGGGACCGACGTCGCGGCTGAAAAGGTGGAGCGGGTCACGTGCCGGTTCAGGTCCCTGGGCTGCATCCCCTGCACCGGCGCTATCCCATCGACGGCAACCACGATCGACGAGATCATCAGCGAGGTCCGGGCCGCGAAGAAATCGGAACGGGAAAACCGCGTAATCGATCTGACCGGTGACAGTTCGATGGAACAGAAAAAACGCGAGGGGTATTTCTGATGCCCTATGGTGAAAAATCCCTTCTCCGCTTTGCAGCGACCGGCAGCGTTGACGACGGGAAATCCACCCTCATCGGCAGGCTCCTCTGCGAAACACGATCAATCTATGAAGACCAGTATGCGGCGGCCGAGCGGTCTTCCCTGCGCAGAGGGTTCAGGGAGGTCGAGCTTGCCTATCTCCTCGACGGCCTGGCAGCGGAACGGGAGCAGGGCATCACCATAGACGTGGCCCATCGTTATTTCGAAACACCGGGGAGAAAATTCATCATCATGGATACCCCGGGACACGTGCAATATACCCGGAACATGGTCACCGGGGCGTCGAGGGCCGATTGCGCCCTTATCCTCATCGATGCCCGCAACGGCGTCCTTACCCAGTCCAAAAGGCACGGCTTCATCATCTCTCTTTTGCAGATCCCTCACCTTGTCGTGGTGGTCAACAAGATGGACCTCGTCGATTATGCAGAGGATGTCTATGCCCGTATCGTCATGGCCTACCAGGACTACTCTCAGAAACTGGATATCCACGATATCGTCTTTATCCCTGTATCGGCCCTGAAGGGGGATAACGTCGTTGAGAAGAGCGAAAACATGCCGTGGTATGACGGCCCGTCCCTTCTCCATTGCCTCGAGAATATCCACGTTGCAGCAGACCGGAACCTCGTGGACTTTCGTTTCCCCGTCCAGTATGTCATCAGGCCCCACCAGGATTTCAGGGGCTTTGCGGGAAAGATCGTATCGGGGACGATCGCACCTGGAGAAGAGGTCGTGGTGTTGCCTTCGGGAAAGGTATCGACAATAAAATCCGTCACCACTTACGACGGCGAATTGCAGGAGGCATTTGCCCCCCAATCCGTGGTCCTCACGCTCAACGACGATATCGACGTCAGCAGGGGGGACATGCTCGTAAGGAAGAAGAACCTGCCGCAGGCAGAGACCCGTCTGGACGCAGTCATCTGCTGGATGGACGAAGGGGCATCATCAATGTCGACGGCCTACATCATGAAGCACACGACAAGACATGTACGGGCCTACATCAGGAAGATTATATATAAAGTGGACGTGGATACCCTCCACCGGATGCAGGCCGATACCTTTTCATTGAACGAGATCGGCAGGGTGGAGATGGCTACCGCCGCCCCTGTCTTTTTTGACCCCTATAAGATTAACCGTGCAACAGGCAGCTTTATCCTTATCGATCCGTTGACCAACAATACCGTTGCCGCGGGAATGATCCGCGGCGTCCCAAGGAATATCCGTGATGTCCGTGGAGACGGCGCCGGGACAAAAGGCGTTGTATTAAAATCGCCCAATGCCGTGTGGACCGGTTGGAATATCCCCCGCGAGGCCAGAGAGGAACGGAACGGTCACCGGGCCGCGGTCCTGTGGCTCACGGGATATTCCGGCTCAGGAAAATCTACGATCGCCCGGCTCCTTGAAAAGAGGCTCTTTGCCGCAGGTTGCCGGACGATGCTCCTTGACGGAGACCACATACGGCACGGCCTGTGCGGGGACCTCGGGTTCTCCGAAAGGGACCGGCAGGAAAATATCCGCCGCGCAGGGGAGGCGGCTAAGCTGTTCTTTGAAACGGGCGATATCGTCATCTGCACGTTTATCTCTCCTTTTATCAGGGACAGGCAGTTTGTCCGCGGCCTTTTTCCGGAGAAGAGATTCTTCGAGATCCATGTCAGGTGCGACCTGGAAACCTGCATCAGGCGCGATCCCCACGGTCTCTACAGCAAGGCCCTGGCAGGGGAGATCGCCGAATTTACCGGTATCGATTCACCATATGAAGAGCCGCCGGACCCTGAGATCGTCGTGGAAACTGACCTCCATAGTGCGGAGCAGATCGTCGGGATTCTTTTGCAGAGGCTCGTGGAAGAAGATATTATCGGGAGAGACGTCTGAGGGGAAGGGTACTGAATTATTAATGACTTTTTAAGAGGATGGGAATGAAAAAGAAAAACATTTCAACGGAGAGTATAGTCAGCCAGATCGACGAGATCGTGGCGAGCGACATCGACGACGAAAAGGTCATGATGAGTATTGAAAAGGGCCGGTACTACGGCCTCGACCCTGTGGGAAGCCGCGTGTGGGAGCTGATCGGGAAGCCCGTCAGGGTTTCGGAACTGATCGATGCGCTGCTTTTGCAATACGACGTGGACCGTGAGACCTGCGAACGGGACGTGTTGGAGTTTCTTGAAGATCTCTATGAAGACGGGATATTGCAGGTAGAGGGCTAAGTGAGCGTAGCCGAATGTCAGTAAAGCGCCTATTCTCATTTGCCGAACAATATTTCCTTCGCCGTTCCCTGCCGCACGGGATCGTCAGCCTCCAATACCTGCTGCCTGATCCGCCCCCGAAGGTGCGCATCCATCGGCGTTTATGGGTGATGAACAGGCCTTCCCGTATCCCGCTTCTCCTATTCCTTCTCATCGAATTATTTCTGTGGCTGCGATGGGTGACATTCTCAGGCTGGCTGCGCTCGTGGTACGCGGTGAAGCACCGGGGCGCGGCGATCAGCGAAGGGGAGGGAACAGGCAAGGCCGCGCAACTGAAAAAAATCCTGTGTACGAGCCTCTGTCATTGCATCCCGCCTGCGGAGGTTTACGCATTCGGGCTCTATCGGCCTGCACGCCGTCAGGAAATGTGGAACTACGTCTTTACCCACGAATTACCTGCCTTTCACCACTGGCGCAATGTCCGGAGGGGCGGGCACCAGGAGTCTTCAGACCTGTTACAGGACAAGTTCAGTTCGACCCGCCTGCTCGGCGGGCAGGGTGTCCCAACGGCGCCGGTGATGGGTCTTGTGTCCCGCAATGGCCCCTTTGATCCGGCCCCCTATCTGCACGGGTGTCCCCGGATTTTCTGCAAGCCCCGTCACGGGTCCGGCAGCCGGGATGCCTTTGTTATCGAAGCCCGGGACAATGGGGAAGGGGCTGCGATCTTTGCGGTGAAGAGCGGTATCAAGGCGCAGCCGTCTGCCTATGAGGATCTGCAGAAGGCCATGACCAAGGATGATTTCCTGATCCAGCCCTTCATGGACAATCATCCTGTTCTTGCCGCCCTGTGCCCGGCAGGGGATGCGGTCACCGTACGCCTGATTACGGAAGTCCATCCGCTGCACGGTGCAACGTTCTACTGTGCGACCCTTGAGATACCGGATGCCTCCGACGGCGCCGGATATTACCATATCATTCTACCCGTGGAACTGTCTTCCGGCCTGGTGATGCGGTTTCCGGACCGTCGGCTGCCCGCCTTTGTGCAGGCGCGCCATGATGCCTTTTGCGCCCGTATGGGCAGGATTGTCGTTCCTTTCTGGGAAGAGATTAAAGACAGCGCCATGAAGGCCCACCGATGTTTTCCCGACGTGTACGCCGTGGCCTGGGATTACGTCGTCACGGCAGACGGCCCGTATATTCTTGAGGGCAACACCGGATGGGGAACAACAACGCCGCAGGTGCTCCACGGCGGCCTGCTGCAAGACGAAGATCGGGAGGATTAGACATAGCCCATGTTCTTTTTTTATTATAATCGCAGAGAGCCCTCCCGCACCCAGCGGATCGATCCCCCGGCAATTATCCAGCGGCTTATGCCCTTCAGCCTCCCCGACAAAAGCGGTTTTCTGGCAGATGACGGAGAGAGCCTGCTGGTCCAGTGTATCCATTGGAATACGGCCAGGTCTAAGCTTGAGCCTGTCCCTTTCGATCATGCCCCGAGCGGGGTAATTGCGGCGTCCTGGGCGAGGCTGGACAACCGGGATGAACTGGGCAGAAAGCTGGACATGGATGAGACGGAGACAGACGGGTGCAGCGATACGGAGATGATCCTGCGCAGTTATCTCAAGTGGCAGGAGTCGTGCATCGATCACCTGATCGGTGATTTTGTCTTTGTCATCTACGACCGGCAGCGCCGGAAGGTCTTTTGCGGACGGGACCACATGGGCGTCCGGCCGTTTTACTATTTCGCGTCCGACGACCTCTTTGTTTGCGCTACAAGTCTCAATGCCCTGCTGCACCTCGACTGCGTCCCCGTCTCCATCGACGAACAGTGGGTAGCGGAGTACCTGCTGCATCTTTCCATGAGCTTCGACCGCACGCCCTACGCCGGGGTCAGGAAACTCCCCCCTGCCCATTGTCTGACCGTTACCCCGCGTGAGATGCAGTTGCGGCAATATTTCGAGCTGTCCGCGGAGCCGGCGTTAAAGCTCGCAGACCCGCGGGAGTATGTGGACGCCTACCGGGAAGAGCTTGAAAGGGCTATCAAATGCCGTCTGGATTCCAACTATGCCGTCGGCTCGGAATTGAGCGGGGGGATCGATTCTTCCACCATCACCGCCTATGCCGCAAAGTTCATAGACGATCCCCGGTCGCGCCTGCACACCTTTGCCTTTGCCTTTTCCGAAATGGAGCCGCAGTATATCATGGCTGTCAGCCGGGCCTGCCGTCTCCCCAACAATCATGTCTTTGCAGAGCGGGAGACGGGGCAATTCCCCCTTATCCAACGTTCGCTGGAGCTGCTCGGTTACCCGGTGGAACACGGCAATGCAACATTCCATGAGCCCTTTTACCGGCTGGCAGAGCAACTGGGGGTCAGGACCTTGTTTTCCGGTTTTGGCGGAGATGAATTCTGCACCACCATTCACGGCTATATGGTCCCCCTGGAGATGCTCATACAGCGGCGCTTCCGGGAGCTTTTCAACGTCCTGCCGGGCAATCCCCTTTTCCGCTTCCTGCGGCTGATTAAGATGGAGCTGAGACGGCGAAAGACGGACAATTTCGCCATGCCTGAATACAATCCCCGCTTTTATGATGCATACAGGATGAGGTGGCCTCATCGGATCGTCCGCGACAGCTTGGTCAGCCGCTATAACTTAGAGGAACGTTATTTCGATGAAGCCCGTTTTGATGCAGGCTATACGGACCTCAAACGGTTCACCCTGGAGAGGCGCTGGCAGCCCTTTGTGCCGACCAGGATGGAGAACTGTACCCTCATGGCGGCAGGCCGGAAGATCGAATACCGCTGGCCCCTGCTGGACATCCGTCTGGTCAGGCTCTTTTTGTCCATCCCATCGGAAGAACATTATTACCGGGGAATGGGCCGTTATCTCCATCGCAGGGCCGTTGACGGCGTCGTGCCGGAAATGGTGGCCTGGAAACCCGGAAAAAACATGGGCGCAATAATGGGACACAGTGTGCGCGAGACGGATCACCTGCTGCAAATCACGGTGTCCGACCTGCACCCCGCACTGGCCGCATACATCGATACGGACACCTTGAAACATCAGATCGAACAGTTCCCTGCACTTATGGCATCTGCCCCGGAAGAAGGCAAAAGGTTCCAGTATTACAAAAATGTCCAGGCCGTGCTGTATATCAATGCCTGGATGAACTATATCGAACATGATGGACCCTGAAGAACTGGCCCGTGCATTGGGCATAAAGTTGTTCCGGACGCCCTTTTTCCTGCCCCGTTATCCTGACGGGGAATGGGGAAAGTGGCGTATTATACATACGGGGTCGGGCATCGACCACGGATATTATACCCGTCAGTGGCTCGTATCCAACATGCCGGTATTGTTGTGCCGCAATCCGCAGAATCCCGACACGTGGGAGACATGGATGTCCCTGACGCCCCATGAAATTGAGAGCCAGGAGACCGGGTGCGTGCTCGCACGGGGACATACGGCGATCATGGGGCTCGGTTTGGGGTGGATTGCCCTGAATGTGGCCCTGAACCCTGCGGTCAAGAGGGTTACGGTCGTGGAATACGATCCGGACGTCATCAACCTCTTTGCCGCGGCCGGCGTGTTGGAGCAGGTACCATCCCCAATAGGGGAGAAGATCCGCATAATCCATGCCGATGCCCTGCAATGGCGGTCCCCGGAACCGGTGGACTTCCTCTTTGCCGATATCTGGCGCACCTTGGTCGAACCGGGCGTCCTTGCAGACGTCCGTTCCATGCAGGCCAACGTTCAGGCAGGCTCGATCTATTTTTGGGGGCAGGAATTGATCCTCTATGCGGTTTTTCAACGTCTTTTCGGTGCGCACGGGCCTCTCACCCGTGAAGGGCTGAGCCAATGCATCGAAAGGGAGATCAGGCTGCCTCTTGTCCTTCCGGAGGATGATGCCTACCTCGACCGCATAGCCGCGGCAGTGGAAAACCGGCGCAATCGCCTGCTGCCCCTCGGAGAGGATGTGAGATGACGGGCAGCTTAACGGTTTTCTTCGATAAGTACGTTAAAGACGCTCTCGTAGTAGTATTTATTCGGGTCCGGCGTGCCTGCGTGTGTGGGGGATATGAAGATCGGGATTGGACCGAACCCTTCGGCTTCCATGATATAAGACCCATCCGGCAGGGCTGCCTCGCCCTCGGGAGGGTCGAAGTTCAAGGTGAAACTTTCGTAACGGGGCGATATGGTACAGGAGGTAATATTGGCCAGCCTCAGCCTGACGGGTCGTCCGTCCGTGCGCTGAAGGGTGAAAACCTTGTCTACTAATGGCTCAAATAATGCCTTGCTGAATTTCATTGTCTTCGTGCCTCCCGGATCCGGTTTTTTGTAAAGGGACCTTATGCAAAAAAGTATAGCACAACAGAGGCCGGAATGATGCGGCAATCGATTAAGATGTATAAAGGATTTTATGTTATCGAACCCTCAAAAATTTTTAAAGAAATATAGTTGCCGAAAAAAAGCGGATGTGATAATCATATAAAAGAAGTAAAATATGTATGAAAGGGGGGTAAGATGGACTATCTAATGGGTTCAATTACGATGTTTGGGTTCAATTGGGCGCCGGTAAACTGGGCGATATGCAACGGTGCAACCATGTCGATTCAACAAAACACGGCACTTTTTGCACTGATCGGTACTACTTTCGGAGGCGATGGTGCAAACACCTTTGGTCTGCCCAATCTGCAAGACCGTGTACCCGTCGGTTTCGGGCAAAAGTGTCAGTTTGGTAAGTCTTACGGCAGTGACACAGTGACGTTGACCCAGAACAACATCCCGGCTCACACCCATACAATCCAGCAGGGTTCGGGAACAACCGTGACGCTGAGTACGCCCGTCGTCACCGTCAATGCCAGTGACGCCCAGGCCGACGCGAACAAACCGACGAGCAACTACTGGGCAAAGGCCTGGAGCGGAAGTGCCGTAATATCAGGTTATCACAACGCCCACAACGTTACCATGGCCTCCGACGCAGTCCAGGTTTCCATGACCGCTTCATTCAATCCTAATAATCTATCGGCTGTTGGCCCTTCCGGAGCGGTACAGCCCATTTCTCTGTTGCAGCCTTCGTTGACTCTTAACTATGCGATCTGCACGTCGGGTATTTTCCCTGTACGGCCTTAAGTAAAAGACCAAGGTGGGGTTGTCCGGTCGCAACCCCACCTTAACTATTCTCCTGAACGCGATCCGTTACTCCTCTTCCTGTTGAATGCCGGCTTTTTTTAGAAAACTAAGCCATGGAACAGGGTCATAAGAGTTTTCTCGGGGGTATCGAGCATTATAAACTGGGACTTCTGCCCCAGGCAAAGATGATGCTCCGGGATTGTATTCAAGAGAATCCTAAACATGCGGAGGCGCATAACCTCTTGGGCATTATCTGCTATACCTGTGGGGAATACCGCGAGTCATTATCATACCTGCAGCAGGCCATCGCCCTCAAGCCGGGTGAACCGAATTATTACAACAACGCAGGCGTAACGGCGCATGCCCTGCGTCGTTACGAGGATGCAAGGATCTATCTCCTCCGCTCCATGGAATTGAACCCCGAATATCACGACCCCTTCAACAACATGGGAAACCTGCTCAAGGACCTCTTCATGTATGACGATGCTATCAGGCATTACAAGCGTGCCCTGACCCTCAAGCCCGATTTTGCAGAGGCTTGCTTCAACCTCTCATTGACCCTGGAATTGAAAGGATACCTCATCGAGGCCGTCTTCTATCTCCAGCAGACCGTCAGGATGGCCCCGG
>MVRS01000040.1 GCA_002067975.1 Syntrophorhabdus sp. PtaU1.Bin058
TTCCGCAGCAATTATCCTGATCTCTCCCCCTTCGATCTTGGGTTCAAGACCGTGTTTCACGGCGTTCTCCACGAGAGGCTGAAGGAGCATCGGGGGAAAGGGGTATTGCGCCAGCACTTCCGGGACCTCTATGATGCAATTCAGTCTGTCGCTCAACCGGATCTTTTGAATGTTCAGATAGGCCCTGACAGCCTCCATTTCCTGGCCCAGCGTGGTTGTGTCGGGCCGAGTCCTCGATAAAGATGTGCGGAGATAGTGGATCAGATCCAGCAGCATAGACTTGCCCTTTCCCGGTTCTGTGTCTATGAGGCTCAAGATGTTGGAGAGCGTATTGAAGAGAAAGTGCGGCTCGATCTGCGCCTGGAGCAGTCTCAGGTTGCCCTCAAGGGCTTCTTTCTCAACGGAAAGGCGTTTGATCCTTTCTTGCTGGATCGCCTCCATGCTGGCCTGAAGCCGTTGTTTTGACAAAAAGACAAAAGTAATTGCAATTACATAGACAAGGAAAAAGACCGCCATATGGAAATAATTGGGCTTCAGGGTATACGACCAAAAGTACCGTAAAATAAACCCTCCCACCTGATAGCCCACGAAGAGTCCCACGGCAAGAACTGCCACAAGCATGAGAACCAGGGATATAATTCTGTGCGGTTTGAATAGAAAAAACAACATCCTTCGAGCCGCAAAAAGGGAGATACCGATACTTTCACATACCGCAAGCGTTGCCCCGAGGGGCTTCCTGAGGCCCGTTGCCGTTAAAAACGCCCCAATCCCGGCCCATATAATAATCCCATAGAAAAGGTCGACAAGAACGGGGCCTCTGTTGCAGCCATATATGAGGAAGCTTCTAATGAGTTCCTTGTTCAGATTATCCGCCCTTTTCGTTTAAAAAGTATATTTAAGACCGATCATCCATTGGTAATCCAGGATACTCCCAAACTCCGTATTCCTGTTGCCCCCATTCAGGACTCCGACAGAAAACAACTCCAGATGATTATTCAGGAAGTATGACACAATCGATGTGAATTGACAAGAACCGTCGTCCAGGTTTTGAGTCCAGCGCAAGGTGATATCCATTTTGTTTCTGATATTGGTCTGGTTATACTGGAGAAGGATATAGTTCCTTCGTAAAAATCTTAATCCGGTATTGACCGTTTGGCCAAGGGTCATTTGTGATAGTGCCGACAGCCTGCCTCCGGAGTTAATGGCATCTGATGCCTTCCGTCTCAGGTAATAGTATCGGTCTGCCTCAGCATCGCTGTAACCTATGCCGTTATAGGCATATTCCGTTGTAAAGGTCCCCTTTGTTTCAAAGGTGTAAGAACCCCCGAACAAGAAAACTGGCTTAAGGGCATTGCTGTTTCCGTATGGTTGCTGCATTGAAAACATGAAGGGGGACGAATTATTTTTCACGGAATATAACGCCCTGCTGCCTTGAGTAACGGCCCCTTCACTATAGAGCAGGATGGCATCGGTAACGACCAATCCTCCAAAGTAGCCCAGTGAATTCCAGGAGTCTTCCCTGTGGGACAGGATCACTGAGCCGTAGTTTTCCCGGTCTGTATAATCAATCTTAAGGGCATAGGTTTTTTTAAAAGGGTCCGGACCGGCGATTTTCATGCGTCCCTCATCGGTATTGACAATGAAGGAAATTGTCCAGAGGCCTTCAGGAACCCAGACCAGCCGGCCGAAATCCGTTCCTGCTACTTCCAGATAGGGGTTGCGTCGACCATTATCCTGGAAAAAGGGGTTGGATGGAGAGAAGAGAAAGGAGGGCCCCCATTGCAGGTTTTCACGTCCATAGGATATAAACAGTTCTTCGTGCGCCTTCCATCGCGCCAGCCACTCATTTACATACCAATCGTCGTCCCATGCTGATTGGCCCGAAGGCACGCCTCCCTGCCAGGTCCTATGCTCAAGCTTCATCCTTGGTTTAACGCTAAGATCCAGGAGATCCAGGTTGAGACGCAGATCCGGCCGCATCTCAAGATCAGCCAGATATCGCGGAATTGCGAGAAGGCTGTTTGAAGGGTTCTGGGTAGAGTCGGCAGGCTCCTGAATAGTACCGTAGGCCAGCGTCCTGAAATCCATTGAAAAACGCTCGGCCAATGCCTTTCCGATCGCGGCGGGATTTGTGTCGCAGGTATCCTTGGCGGCCGCTGCCGCCCTCTCCGGCCACCACCATGAAACAACCATAGATAAAACAACCACTGCGGAAAGAAACACTTTCATCAAGCACCATGGTTTTATTGCTATTTCATCAGCAGGTTCAGGTTGAACATGGAATAGGGGACCTTCCTGGCCAATGGATTGCGAAAATACATGGTAGTGACATCCTCTCTTGTTATGGCGCTCGTAATGACCATTTTGGAAATGAATTCCCTTGGAATACCGTTGATGGTAATACTGTTTTCATATTCAAAGGTGGCGAACTTGAACATTTTTCCTGAAACGGTATAGAATTCAGCCTTGAGGCCCACAAGCCGCCCCCTGGATATCCAGTATTTGATCCGGTCATAGGTGGCCTTCTTGTCGACTGCGATTAAATCGAAAAGATAACAAGGCTCCCTGTTCACCATATCCTCCGAAGTCTGAGCGACCTTATAGTCTCCGGTGTAGTTGGTAGATGCAATGTCGCCGTTGGCAGCGTTGCCTAACAGCTTTTGCCGGGGAGAGATGGGCACTGCCTTAGAAAGACCGGGTTTTGCAAACCACATGTTGCGGTCCAGCATCAACACCTTCTGGCCTTTCACGGTGGCCGGGCTCAGATACTCCACCAGCGCGTTGAAATTGCGGGCGCTCACCCTGAGAGTGCGTTCCTGCCGGCGTCCTTTCTCTATAGCCTTTATATCTATTTCCCATACTACCCCTTCCGCATTACCGCGGGCCTCATCCGCCTTTCCGAGGATCTCCTGCGGGGTCATGGCAGCGCAAAGCGAGGGAGCGAAGAGGTCTGCCGAACAGATAAGCACGATGATGAACGCAATCAGATATCCCCTGCCGGGCCGATAGTTCACCGCCGCTTTCCTCTTAACCGGTACCTACACATGCTTCAGGGCATCCACTATATTTTGTCCGGCCGCTCTCCTTGCCGCAATGAAGGCGGTGAGCAGGGAAAGGAAAACCAGAAAGACCATTAAGGCAAACAAGGTCGCAGGTATGTAATCAACCCACAACCTGACAGCTACGGTCCCACTGGGCGGCATGTAAGTCGGTGAAACAATTCTAAGGATAGTGCACACGATAAGATGTATCACTATTCCTGCCAGACTCCCGAACAGGCCCATGAGACCGCCTTCAGTCGCAAAGAGGATTGAAATGCCTCTTTGCTTTAAACCAAGGGCCCTCAGCGTCCCGATCTCCCTTGTTCTCTCCAGGATGGCCATACTCATAGTGTTGACAGTGCTCATGGTAACTATGACCAGAACGATGGACAATATGAACAGAAGGATGACATCAAGCAGCCCCTTGCTCCTTGCATAGTATGCCGACATTTCGTTCCATGTCTTTATTTCGCAGGCAATACCTGCGGCGGTCAATTTAGCCAGAATGGCTTTGCGCATCTTCCCGGTCTTTTTCTCGTCTTTCAGCAGCACCACAAACTTTTCAGCCCCTTTCGTATTGTAAAGCGATTGCGCAAAATCAAAATTGAAACGCATAAATTTGTCATTTGTGGCAGCCATGGTAGTATCGAATACACCGGCTACCTGTATATCCAGGGCATTCATCTGGCCGCTTAAGGTAGGGGCCATCACCACCCCGTCTTTGCCCGGCTCCAGATTCAGAAACCTTGCCAAATCCTTGGCAACCTCCACTCCGTAAGGTTTGTGGTCGTTTAATTGTTCTCCCGTCATGGGTCTAAGCGCGGCCCAGCTTCCTTTAATTATTTTATCATCCCCGGGAACTACGCCCTGCGCAATGAAAGGGAGAGAGATGGTCCCGTTGGTAATAAGGCCGTTAACCTGAATCTGCGGTGTGATTAAAACGACCTCCTTTTCCTGCATGACGAGCCCCGTGATCCTCTTGATTTCCTCCTGAGAGAACATGTACCGCTCGGGATCAAGCTTCCCTTTCTCAAGCCAATCGGCCTTGTAGATCGTCAGATGGGCCAGGCTCTCGCCCCGGATAGCCCCCTCTTTCAGGAACCAGTAAATCCTGTCTGTATAGCCGCGAAAGAGGCTGATCGCTGAGAAACCTACTGCTATGGCAATCAGCGTGACCAGCGACCGCCTTTTATTTCTCAGAATGTTTCTCATCGCAAGTTTTATCCATTTCATCATCGGCGTGCATCTCCATTGACGATACGCCCGTCTTCCATGCGTACCATGCGCTTGACCTGATTAAGCAGTCTCTGGTCGTGGGTGGAAAAGATAAAGGTGATCTTGTCGTTTTCATTCATATCCCGCATTATGGAAATAATAATCTGTGCAGTCTCCGAATCAAGGTTGGCAGTCGGCTCATCGGCAATGACCAAAGAAGGACCGTTCACGAGGGCCCGCGCAATCGCCACTCTTTGCTGTTGACCTCCCGACATCTTAAAGGGACGGTGATGGGCAAGTTCGCTGATACCGACCTCTTTCAGGCGGCCCAATGCCTTTAACTTTGCTTCTGAATAAGATACCCCCTTGATCTGAATGGGCAGCATTACATTCTCCACGGCCGAGAGAACCGGGACCAGATTAAAACTTTGAAATATAAAACCTATACGCTCATTGCGGAGTTCGCTTTTCTGGTTATCTGACAAAGAGCGGATGTTCCTGCCGGCCATGGTCACATCTCCTTCCGTAGGCTCATCGATGGCGCCGATAAGATTAAGGAGCGTGGTCTTGCCTGAGCCTGAAGGCCCCCATATGGCTACGAACTCGCCTTTGTCGATCTCAAGGTCGATCCCCCGCAGGGCATGGACCACCGTTTCCCCCAGGTGGTAATCCTTCCTGATATTATGCATCTCTATGAGCGACATATCACTTCTCCTTTAAATTCTGTGTGCGTTGTCTTCCCGTATGTCTGCCTCCTTCTTGAAGATATCTGAACATGCTCATCTTAATACGGTCATGCGCAGGACAAAACGGAGAAGCGACGGAAAGGCGTATGAGGCGACGAAATGGATGATCCCGGCGGCGAAGTGCGTGATCCCGATGCCTCCGTTTCCGGCAATCAGGGATTTTAAAGGCCATTGAAACCACAGGCAAGCTGCACTATAATGAAGAAAGGAGGTAAGCATGGGTATAAAACATGTTGACGGAGACAACAAGGCACACCTTATGCTCTATGCGCTGAGCACCTGCATCTGGTG
>MVRS01000041.1 GCA_002067975.1 Syntrophorhabdus sp. PtaU1.Bin058
ACAGGCGATTCAGGCGTACGAGCAGGGAAAACTCGCCCAGTTGACCGGGCCTGATGTGAGCGGGCACTGGTGAGAATAGAGCAGTGGATAGTGAATAGTATATCGTAGATAGTGAACTGCATGAAAACCCGATACTTGATGCCGGATATTTGATGTTGGCAAAAACAGCGTAAGCAGGAGCTTGATCATTTTGTTTGGTAATTCATGAAGACTATCGACCGACGGTTGGTTTATAGAGGGGGCGATCCCGCCACAGCGGGACAAGCTGCAAGCCCCAATAAAAAATATTTTACAGCCCGTTCTCGGGCCGGGTACCCGCTTGCGGGTGCGGAAGTCTCTTCGGGCTTTGCCCGAAGAGGGGGCGACGTGAGCCCCGGTAGTAAATATTTTATAGCCCGTTCTCGGGCGAGAAGGGAAGTCTCTTCGGGCTTTGCCCGAAGAGGGGGCGACGTGAGCCCCAATAAAAGGAGGTATGTATTATGCCAAGAGGAGATGGAACAGGACCAATGGGACAGGGTCCAATGACGGGAAGGGGAGCCGGTTACTGTACAGGCTACAACGCCCCCGGTTATATGAACCCTGCATGGGGAGGAGGATGCTGCAGACCGGGAATGGGTCGGGGCAGAGGAAGAGGTTTCGCGTGGCGGAACTGGTTTTATGCCACCGGCTTACCGTTCCGGGCGAGGGCGAACCAGCCCTGGGGCCAGCCTCAGGCGGGCGCGGCACCGATGTATCCCCCGACCATGAGCAAAGAGGCAGAGGTTGAGATGCTGAGATCGGAAGCAGCGGAACTTGAAACAATGCTGACACAGATAAAGGAACGGTTGGAAAAACTCTCAGAAGAGAAGTAACAATGAGGCGGACGGGGGTTATCTCTCTTTATCCCTGTCCGCCTGCCCCCTTAAGGGCAGAAGGAGGCGGCAATGGTACAGGGATATGGTCAGGGTAGCGGGAGAGGCGTTGGCAGGGGGACAGGCGCAGGAGGAGGAAGAGGAACTGGTGCAGGAGGAGGCGGCAGAGGCCGGATGGGCGGAAAAGGCCTTGGTCCTGCGGGAGAATGCGTGTGTCCTCAGTGCGGGGCAAGGGTGCCCCATGAACGGGGGATACCCTGTTACGAGCAGAAATGTCCTAAGTGCAACATACCCATGACAAGGGCTTAACAATGATGGAAAACATGAACATTGCCTTTGCAAGCGGCAAAGGAGGAACAGGAAAGACTACGATAGCAGTAAATCTGGCCTATTTCCTCGCCTGCTCAAGGCAAAAGGTGCAGTACCTCGACTGTGACGTGGAGGAGCCGAACGGGCACATATTCCTGAAACCGACGATTGATGAAAGTGCCCCGGCAAAGGTCCTGGTGCCGGTGATCGATCAGGATAAATGCACCTCCTGCGGGGAATGCAGCACACACTGTCAATTTAACGCCCTCGTTACGCTCCCCGGGAACGTGCTCCTGTTCCCCGAGCTGTGTCACGGCTGCGGCCTCTGTATCCATATATGCCCGGAGAAGGCGATCAGCGATGGTGACAGGGAGATAGGGCAGATCGGGGAAGGAACGGCAGTTGAGGGCATCGACTTTATACATGGGATCCTCAACGTGGGCGAGCCGATGGCAGGTCCCCTCATCAGGGAGGTGAAACACCATTGCAAGGAAAACCACGTCCGGATCATCGACGCACCGCCGGGGACATCATGCCCGGTGGTGAAGACGATCTCCGACGCCGATGTGGTAGTGATGGTGACAGAGCCGACCCCCTTTGGCCTCCATGACCTGAAGATCGCCGTGGAGGTGGCAAAAGACCTGGGAAAACCGATCGGGGTTGTAATTAACCGGCAGAACGGCGGGTTCCCTCCTCTTGATGCGTATCTCTCAAAAAACAATCTGCCTGTCGTTATGACTTTGCCTGAAGACAGGGAGATCGCTCGCCATTACTCGATGGGGGACATCCTGCTCCAGGCTATCCCCTCCTATATGGACCGTTTTATGGAGCTTGCCGTCAATATCGGCAAATTGTCGGGAGATACGAAGACGCAGGTGGTAAAATGATGCAGGCAAAAGAGATGGTCGTTGTCAGCGGCAAAGGGGGAACGGGAAAAACGTCTCTCACAGGGTCACTTTCCTTTTTATTCCGGGACAAGGTAATAGCGGATTGCGACGTGGACGCCGCGAACCTCCATATGATCCTGAACCTCGATGAGGTATTGCTCACCAAGGAGTTTTTCGGAGGGAAAAAGGCAAGGATAGCGCCGGAGCGCTGTACGCAGTGCGGCAAATGCAGGGATGTCTGTCTTTATGACGCGATATCCGGGGATTTTGTGATCGACCCCGTTTCCTGTGAAGGATGCGGGACCTGTCACTTCCTGTGCCCCGTCGAGGCGATAGATTTCGATGAGAGGCTTGCCGGGTATTGCTATATATGCAGCACCGAGGATAACGGCCGGTTTGTCTTTGCCGAAATGCTCCCCGGGGAAGAAAACTCAGGGAAGCTTGTCGCTATGGTGAGGAATGAGGCCCGTGAAGAGGCGAAGAAGACAGGCCACGGGTTGATCCTGATCGATGGTCCGCCTGGGATAGGCTGTCCCGTCATCTCTTCCCTGACAGGGACGCACCTGGCGTTGATAGTGACGGAGCCGACCCCGGCAGGGGCGCACGACCTGAAACGCATTGTGGAATTGACGAACCATTTCCAGATCAAAACGGCTGTCGTGGTAAACAAAAGCGATATCAACGCCTCGTATGTCGGGGAAACACAGAGGCTCTGCAAGGAAAACGGCATTCTTTATCTCGGCGAGATACCCTATGAGCCGAAGATCACCGAGGCACAAAAAGAAGCGAAAACGATCCTTGATTTTGCCCCACAGTGCGTTGCAAGCAGGGCAATACGGGAAATACATACAAAACTACAATCAATTCTGGAGGAATTATGAGTAATGAAAAATTGACTGATGAGATTGCATTGCAAAAGAAGCTTGACAGGATCAAGCACACATTTATCATCCTTTCCGGCAAGGGCGGCGTGGGGAAAAGCACCGTAGCGGTTAATCTTGCATTGAGCCTTTCCCTGAAGGGACTGAGAACAGGGATACTGGACGTGGACATCCACGGTCCCAGCGTCCCGAAGCTGCTCGGTCTCATGGGTACACGGGCGGGCGTTGCGAACGAAGAGATCGTTCCGATCGAAGTATTCGGTCAGATCAAGGTCATCTCTATGGGATTGCTGCTTGCAGGGAACGAACAGGCCGTCATATGGAGGGGGCCGATGAAGGCGAACGTGATACGGGAGTTTATCCAGCATGTTGCCTGGGGCGATCTGGACTGCCTTGTGGTCGATTGCCCGCCGGGAACCGGCGACGAGCCGCTCTCCGTTGCCCAGCTTCTGGGTGCAAGAAGCAGCGCGATCATCGTAACGACACCCCAGCAGATCGCAACGATCGACGTGGAGAAATGCATCACCTTTTGCAGACAGGTGGGTCTTCCCATCGCAGGGATTGTCGAGAATATGAGCGGATACGTCTGCCCCCACTGCGGCAAAGAGGTGAATATATTCTCTTCCGGCGGCGGTGAGAAATTGGCAAAAGATTACGGGATACCCTTTTTGGGCAGCATCCCCCTCGATCCGGATATCGTGAAGAGCGGCGATGAAGAAAAGCCCTATATGTATTTCTATGCAGGGACAAAGACCGCGCAGAGGTTCGAAGAGATCGTTAATAAATTAACGTATCCCGAAAAACATGAACCTGATGCTGCCGGGAAGGATGCTGAGAGCAAGCTGCCCGTTGATTCCCCATCAGGGGATAAGGGCAAGGAGGTTTCCATGAAGTTCGCAGTACCGACAAACCAAGGCAAATTATGTGCCCACTTCGGTCACTGCGAGGCATTTGCACTTATCGATACGGACGGAGAGGGCAGGATCGTCAACGAGGCCTATGTTACCCCGCCGCCTCACGAACCGGGATTACTGCCTCCATGGCTTTCGCAGCAGGGTGTAAACTGCATCATAGCCGGGGGCATGGGCAGCCGCGCCCAGCAGCTCTTTGCAGAGCAGGGCGTCAGGGTAGTTACCGGCGCTCAGGGCGAAGATCCCAGGGAAGTAGTGGAGCAGTATCTCAAGGGAACGTTGCAGACAGGCGCCAATACATGTGATCATTAGGTCGGGACAGGTGAGGAAAGAAGAGCGGATACTCGTTACTGGTCGCTCGTTCCTGGATACTGGTTAAAACCAGTGACGAGTAACGAGGAACAAGGGACATGTTTACTATTCACTATTCACTATCGACTATTCACTGCCTTTGTTAGGGGGTGCAGGTATGCCTACCAATGAACACATGCACGGGGTCTTCGCCCCAACGGAGGTTGACAGGCTGATCATTACTGTCATAACGGACAACTACTATGATTCGGTAAGGGTCCACCCTCCGTCAGGTAAGCGGCGCAAGGCCTCTCCGGGCGTCTCCATCCATGCGGAACACGGCCTCTCGTACCACGTGGAGACCGTAATGAACAACAGGTCATACTTTTTTATGTTCGATTACGGCCTTGACCCCATCGGCGTGATGAATAACATAGAACTGCTCGGGATCGATCCGGGGAAGGTCAATGCATTCGGTCTGAGCCACGGCCATTTCGATCACTGGAGCGGCATGATCGATATACTGGAACGCGGCGCCCCGGGTACGCCCCTCTATGTGGGAGAAGAGACATTTGCCCACCGGTATGCAATGCGACCTGGGAGTCAGGATATGACAGACCTGGAACAATTGGAGAGAGAGGCCATAGAAAAGCAGGGCATCACAAAAATCATAGAGGTGCGGGAGCCCGTTGAGGTCATACCGGGGTGTTATATGACCGGGAACATCGAGAGGACGACGGAATACGAAAAAGGCTCACCGGACCTGCTTATAAAGCGGGGTAAAGGGCTCGAGCGGGACTATTTTCCAGGGGAACAGGCCCTCGTATGCAATGTAAAAGACAAAGGGCTCGTTGTCATCTCCGGCTGCGCCCACGCGGGCATTATCAATACGGTGAGGCACGCGCAGAAGATCACGGGGATCAGGAAGGTCCACGTGGTAATAGGGGGATTTCACCTCGTCAACGCGCCGCCGGAGATAATCGAGAGGACAGTGGCGGATATGCAGGAGATAGGCCCGGATCTTATCATCCCGGCACACTGTACCGGGTTCGAGGCGATCCTGTCGTTCGCAAGAAAGATGCCGGATCAGTTTATCCTGAATACCGCCGGCGTACAGTATGCATTCGGGGCTTAGCGATGGAGCGGCGGAAGGCGGAGAGCTAAGAGCTAAGAGCTAAGAGCTAAGAGCTAAGAGCTAAGAGCTAAGAGCTAAGAGCTAAGAGCTAAGAGC
>MVRS01000042.1 GCA_002067975.1 Syntrophorhabdus sp. PtaU1.Bin058
GGTACTCCTGCTTATAATTTAGCGAGAGAGTACCGGGCCCTTATGCCTCAGTATAAAAAAAGTACCATTAACGAAAAGCCAAATGCAGGAAAAAAGAAAAACAGGAACAAAATCAAAAAATTACCTCTGCGAATAAAGAAAAGGCAAAGATCAACATCGACAACCGGGAAGTCGGGGAAGGTGTTCGTCGGCAAGGAGGATATAACAAAGAAGGTCCTCAATGCAGCAAATATCCCCATATTTCTGACCGATATCAAAGGCAGGTATTTCTATGTAAACAAGACATTTGAGGCCTTGATGGGGTATTCAAACAGTGAGGTGACAGGTAAGACCGCGCATGAACTGAAAATGTTCACTGACGAAGAGCAGTGTCGGATATTGCACCAGGAGATTATCGAAAAGGGTTTTGTTTACGGAACGGAGATACTTCTCAGGGTAAAATCAGGTGAAGTCCGTAATTACCTCATGTCGTTCCAGGTTGTTCAAGAGATAAATAACGTGTTTATTGTAGGGACGGCCTTTGATGTTACAGGGCACAAGAGGGCCCGCGAAGATCTGCTGGAAAGTGAAGAGAAGGTCAGGGCGCTGCTCAATGCCACAACAGAGGCAGCATTACTCGTGACTACCGAGGGAATAATTACAATAGCCAACGAAACAGCGGCCCAGACACTGAAATTACCGCTCGAGGAACTCCTTGGCAGATCGATTTACGATCTCATGTCCGGCGAGGCATCGGAAAGAAGGAGAAAATGGATCCAGGAGATCACGAAGAATAAAAAGATCGGCATCTTTGAAGATGAAATGGAAGGACATTTTATTGAACATTCTGTTTATCCTGTCCTCAATAACAGAAACAAGGTTACCATGATTGCGATTTTTGCAAGAGATATTACGAAACGAAGGCATGCCGAAGAGCAATTAAAAGAAAGTGAGGAGCGTTTCCGCTCACTTGTGGAAGAATCACCTTTTGCTATCCATATCGCGCGGAACGGTATCATACTCTTTTCAAATGTCACCTCTATGAAGATGTTCGGCTATGGAAAAAGATCCGAGATCGTAGGAAGGCCCATACTGGATATCGTTGCCCCGCAATGCCGGGATGACGTGTGGGACAAGACCATCCGGCGGGAGAGCGGGGAAGGCATAATCAACAGCTATGAGACGACGGGTTTAAGGAAAGACGGCTCGGAGTTTCCGATGCAGGTCACCGTTAAGCTTTTGAGTATGGCGGAAGGTACCGCGGACATCGTTTTTTTTGAGGACCTTACATTAAGGAAACTCATAGAGGAAGAGTTGATAAAGGTAAGGAATCTTGAATCCATAGGTACACTTGCCGGAGGCATTGCCCATGACTTCAATAATCTCCTGATGGGTGTAACCGGGTATGTGGAACTCGCCAGGATGCAGGCATCACCGGAAAGCAAGGTGTATTCTTACCTCACCGAAGCGGAAAAGATAGCGGACCACGGGAAAGAACTGACTCAACAGCTTATAACGTTCTCGCAGGGCGGGGAGCCGCTAAAGAAGGAAGTGAAGATTACCCCTGTCCTGAAGAGCGTCTCCCGTTTTACCCTCTCCGGTTCCAACGTGAAGTGTGAATTCCTGTTCCCGGGTAACCTCAACACGATCGAGGCGGATGAAGCACAGTTGAGGCAGGTCATCCACAATATTATCTTGAATGCGAAAGAGGCGATGCCCAAAGGCGGGACTATAACAATTCGCGCTGAAAACGCAATGGTAACCGGCGAGGATATTGTCCCGGTCTCCCCTGGGGATTACGTAAAGGTAGCGATTGAAGACAAGGGGGCTGGAATTGCCCCTGAAAATATTCCAAAGGTTTTTGATCCATATTTTTCCACAAAAGACATGGGAATCCAGAAAGGGATGGGGCTTGGTCTTGCAATTGCATACTCCATTGTCAAAAAACATAACGGGCACATTATTGTGGAATCGGTACCGGACAAAGGGACATCTTTTATTGTCTATCTCCCCGTGTATGTAAAAAGACCTGAGGCCTCAGAAAAAACGGAATCCGTTCCTGCTCAGAAAAAACGGATTCTCTTTATGGACGACGAGGTATTTATCCGTACGATCGGCAATGAGATCCTTGCCCATCTCGGGTATGATGTAACGTTAACGCAGGACGGCAACGAGACCATACTGGTCTATAAGCAGGAGAAACGCGCAGGAAGGCCTTTTGATGTGGTTATCCTTGACCTTACAATGAAAGGAGGTATCGGCGGTAAGGATGTATTGCGTGAAATCCTGTCCGTAGACCCTGATGCTAAAGCAATCATCTCCAGCGGCTATACGGACGACCCTGTACTGTCAGATTATGTTTCTTTCGGATTCAGGGGTGCCATAACGAAACCTTACAATATCAACCAACTGCAAGAGGTTCTGAGAGAGGTGATGTCGAGAAAGAGATGAACCGCTGCGAGAAGAAGAGATCGGGAAACGTAGTTCCGCTCAAGGAGGATCTTATGGGTACGATAAGACATGCCAGACCGATCAACCGGAGGGATTTCCTCAAGCTTGGTGCAGTAACAGCCTCGGCGGCAGCAGGTATAACCGGTATCGGCAGTATGCTGCAGAATGCCGCAGCCGCCGTCGGTTCCTTTCCCGACCCGGTATACCGTACTCTCGGAAGGACGGGTCTGAAGATAACGGTGGTGAGTTTCGGCGCCATGCTTACACCTGAACATGAGGTGATGCGGGCTGCATTTGACCTGGGGGTGAATTACGTTGATACCGCCAGGAGGTACATGAACGGCCGCAATGAAGAGATAGTCGCAAGGGCTATCAAGGGGATCCGTAACAGGCTTTACGTGGCGACAAAGACGCTCGGGTCGTCGAGCACCAAAAAGGAGATATTCCGGGACGTTGAAACGAGCCTGTCCAGACTCGGGATAGATTATATCGATGTCATCCAGATCCACAACGTCACCGGCAGGGAGCGCGCCTTTTCATCGGAGGTGCGCGAGGCATACACAGAGCTCCGCAAACAGGGCAAGGTGCGTTTCTTCGGCATAACGACCCATACGAACCAGGCGGAGGTGGTCAACGCCATTGCAGACGATCCGGAGAGGTTCTTTGATACCGTCCTTGTTGCCTACAATTTTACAAGTCCTCCTGAATTGAAGACGGCAATTGCCCGTGCTGCCCGGGCGGGTATCGGCGTTATTGCCATGAAGACCCAGGCCGGAGGGTATAAGACGAATGCCCTGGGGCCGCTGAGCCCTCACCAGGCCGCCCTGAAGTGGGCGCTCCAGGACACCAACGTTACCGCTGCGATCCCGGGGATGAAAGACATGAACATGCTGAAGGAAGACCTCTCTGTCATGGGGATGAGGCTCACACGAAAGGATGAAAGGATCCTTGAACGCTACGGAGAGGCCATCCGTCCCTATTATTGCAGGTTCTGCGCGCAATGCGAGCCCACCTGTCCGGGACACGTCGCTATAAGTACGATCAACCGCTCACTGATGTATGCCGAGGCTTACGGGAGCATGGAGCTTGCACGGGCGACATATGACGAGGTTGAAAACAAGGCAAAGGCGTCAGCCTGTCTTGACTGCGACGGATGCGTTGCACGCTGTGTGAACGGTATTGATATCGCTTCAAGGATGCGCAGGGCGCTGGCAATGTACTCATAGGAGTTGCAGGAATGACCGCACACCTGAAGGCCCGAAGATATTGTATCCTGCCGATGTTACTATGCGTCTGCGTCATCTCTTTATCCTTTCCCACAGGTCTTGGGGCGCAGGTCGGCAGTGATGCAATGGCAGACCTGTTACCCCGGTCCGGTTTTTCCGAGGGGTGGGTTCTTGACGGGACGATAAGGCATTACACGGCGGAGAACCTCTACGTATATATAAACGGCGAGGCAGAGCTTTACCTGCCCTATGGTTTCGAGGTACTTGGGTCTGCATTCTACAGCAGGGGAGAGAATGCCGGTTCAGGGATCGTAGCCGATGTCTACAGGATGAGGTCCCTGCTTGATGCCTTCGGCATATACTCTAACTATCGTGACGCCGGTGCTGAGCATGTAAAGATAGGGGCAGAGGGTTTTATCGGCGAGTCCCAGCTGATGTTTTTCAAGGACCGTTATTTCGTCCGCCTGTCTGTGTCGGGTACTGTCACGGATGAACGCGTACTGCTGATGAGGTGCGCAGAGGCCATTGCCGGGAAGATCCCCGGCAGTCCTTCACAGCCTGAGGTGCTCGGCATCCTTGATATACCCGGAGTTGCCCCGGATACCGTAAGGTATATTGCACAGAGCGTCCTCGGGTATGTATTTTTTCGAAGAGGGTTGACGGCAGAGACCGTTGTTGAAGGTGAACCTGCCAGAATATTCGTCATTCTCTGCGGATCTCCGGAGGGGTCTTCGCGTACGCTTGGAGATTATATCAATTACCTTAAGGAATCAGGTGTAGTTGCCGACCGAAGGGGTAGTGGAAAGGAAATGACCCTTATTGCCGGGGACCCGCTGTATAAGGGCACGGTTATCAGGACATCTGGCGGTTATCTCTTCGGCGTGACAAAATTGAAAGACCCTTCGAAGGCGATACCGGTTCTCGGCCTGATCGAATCCCGTATCAACAGACCGTAAGCATCAGCCGTTACCCTGTCTTTCACGGAGGATATTGCCGAGAAGTGTCTTGAAATCCTTCGGAGGCAGGACGTCGGATCTTCGTACAAGCACAACGGCGGAAGAAGGGCAGGGAACTGCGCATACACCGCAGCCGATACACCATTCCCTGTCGATCACGGGGATACCGTCCTCAATGGTTACGGCACCAACGGGACAGGTATCGACGCAAAGGCCGCACCCGGTACATTTGCCGAGGTCTGTTTCCCGTAGAAAATAGGTGGCCATGAGGGTATCACGGGGGATCTTTCTCCTCCGGATGGTCCCCACAGACCAGCAGCAGCAACTGCAGCAATTACAGGTATGTTTTATGCCTTCACGGGCATTGTCGACGAGGTGCACGAGACCGGCCTCTTCACTTTTTCTGACTACATCCATGGCCTCATCTCTTGTTACCGCCCTTCCTATCCCCTGTTCCACGACATATTCTGCAAGTTCGTCGTATTTGATGCACGATTCAAGGGTATGCCGGCACTTTCTCCTTCCCAGCAGTTCTGTCGTAGCCCTGCATGCACAGTGGACAAGGGCGATCATACCTGCCTTTTTTACAACCTCTTCGATCATTTCAAAGGGGTAAACGGCATGAGATTCCGGGTCGAGGCTTTGAGATGCAGGCACATACCGGTGGACCTTTGTTTCTGTTTTGCCGTATACCTCGTTCAGTTCCTTTATCCGCGTATATTGCACCGTGAGTTCCGCCATCCTCTTTGCATG
>MVRS01000043.1 GCA_002067975.1 Syntrophorhabdus sp. PtaU1.Bin058
ATATCGGCGTAGATACCCGTGTTGTAGCGTGAGAGTTCCTTGAGTACGAATCGTTTTGACATGGCTTCTCCTTTTGTGGTGCTTATTGATATTATGCGCCGGCCAATAGCAGCGTGCAGTTTAAGCCTTCACGTCATCCCCCGCTTATTTCATTCTATTAGGCAGGAATAGCGCGATCTGCGGAAAGATGGCCATAATTATCATACATAGGAGCATGGCTGCGATAAAGGGTATTGCACCTGCAAATATTTCATTCAGCCTTGTATCCTTTTCTATACCGGCCACGGCATAAACGTTCAGCCCGACCGGAGGGGTCACCAATCCCATCTGGGCAAGCAGGGTAATCATTACCCCAAACCATATCGGATCAAATCCCGACTTTTCAATCGCAGGCAAAAAGACCGGCGTCAAAAGGGCGATCATCCCGGGGGCGTCCATGATGCACCCGGCTATGAAGGCCGTCAGCGAAATAAACGCCAGCAGCATATAGGGATTGAGCCGGGATGCAAGGTCTCCCATTGCCAGCGATATCTTGGTCACGGCCAGAAAGTTGCTGAAGATGATGGCCCCGATGATAATGATAAAGATCATACCCGAAATATTAAGGGTATCCTCCAGCGCGCTGATGAGGCGGGCCGGTGTAATGCTTTTCTTGATCACTGCAATGGCCAGGGAGCCGAAGACGCCCAATGCCCCGGCCTCCGTAGGGGTAAAGAGACCGATGTAGAGACCCCCGAGCACAAACCCGAGCAGCAATATGGAGTCCCATATCCTGAGAACGGATACTATCTTTTCCTTGAAGACTATTTTATAGGCAACCGTGGGGACCTTGACGGGATTGAACTTGGCGTAAACATAGACATAGGTACAGAATAAGACCGCGAGCAATATCCCCGGCAGGATCCCGGCAATGAACAGTTTCCCGATGGATTGCTCCGCCATTATCCCGTACATTATAAAGCTCAGGCTGGGAGGGATCAGGATCCCCAGCGTGCCTCCCGAAGCGACACAGCCTGTAGCGAACTTCCGGTCATACCTGTATTTCTTCATCTCCGGCAGCGCAACCGTACCCATTGCCGCCGCAGTAGCCGGACCTGAGCCGCAGATGGCCGCAAAAAAGGAACAGCCGAAAATCGTTGAAATGGCTAAGCCGCCCGGGATCTTTCCGCAAAGCTTGTAGGCTGCATCATAAAGCTTCGAGCTCAGTCCCGAATAAAAATTAAGCTCCCCCATAAGTATGAACAAAGGCACAACCGCCAGCCCGTAGTCGGAGATCGTGGAGTACACCCGTCTTCCCAGGAGACTGAAACCTGCCTCCGGCGTTACGATAATACTGTAGCCTAAAAAACCTACAAGGGTAAGGGCCAGGCCGATCTTCATTCGACCGAAGAGGATCAAAACGACAAACAACAATATACCGACGACACCGGTCGTATAAGTGCTCATTCCGTCCCCTCCTTCTTAGATGCCGGCTCCGGACGCGTTTTGGTTATAAACAATACACCCCACGCAGCGCAACAGAGGGCTATATAATAGATAAAGGGGTATAGAGGTATTCCGAGAGTATCCGATAACTCACCGTTCCTTCTCATCTCTTGCGCAATGCTAAAACTTTGCCAGGACATCAGGAAACACAGGATCATTGAAATAAAATTGACACTGGCGCCAATGATTATCTGCACCCTCTCCGGGAAGCGCTCTGCCACGAAGCTTACCTCTAAATGCCTGCCCTTCATATGAGTAAAAAGCATTGCACCGCATATCAGGATGACATTCAGAAATTCGGTCATCTCGGGGACGCCGAGGATGGGCTTGTGGAGAAAGAAACGCATAAAGACATGCACCGTGATCAAAAACGTCATTATCAACATCGAGATCATTGGCAGCCATTTTATAAACCGAATCGCCGATAAAACGCCTTTCACAACAACATTCCCCGGGAAACTCGTATTTTCCATAGTCATCTCCTGTTTATCTGTATGATTCCATCCTTCGGCGCATAACACACGGCCGCGTACCGGGTGTCATCCCGAATCCGGCTCCGTCTACCAACTAAGGGGTGTGGCCCTGGGGAGACAGAATGGTCATCCCCAAGGTCACCGAGGGCATGTATCATGACAGGCTAAGACGGGGGGCGATAACTCCGCCTGTCCGAAGAATACCCTTCCACACACCCTTTAGGGGGAACAAGGAAATTCCAGATCAAGCCCTTACTTTTTCAACATCTGTGCCCATGGTTTTTCTCTGGAAAGGTATTTGCTCCATATCTTCATCTTCTCTGCATAAACCTTTTTTGCAGGCACGCCTTTCGATTCCAGCGCGGCTACGTATTTTTCGTTTATGGACTCCGCCTTTTTTCTCCATTGGGCCAGCTCTTTGGGCGGGAGTATAATGAACTGGTGGCCGCCCTCTTTTTTCAAAAACTCTATATTGAAAAGCTCATCGTCGTCCCAGCTCTTTCCATATTGCCGGGATGCGGATTCACCCATCTGATCCAGGACCTTCTGTACGTCCGGCGGAAGGGACTTGAACTTGTCCATGTTCATTCCCACTAAAAACGGCGATGCCAGACATCCTATGATGGTATGATGAGACGTTACTTCCGACATCCTGTTGGGTTTCATCTGGTTAAACGGACCCAGCATGCCGTCGACGACGCCTCTTTGCAGGGACAGGTAGGTCTCCGACATACTGACAAAGACAGGCGTACCTCCCCATGCCTCCACAATCTCCTTGCCGGCGCCGTATACCCTTATCTGTTTGCCCTTTATATCAGAAAAGTTCCGGACAGGCACCCGGGCATGGATATGCTGCGGGACCTGGACGAATGCTGCGAGTATCTTTATATCCTTGAATTCATCCTTCAGGTATTTATTGAAAAACTCCCAAAAGGCCGCAGAGGCATCTTCGCCGTACTGGATATTGGGGGCCAGGTCCACAAGGGACGTGAGGGGGAACCTTCCCGGAGTATAGGCAGGTACGATCCCGTTGAAGATGTCGCAGCGGCCCTTGACCGTTGCTTCATATGCCTCCTTTGCCTTCACAAGGCTCTCCCCGGGGAAATAGACGAAACGGACCTTCCCGCCGGTCTGTTTTTCGATCTCTCCGAATATCTTTTTCGCCGTTATATTTTGATGATCCATCTCCGGAAGAAAACTCGCTACCCGCAGCTCTATGGGCTTAGGGCTTGAAGCGGCCTGTACTCCATTTGAAAAACCCGCTATCAGGGCAAGCACCAGGGTGCCTACCAGTATTCCTTTCATCTTAGTCCTCATTGTGTTCCTCCCTTTTTTAAATTAATAATGAAATCACGTAACGTACATCCTCAACATCCTCAAGCTTGTCAACGGCTGAAACGACCCGGTCTCTGTTCTCTGCTGACAGGGGTTTGCGTGCATAATTCATGCAATCCTGGAAATGCTCAAGGTGTTCTTCATCGGTCAACGGGTTTTCGGGCATGCCGGGGGCGGCCTTTACCAGCTTCTCGTATACTTCATTACCCCTGGTAAATATTGTTACGTCAGATCCGAGGGTGCATTCTACCCCCGGTTCCTCCAGTCCTGGGTCGGGAATAATGGTAATCCGCTCTACAAGCTCCATGATCTTCGGGTCCTTTATGGACGATTCCTCGAAATGTTCAAGCTGCGAGGCCTTCCGGAGAATTGCATTGGCTACGCAATACCGGACGCTGAACTGGGCGTTGACCCTTGGGTTGTCGCCGATCTTGAAGTGATGCCCTACAAGCTTATGACAGTAAGGTGTCTGTCTCACTTCTACGCGTGTTACGTCCTCCGGTTGAAAATCATGCTCCTTCACAAGCTCCAGTACGGCGTGCGTACCGCTTAACGTGCAGCCGCAGCTCGGATATTTTTTGCACAAACTGTTATGGAATAAGAACGTTTTGCCCAGGTCCCTGGTCAGGTCCTCAGGTGTGAACCTGTCCTTGCCGTAGAGGTGAAGGTACCCGTAGATGCCGTCAATGAAGTTCGGCGGGCCTGTAATGCCTCTCTGCGCAAGCTGCGCGCAGATAATTGCGTTCTGCGAAGCAAAACCCTGTATTGCCGTCACGGCGAATACACCGTCTATGTTGGACTGAAAACTCCCGCCTGACCTGTTAAAGGCGAGGGCCAGGGCATTGTGCATCTGCGCCGGGCTTAAGCCCATGATCCGGCCGGCAGCCGCCGTGGCCCCGATGACGCTGACGATCCCGGTGGGATCGAAGCCGTCAAAAACAGAACACAAGGCGAGCTTTGCCGTTACCTCTGAACCGAGGGTAACGGCGGATATAAACTCCTTGCCGCTGCAACCTCCTGCAAGCTCTGCGGCTGCAAAGGCCGTGGGGATCACCGATGCGCCGATATGCACTCCCGGGGGCATGCCGTCTTCGTAATCCAGCGCCCGCGCCATAATGCTGTTCACAAACGCTGCGTTGTAAGCCGGCACCTTGCCGCCGTGCACAAAGATCGTGGCCTCCTCCTTCCCGCCCCACTCCCGAACCAGTTGTACCATCGGGCTCGCATCCGGCTGGGTCGCCCCGGCTACGGTCGTTCCCACTACGCCCAGGATAAGATTTTTCGTGAAGCCGGCTGTAATGCGGGGCAGGTCCTCATATCCCGTATGCGTTACAAATTCAGAAAGCCTTTTTTCAACCTCCATACCTCACCTCCTCCTTTAAAGGGTATATCCCTCCTGGTCGAAGTGTCCCCCGGGCTCACCGGGCTTCACGCCCAGGTATTTGTCAAGATTCTTTTTAGAGGTGGAACTGTTGCCGTGATAGTACTCGAAATCCTGCAGGCAATTGAGACCGTAACAATTTCTGAACATCGTCGCCGGATAGGGCGGTTCAAAATTGTGCTTCCAGCGCAGCTCGGCATATGCCTTCTGTATCTCGATAAAATATTCAATGGGAGGGGTCGCCTGGCCTTCGAAGGCAGAACCTGCTTCCTGGGTCCACAGATTGTACCGGGGAAGCACGCCGTTGCTCATCAGAAAATCCCAGCCGCCGGCGGTCGATTTGACTGCAGAGGCAATGTCCTTAAACCCGTGGGGTGTTGCCATCTCTACGCCGATGACAAAATTCGGGTTTACCCTGCCGCGTCCCCAGAAATCGACTGCCCTGATGGTCCGCTTTATCCACTCGTCATACCCGATATACTTGTTCTTTCCGGGGCAGATCCACTTGAAAAGGTCCTTGTCCCACACCTCAATATTCGGCTGCACACTGCCGATGCCCAGTGCATGGATCCTTTTCCAGCCTTCATCGTCATAGGGAGCGACCTGAACGGTAGTCGGGATCATCACCTGGAGTTTTTCCTTTAAGGCATTTAAACGTTCTTCGTAAAATTCGAGTTCGGTCTTCCCTTGATACGTCTTGAGGATTGTCCCGCTCGAAATATAAAGTATGCTGTAATGGGGATCAACCTCAAGGGCTATCTTAATTGCGTCTGCCATCTCTGCCGCCGGTATCTTGGCCACAACGTCTTCGCCTCCCATCTTCTGATCCTTCATTGTGGCGTTTATATTGCAGAAAAGACACTGCTCTCCGTCCTTCCACATTTCACAGTACTTGTTCATTGTCACAAACAACATGCGGCCCTGGCCCTGGACGATTGAGCCCATCTGGTGTCCTGCCGGGGTTTTCATGTCGTAGAATCTGGGCTTGCGCTCAAACCACACGTTTTTTGCAAGCACTTCATCGCTCGCCTTCTCCCGGATGATAAACATATTGCCTTCCATATCGAGAAGGTAAGGCGAGGCGTTATGGGTGCGGATCATGAAGAAACAGCCGTCTTCAAGGTGACCGTACCAGGGGATCTTGTCCCCATACACCTTCGTCTTATCCCAGTCATATGAGAAGAGATGAAAACCCTTCCACAGGAGATCATCCCTCCGGCTGAAATTATCGATAGCCGCCTTGCTGATATCTATACCCGTACGCAATATCTCACTCTTCAACACGATGTTCGGATGCACGTCAGAAAATTGTTTATATAACTTTTCAATGCTCATAGCAAATCCCTCCTCCTGTTAATTTGAATTTCATGCGTCTGTTTGTCTCACACCTCCTTTTGTCTTTGCCGTCTTTATCCGGACCGTTCATCGCACAGCAACGCGGCATTCTCCCTGTTAACAAAGAAAGACCGGTTCATCGTCCAGGGGGATATTCGGTTGAGGCGCCATATATTTCACCTCGGTATTTACCGGGATCTGCCCGTTCGGCAACACGACGGCATCATCGGAAAATCTGTTCAGGGATCTCCACAGAACGATATCGGCATTGAAAAAATCCTGGTAGACATTCCACCAGCGCAGCTTCACTCCGCTCAGGTGTGTCTGGGCGACAAGGATTATCTTTTTTTCCTTCAGGCCGAACAGGATCGTTTTGAAGTCTTCGGGGGTTACGCCTCTGGCCCATAGAGATTCATCACACAGCGAACCGGTGCCCATCTCTTTATATGGTACGCTGCTGACGGAAACGATCTTCGCTGCATACTCTTTCGGCTTATATACGACGGCCCGGGCCCCGGCAGTACCGCGACCCAGCACATATTCAGCGCCGAGCGCATCGGCGACCTGAAGCGTGACCTCATCATACGCAAAGAACTTTGTGCTGAACACGCGCACCGGCCTTTCGAGG
>MVRS01000044.1 GCA_002067975.1 Syntrophorhabdus sp. PtaU1.Bin058
CGTGAATAAGGACTATGTGATGAAGAGTATGGGAAAGGCCATCATTGTTGATGTAAGGGAACCGGATTTCTACAAGGGAGTGAAGAAGCTCGATTTTGTTGCCAGGCCCGGCCATATCGCCAAGGCGGTCAACCTGCCCACCGCCTCAAAGGTATATAAGCAGGACGGGACCTATAAAGACAAAACAGAGCTTATGAACATGGCCTCAGCGGTCGTCGGAAAAGACATGGGGAAAGAGATAATAACCTACTGCGACAGCGGCAAGGTCGCCTCCGTATGGTCTTTTCTGCTGACAGACCTCCTCGGCTACAAGGACGTGAAGATCTATGACGGCTCTGCCGAGGATTGGGCAAAAGACCCCCAGGCGCCGCTGGAGCAGTAATAATATAGATCGCGTTTAAGAACCAAAAGGGTCAAGCCTTTTTTCGGTAAAGGCTTGACCCTTTAATTTTTGCTTTAGAATATATTAACCCTTCAAATAAATAATTTGCCGTGCCATACCTTCCTCCGGCTCCACCTTTTCCTTCGCATCGCCTCGTGCTCCGTCTCTCACCCGTTCTAAGGACTCCCTCCGCTTGGCTGCGGAACTCGCAACGCCCGCTTTACATGGAAGCGGGCGTATTTGACTCAGACATCCTCGCCATGCACTCATCGTGCACCGCTCCCTCCATCCTAAGACGGGTATCCCGAGAGACTCCCGCAATGTCTCGCTCAGGAAATATTCCGTCGGAGGCATGGAGTATACTTCATTTTTTACTTGACAAAATAACTTTTTCGGAATATAATAATATCATGAAGCATATCATATCATTCTTTTCAAAAGATTGCTCAATAAAGGAAGGCCCTGTGCTGCGAACACAGAGCCTCTTTTTTACCCAGGCTGAGATAACCGGAGTAAAAGTGTTGATGTATAATATTCAAATACCAACATTTACGACCTCTGTCAAGTTTCGGCCAAAAACAAAAGGAGGTGATGCAGCAACTAAACCGTTGTTGGCACCTGTAAGGTGGCCGAAAAAAATTTAAAGGAGGAACGTAAAATGGCAACAGCACAACAAGCAATTCAGGAAATCGATGATTACATTCGGAAACATGGTGGTCCCTATTCCGCATGGTATGCCGGAATAGCGACAGATCCCAGATCCAGGCTTTTCAATGATCATGGAGTAGCGGAAAAAGGAGACGCCTGGATTTATGTGGATTGTTTGACAGACAGTGCTGCTCGGAAAGTCGAGGAACATTTCCTCGCGAAAGGTTGCGATGGCGATACAGGTGGCGGTGATAGTTCGACGAAATATGCTTATGCATACAAGAAAAACGCTCATACAAAACCATAAGGCAGCCTGAACAGGGGTCGACCTGAGGGGTCGGCCCCCACATTACATAAGGAAAGCATGAAACAGAAGATTAAAGATATTGCCGATATTCAGATCGGCTATCAGTTCAGGGGCAAGGTAGAAACTGACCCGCAAGGAACGCATAAAGTAATACAGATCAGGGATTTCGATGAACAGTTCAGTTTGAACAAAGAAAACCTCCAAACTGTAAGGCTCAAGGGTGACGCCGACCGGTATCTTGTAAATAAAAACGACGTATTATTTCTATCAAGAGGCCATAGGAACTATGCAATTCCCATAACTGTCCAGCTTAACGATACCGTAGCCGCAAGTTATTTTTTTATCCTTAAGATCAGGACCAACAAGATTTTACCTGATTATCTTGCATGGTATATCAACCAGGCCCCGGCACAGGAATATTTATACAATATTGCCCGGCGGGGAACCCATATGCCCCTTGTTCCACTGTCCGCCTTTACAGGCCTTGAAATAGAGATTCCTGATATAAAAAGTCAATCGATGATCGTTTCACTGAGCGCGCTGTTGGACAAAGAAAAGGTGTTGCTCAATAAGCTCCGGGAGAAACGTTCACAATTGATAAAAACCATATGCTTAAAAATAGCCAGACAAAGGAGTGATCAGGATGAATGAAAAGATTTCACAGCAAGAGATTAACAATGTCGCATGGGCCGCCTGTGATACCTTTCGGGGTGTTGTAGACCCCGCTCAATATAAAGACTATATTCTCGTGATGCTCTTCCTGAAATATATCTCCGACGTGTGGCAGGATCATTACGAGATATACCGCAAACAATATGGAGATGACGAGGTTCGTATCCGCCGCCGGCTTGACAGGGAGCGCTTTGTCCTGCCTAAGGGGGCAAGCTTCTATGACCTCTATGAACAGCGCAATGAAGCGAATATCGGTGATTTGATAAATATAGCCCTGGACACCATTGAAGAATCGAACAAGGCCAAGCTCGAAGGGGTATTCCGCAGTATCGACTTCAACAATGAGGCAAATCTCGGGAAGACCAAAGACCGAAACCGCATCCTCAAAAACCTCATGGAGGATTTCAATAAACCTCAACTCGATATGCGTCCAAGCCGCGTGTCAGAGGACGTAATCGGCAACACTTATATATACCTCATCGAACGCTTTGCCTCTGACGCTGGTAAGAAAGCAGGGGAATTCTACACGCCACAAAAGGTCTCGGAACTTCTCGCCAAGCTTGCTCAACCGAAATCTGGGGATCGTATCTGTGATCCGGCCTGCGGCTCGGGCGGTCTCCTTATCGAGGCTGCGAAACAGATAGGGGACAAGGATTTTGCCCTCTTCGGCATGGAGGTGAACGGCAGCACATGGGCGCTTGCGCGGATGAACATGTTCCTTCACGGCATGGACAGCGCCCGCATAGAATGGTGCAATACCCTCACAAGCCCTGCCCTTGTCGAGCATGATCGTCTGATGAGGTTCAACGTTGTCGTCGCCAATCCTCCGTTTTCGCTCGACAAGTGGGGCGCGGAAGAGGCTGAGCACGACAGGTTCAATCGCTTCTGGCGCGGCGTCCCGCCGAAAAGTAAAGGCGATTACGCGTTCATCAGCCACATGGTAGAGGCATCGCTGGAAAAGGAAGGCCGTGTTGCCGTCGTCGTGCCCCATGGCGTGCTCTTCCGTGGCGGTGCCGAAGGGCGCATTCGCCAGAAGATGATCGAAGAGAACCTCCTCGATGCAGTTGTCGGTCTTCCTGCAAACCTCTTTCCTACCACCTCCATCCCCGTCGCCATCCTTGTCTTTGACCGATCCCGTGAAAAAGACGGACTCAATGAAAAACGAAGGGACGTGATCTTCATCGACGCAAGCCGTGATTATCAACCGGCGAAGACCAGAAACCTATTGCTTGAAAAGCATATCGAAAAGATCATCAAGACATACGGGAAGCGTAAGAATATAGAAAAATATGCCCATGTAGCCCCATTTGATAAGATCAGGGAAAACGACTTCAACCTCAACATCCCCCGCTATGTCGATACCTTTGAAGAAGAAGAGGAGATAGACATTGCCGCAGTCCAGAAAGATATTGAGCGGATAGAGGGTGAATTGGCCGAGGTGCGGGACAAAATGAAGCAATATTTAAAGGAACTGGGTGTTAAGGGAGTAAAGTTATGAGCGCCGGAGAACTCATCCTCTATACAACGGAAGACGGATCGACCTCAATAAGCCTCCGGGCAGAAAAAGGCACGGTTTGGCTGACACAAGCCCAGATAGCAGAATTGTTCGACAAAGGCGTCCCAGCAATAAATGAACATATCAAAAACATTATCAAAGAAGGTGAATTAGACTGGGATTCAACTATTCGGAAATTCCGAATAGTTCGCCAGGAAGGTGACAGAACTGTTGAAAGAGAAGTAGCGCACTACAACCTCGACATGATCCTTGCAGTCGGTTACCGGGCGAGATCGCGCAGGGGTACACAGTTCCGCCAGTGGGCGACCACACACCTGCGCGAATACCTGATCAAAGGCTTTGTCATGGACGATGCCCGCCTCAAAGAACCGGGAGGCTGGGACTATTTCGATGAACTCCTCGAGCGCATACGGGATATCCGCGCCTCGGAGAAACGGTTCTATCAAAAGATACGGGATATCTACTCCACCGCTGTAGACTATGATTTCAAGAGCAAAGAGGCCCAACTCTTTTTCAAGAAGATTCAGAACAAGATGCTCTGGGCTATCACAGGCCATACGGCGGCAGAGCTGATCGCCACTCGTTCCGATGCGAGCCTGCCCAACATGGGGCTTACATCATGGCACGGCAGCAGCGTGAGAAAGCAGGACGTGACCGTGGCGAAAAATTATCTCAACGAAAAGGAGATAGAGGCGCTCAACCGTATCGTCGTTATGTACCTTGACTATGCCGAAGACCAGGCGAAACGCCGGAAGACAATGACCATGGAGGAATGGGAAGACAAGCTCAATGCCTTCCTGTCATTCAATGAGCGCGAGATACTGGACCACGCGGGAAAAGTATCCCAGGCCGTGGCAGAGAAGCTCGCACACGAGCGGTATGAGGAGTTTGACGACAAACGGCGGGAGGCGGAAAAACTGACAGCGGATCGGGAGGATATTGAAACATTAAGAAAGATCGAAGTAACTATGAAAAACGAAAAAGGCAATTGGAAAAAATTAAGGGGTAAAAAATGACATTGCCGGTGGGATGGAAAAAAATATCACTGCGTCATCTCGCAGATGTTAGAACTGGCCTGTCTAAAAGTGAAAAACGACAAGGAATATTGATAAAACGGCCTTATCTACGGGTTGCAAATGTTCAGGACGGCTATATTGATTTGTCTGAAATCAAAGCGATAGATGTTCCAGTAAACCAACTCGAAAGGTTTACTCTTCATGAAGGTGATATAGTCCTCACAGAAGGAGGAGATTTTGACAAATTGGGCCGTGGATATGTTTGGGAAAACAAAATATCAGATTGTGTGCATCAGAACCATATTTTTGCAGTAAGAATTCATGACAGAAAAACCTTGAACCCCTGGTTTCTCTCTTTTCAAATGCAGTCCCGATATGGGAGGAAATACTTTCTTTCTTGCGCTAAACAAACAACCAACTTAGCAAGCATTAATGCTGGACAACTGAAACAATTTCCTGTTTTGTTCCCAAGCTTTAATGAGCAACTTGGTATAATTGAGTTTATTTCCGCTTGGGACCTTGCTATCGAAAAGATCGTGCAACTCGCCTCTGCCAAAGAAAAGGTATATTCATACGCCCTTTCCTATCTATTTTCCCATATTAACCATCCTCATACCCATATAAACACATTTGCCGCAGAAGTCACCAAACGCAATAAAAACGCCGCCTACAAACGTGTCTTAAGTGTCACAAACCGAAATGGTTTTGTGTTGCCGGAAGAACAATTTAACCGCCGTGTCGCAAGCACTGACCTATCAAACTATAAGGTTGTCCTCAATGGCCAGTACGCTTATAACCCTTCCCGCATAAACGTCGGCTCGATAGCCCGCCTTGACGATTACGATATGGGTGTTTTGAGTCCCATGTATACGGTACTTCAACTGGATGAAACAAAGGTAAATTCTGACTACTTCAAGCACTGGCTCAATTTACATGAAGCTAAGGAACGGATCAAGAGGAGCGCACAGGGAAGTGTACGCGAAACGGTCTCGTTTTCCGAATTTTCATCAATCCATATGCCTCTGCCTTCTATGGAAAAACAAAAAAGCATAGCGCGTTATCTCAATTCTGTTCGTGAAGAGATTGCGCTTCTTTACGATTATGCAGAGAAACTGAAACTCCAGAAGCGCGGCCTTATGCAGAAACTCCTTACCGGCAAGTGGCGAGTCAGACCGGATGAAGGGGAGGTGACGGAATGAAGGGTTTTCACTTTAATGAAGAGTATCTTTCCCAGATACCCACCTTGCAGGAACTTATCAACCTCGGGTTCGAGTATCTCACGCCCATGCAAGCACTTGCAGAGCGCCAGGGCAAGACCGGCAATGTGCTGCTTGAAGATATCCTCCGGAACCAATTGAAGGCGTTCAACAGGATACAACATAAAGGACAGGAGTATCTCTTCAGCGAGGAAAATATCCAGTCTGCCGTCCAGAAACTGAAGACCGTCAAATGGGACGGCCCGCAGAAGACAAACGAGGCGGTCTATGATCTCATTACCCTCGGAACCGCCCAGGAACAATCTATTGAAGGAAACTCAAAAAGCTTTACCCTCCATTACGTCGACTGGAAGAACTGGAAAAACAACTCATTTCACGTTACCGCCGAATTCAGCGTTGAGCGGACCCGAAGCACGGAGACGGTCCGGCCCGATATCGTCCTTTTCGTAAACGGTATCCCCTTTGCCGTCATCGAGTGTAAATCGCCGAAGGTTGAAGTGGAGCAGGCAGTCTCCCAGAGTATCCGCAATCAGCAGGATGAATATATCCCAAAACTCTTTCCCTATGTGCAGCTCGTAATGGCGACAAACAGGAACGAGGTTAAATACGGCACCGCAGGGACGGCAAAAAAGTTCTGGAGCGTGTGGCAGGAGTTGAGGGACAAGGAACAAAATGTGCACACATGCATCAACAGGCAACTCAAGCCTGAGATAAAAGACGTTCTTTTCTCCGGCGAATTTGCCGCTGCGAGAAAGTACTTCGATAAGCTGGAGACAGAAGGCGAAAGAAACGTTACGGCACAGGATAAGGCGATCTACAGCCTGTGTCGTCCTGAAAGGTTGCTTGAACTTGCCTTCGGGTTCATAACATTCGACGGGGGGATAAAGAAGATCGCCCGCTACCAGCAGTATTTTGTCATCAAGTCTACGCTTGAACGGGTAAAACAATTTGAGACAGTTGGGGACGGGAACAGCAAACGGCGAAAAGGCGGTATCATCTGGCACACCCAGGGGTCTGGTAAATCGCTCACAATGATATGGCTTGTCAGGAACCTTGCCCTCGACCCGGACATCCGTAATCCGCGCATCGTCCTTGTAACCGACAGGATCGACCTTGACAAACAGCTCGGCAATACCTTTGCCGCCTGCGGTCTCGATCCCAGGAGGGCAAAGACCGGACAGGATCTCCTCAATCTTGTATCGGAGCAAAAGGCCGCCATCATTACCACGCTGATTCAAAAGTTCTTAAAGGCACTGAACAAAAAGAGGCTTATCGACGAATCGCCGGATATCTTCATGCTCGTCGATGAGAGCCACCGCTCTAATTTTGGAATATTTGCCGCCCGCATGAGACAGATGTTTCCCAATGCCTGTTACCTGGGCTTTACCGGCACGCCGCTCACCAAAAATGAGAAGAACAATTTTGTCAGATTCGGCGGGCTCATCGAGCCGCACTATTCGATCCGTCAGGCAGTAAAAGACAAACAGGTGGTGCCTCTCCTCTATGAAGGCCGCCACGTGGAGATGACCCAAAACAAGGCCGCCATAGACCTCTGGTTTGAGCGCCACACCCAGGGCCTCACGGAACAACAGAAGGCAGACCTCAAAAAAAAATACGCCAGAGCCGAGATGCTGAACAAGGCGGACAGGGTCATCTATATGCGTGCATTTGACATCAGCGAGCATTACAGGATGAACTGGAAGGACACCCCCTATAAGGCCCAGCTTGTCACGCCCAATAAATTAACAGCCATCAGGTATCATGACTATCTGAATGAGTTCGGCCATGCGACATCGGAGGTCGTTATCTCGGCGCCCGATGAGCGTGAAGGTTACGAAGAGGTCGAGAGCGAGTCAAAGGAAGATGTCGTCAAATTCTGGAAGAAGATGATGACGAGATACGGCTCTGAGGAGGAGTATAACAAACAGATCATAAGCCAGTTCAAGTACGGCGATGAACCGGGGATCCTCATTGTAGTGGACAAGCTAATTACGGGATTCGATGCGCCCCGCAATACGGTCATGTACCTGTGCAGGGTTCTGAAAGAGCACACGCTCCTCCAGGCCATAGCCCGCGTAAACCGCCTGTATCAGGATGACGCAACCGGCGCGGAGAAGGATTTCGGTTATATCGTGGACTATGCGAGCATACTCGGGGAACTCGACCAGGCTCTTACCATGTATGCCGATGCCGGGCTGGAAGACTTTGACGAGTCCGATCTTGAAGGAACGTTGACGGCTATCAATGAAGAGATCAAACGGCTGCCGCAGGTACACTCCGATCTCTGGGATATCTTCAAAAAGGTTAAAAATAGTTACGATGAAGACGCGTATGAAGTCTTGCTTGGCGATGAAGCGTTGCGGGAGGAGTTCTATCAAAGATTGTCGGATTACAACAAGACCCTTGCAATGTCGCTCTCAACAGAGCAGTTCATCATGAACATGCCCGATGTCAGACTATCACAATACAAAAATGACCTGAAGCGTTTCCACAATCTAAAGGCAGCGGTCAAGCTCCGCTACGCGGAGGCCATTGATTACCGCGACTATGAACCCAAGATCAAGAAGCTCCTTGACACGCATATTGAAGCCAATGAAGTCGTGAGGCTCAATGAACCTGTCAATATTTTCGATAATTCAATGTTCGACATGGTGAAGGAAGAACGGGGCTTATATACAACGCAGAAAACGGCAGCCAAGGCAGATGCCATCGCACATGCTACCAAAAAGGTCGCCATCGAGAAGATGGAGGAGGACCCGGCCTTTTACGAGAAATTTTCAAAGCTTATCCAACAGGCCATAGACGACTTCCGGGCAAAGCGCATCTCTGACCTCGCGTACCTGAAAAGGGTCACGGAAATACGGGACAAGATGGTTTCACGAAAACATGACGACATGCCTGATAAACTGACCGGCAACGAACATTCACAGGCCTTTTATGGTATTATTAAATCTTTTTTCGATGAGCAAGCGTTGGGCAACAACCAGTGTGAGGAGGTGTCTGCAGATACTGCTCTTGCGGTGATTGACATTCTGAACCGGCACTGGAAAGTGCAGTTCTGGGACGACTATGATGCCCAGAAGAGGGTGATGAACGATATCGACGATTTCCTCTATGATGAGATCAAGGACAAACGGGGTATAGCCTTAGACGCTGAACAGATGGATGAGATCATCGAACGGATAATGCAACTCGCAAGGCACAGGATGCCTTCATGAAGACTCTGCGGTTTGTTATTGATTACGGGAAGGAACACATTTCGTTTAATGTGATCTATGCCGATCGAAAGACAATAGAGATTGCAGTGCATCCTGATACGCAGGTGTTCGTTAAGGCGCCTGCAGGGACATCGTTAAGAGATATTAAGATCCGTGTGCAAAAGCGTTTCCGATGGATCATTAAACAAATAAATTATTTTAAGCAATTTGAGCCAAAAATACCTCGTCGTTATGTAGGGGGAGAGACACATATATTTCTGGGCAGGCAATATCGATTGAAAATCATCAAGGATAAAGAAGGCGGGGTTAAACTGAAAGGGGCGTATTTTTTTGTAACAACCGCCAATCCTCATGACCGCCAAAAGATCAAAAACCTTTTCGATGCATGGTACAAGGACCATGCCCGGTCGATATTCACAAGACGGCTTGAACTATGTCTACACTCGGCTAAGAAATTGAGCATACAATCCCCAAATATAAAGCTGAGAAAGTTTCGGAAACGATGGGGTAGCTGCGGCTCGTCCGGAGATATTATGCTCAACACCGAACTTGTCAAAACCCCTTTATATTGCATCGATTACGTCATTATGCATGAGCTTTGCCACAAGAAGGTTCCCTATCATAATAAAAGATTCTATCAATTGCTGGGAAAATACATGCCTGATTGGGAAAAGAGAAAAAGGCGTCTGGAAATGTCAGTAATATAAACCCGGATTCTCCACCTTAGGATGGGCATCGCTGGATACTTGTTCAAACCAGTGACAAGCAACGAGTAACGAGCGACAAGGTTTTCACCTTTCACCTTTCACGTTTCACCGGGTTTATATCAATCTATCCACTTCACGAAGCTGTCGACGCCTTCCCGCGGTGTCTTGAAACGGTTAACCGGGCTGTCCAGGTCAGGATGACCGAGGGCGACCCCGATGACAACGTCTTTGTTGTCGGGGATGTCGAGCATCTCTTTGATGTCGTCTGCA
>MVRS01000045.1 GCA_002067975.1 Syntrophorhabdus sp. PtaU1.Bin058
GCCGTTGAGGACATCCCTGGTGAGGTAGGTATAGGCGACGATAACGGGCGCATGGAAGATAAAGACCGCGTATGCGTCCTGCGCCATCCCTTTTACCACCCCAGGCTGCCTATTGAAGAACCTCCTGAAGATATAGGAGAGGCTTATCAAGCTCCCGACGTCAATCACCGTTTCTACGTACGTTGCCAGAAGCGTCCCCAGAGAAAGGCCTCCCCTGAGGAAAGAAAGGCCCATATTCGACGACCATGCAATGATAACGATGATGCAGTATGCAAGGACCGCTGCCGCAGTGATCATTGACCACCTTTTGCCTATGGGTTCCGTTATTACCTGGAGCCAGTTATTGCGGTACGCCGCGACCCCGGCGGCAAAGAAGGCCACATATCCCGCATAGTTGCCTATCCTCAGACGGAAGATCTGCCTTTCTGTCGGAAAATAGATGCGGACCACAAAGGTCGCAGCGGCGAGGATAAGGATGAAAACGATAATGGCCCTGTCCCCGGGAAACGACATGATCTTGTTTTTCGATGCGTCAGAAGGTCTTCTCAACAGGCGCCACAAGGAATACATGATCGAAAAGACCAGGAGCACCTCTAAGAACCATGCAGGTCCCGGCGCAACGTTCTTCAGGAGGTATATGTTCTCCCAGAAGGAGTATTGGGCGGCGAGGACCTCCCTGTTCATGATGTATACGATCGAAGGTCGTATCAGGAATGCAAAGATCGCAAGCGGTATGCCGATCCGGATTAACCGGTCCTCTATGAATCTTACGGTGCCTTTGCGGTCGTACGAGCCGGGCGTGAAGTATCCCGATACCATAAAGAAGCACGCCAGCACCCATGTCCTGTTCAAAGCCATAACCAGCGAAAGCGCGAGGTTCGTGAATGCATCGTCCGTATTCTCGTAGTAATACCAGCCGCTACGGGCGCCGTACGTAAGGGCGACATGGTGGAGGATGACAAACACCGTGAAGAGGAGCCGCATGTTGTCGATGTAGAGCATCCTCGAGGACGACCCGGCTTTTGCCGGCGCCGGTATCTCCTCTGTGGTCAATCCCTTTGATAAGGGCATTCTGCCTTGGTCCTCCGTTCCGTTTTACCCGACTCTATTCAATTGCCTGCAATTGTAGTTAATTTACAGACACAAGTAAATTAAAAAAAACGGCTTGAAAAGAAGCGGTAAAAATGAGAATCTTGAGCAGAAAATGATCGAAAACAGGTCCCGGCAACGCCTCATCGTCATCAGCGTTGCCTTCAGCTCTTTCATGGCAAGGTTGAACAATTACACGGTCAACGTCTCCCTGCCGACCATCTCCCGTGATTTCAATGTCGGTACCGGCGAGGCCTCCCGTATCGTTATGTCATACCTCCTTATCATAACCAGCTCCCTTCTGTTGTTCGGGAAGCTGGCTGACAGGCTGGGATTAAAAAGGATATTCATCATCGGTTATATAGTCTTTGTCGCAGGCTCCTTTTTATGCGGCATCGCTCAGGACATCAATACGCTGATAGGCTCACGCATGGTCCAGGGCATAGGCAGCGCCATGCTTCTTGCCACGAGCTTTGCCATCATCTCAAAATTCATACCCTCCGACCGGACAGGGTGGGCCTTCGGCATAACCTCCACGGCCTCCGCACTTGGAGTGGCGACAGGGGCCCCTGTCGGCGGATTGATAACGGGCTATCTCTCATGGCACTGGGTCTTTCTCATGAATGTACCTATCGGCATCATCGCCTTTATCATCGCAAGCAGAAAGATACCCGATGAAAGACCCCGGGCAAAAACGGGCGAGCCGGAGCGGTTCGATCTCATCGGCGCCGTGCTGAGCTTCTTAGGTCTTGCAATACTCCTCCGCGCACTCAACACGGGCAAGGAACTGGGCTGGGGTTCCCCGTCCATCATCTTAAGCTTCCTGGCATCAATAATAGTGCTCTCGCTTTTTCTCATCCGGGAAAAGAGGTGCAGCGCGCCGCTTCTGGACCTGGCGCTTTTCAAGGACCTCAGATTCGCCTTCGTCCTGTCTGCAACGTTCATGGCGTACCTGCTCATTGCCGGCAACGCCTTTTTGATGCCTTTCTATCTGGAGGTCATAAAAGGCCTGAACCCCCAGAAGACAGGCATGATGCTCCTGGTGTATTCAATAATCTATGTCATCATATCTCCTTACGCAGGGAGGCTTTCCGACAAGGTCAGGCCGGGTTTCCTATGCATCATTGCCATGATCTCTGCCACGGTCTGCTCATTGTTTTTCTCTTTTACTCTTCAGTTTCAGGGTTTTTTGTTCATCTTCATATTTCTCATCTGGCTGGCGCTGTCCTATGTCCTCTTCTTTTCACCGAACAACAACCAGGTTATGAGCCTTGCGCCTGAGAACAAGCAGGGGATCGCCTCAGGTCTTTTCAATACTACAACGAATTTAAGTTATGTATTCGGTGTTGCCGTATTCGAAACGGTCTTTTCCCATGCGATCCCGGGCACCTCTTCGGCAAAGGCAAGTTTGCTCAACGCCGATATCCCCCATTCGATATTGCTGAAAGGATTTCAGGCCACGTATATATTCGGCGGGCTGGCATGCCTCGCTGCCTTGCTATTCTCTATTGCAGCAGGAAAAATGACTAAAAGATAAAACCAGCCATCAGCCTAAAGCCTTTTTTGGTTGCCATCTACTATCGACTATCTACTATCGACCGCTTTTATACTATCGACTGTTTTATTTAATTCGGATCGTGCGCCTTCACGTAATCAAGGATCTCCTGTGCGAGCCCGGGAGCAACCTGGATCTTTGAGTAATCTATCGGAACATTGTTCAGATATTGGAGAATAAGGGCGTCTCCGGCGTGGTAAAAGGGGAGGACACCCGCTATAAAGAAGCCCAGTTCTTCAAACTGTGAGCAGAGATCCCCTGTGCGAGGATCTTCGAGGCACAGATGGAGCAGGATCTCATCGATCTTCTTAAGACAGAGCTCCTTCAGTATCGTCCTCACATCCGATACGGCATTCTTCCCGTAGCGGTGAACCTCCATGACCGCCCTGTTGTATCCGGGAAGAACGTTGACCGAGATCTTTGAGTGTTCCTCCGTTGCTTCCGTCGATAAATGCCCTGCCGGCGACTCAAGGGCCCTGTCAATGCCGATGTCGCGGTAGACCTTCTTGATAAAGGAACTGTGATGTTCCGGAGGAAAAAGAACTATCCCGGGCGGGTCTTCGATAGGAAGAAAACCGTATGCAAGGGACCCCCGCTGGTTCAGTACCTCATGGATGCCCTTGTAAGTCCTGTCCGCAGATATAACGCCGATCGCCACGGCGCATCTCCTGAACCCTACCTTAATGCCGGCCTTCTGCGCATAGATATGCTCTGTTGTGGCCTTGCTGAAAATGCCCATAAGCCCTGTATTGCGCGCCTCTTCCACGAGTCTCCCGATCATTATGTTCTGGCACCCCTGCCCGCGGAAATCAGGCTGCACTGCCGCCATACCCGCCTCAGCGATCCTTTCTTCCGGGTCCTCCCTTATGAGGGCCACGTGGCCCACTATCTGGTTGTCATCCGTGACGGTCACCACGGAGATGATCTTTCTTTCCTCTACGAGCTGGGCGAATTTCTCCGGATAATAAATCGCATCAATGCTGTAAGTATAACCATATGCACGATAGAAGAGCCTTGAGACCGCAGCGGCCTCTGAGGTCTTCATCAGGCGCACGGTAAAGGGCCTCTTCTCGATGGGAGGTACCTCCGACTCTGCGGGAGACGGAAAGAGCTCGAGCTCGCTTTTGTCATGGTAGTCCTCGATGCTCTTATAAGGGAGGTGCTTTATGAGATGGAGTTCCTTGCCCTCCCTCCCGAGGTTATAGAAGGCCAGCTCATCGACGCCCTTTTTCATAAGATAGGAGCCGAGACCGGCGACGGGGATATCGTCAAGACCCGTTGGGGTTATATAATCCGGGACCAGGCTTGGGGCGTAAGGCAGGCCTTTATCTTTGATGATGATCCTGAGTCCCGATGAGGCCGGCTCAAGGATGATCTGATACGTGGCCTTCTCCGAAGGCTCAAAGGCATGCTTCACTACATTCACTATGGCCTCTTCCAGCGCGAGGAGCATCATCTGGACATCCATCTTCTGAAAACCGATGTTCTCCGCTATCTCTCTTGCATAGGCCTGGATTGCAGGCAGGTAAGAGATATCGTTGGGGACAGTAAGTATTGAGGATCGGTTCACCATAAATTCATACACCGCCTATTCGTCAGAATTGCCTCTTCTTTCCGTCCGAGCAGATCAATTCCGTTTTTACTGCCGGATCCTGCACGGCGCGGTGGATTATCTTTCCCACTATCCGGTTGTTGTTCTCGTTTGTCTCCGTCACGTTATTGTTCAGGTCAACATCCGCGCGAAAAGCAGTTTCGCCCTCGTCCTGGAATGTGACCGACCTGCTGAAATAACGGTGTTCTCCCTTTTTCAGCAAAGGGACATCGAACTCCGCATACCCCTGCCCTTCCACCCAGATGCTCATTTTCGAGGGCGGGGTGATCCTTTCCCCGGCATTCTCCACAAAGGCCATGATGCCGGCGGGCGATCCTACGGATACCTTGCGGGGATTATAGATGCATGCTACGAGATCAGGCGGGTTTCCGCCGCGCACACTGACGTGCACGGTTTTCTGATCGGGCAGCATATGATCGCCGGATCCCGGCGTCCAGAATGTCCCTACTATCACGGAAACGCAAACATCACCGCCGACAGGGAACTTTTCCGTGTGGGTAATATAGGTGTGGTCGCCGAAATTGAGGGACGGGACCGCATATTCGATCTTCTTCGCTCCACCATAGGTTGTAAGACCGCAGAACCCCATGACGATGAACGCCTTCATCGGCTCGCTCTTTCCCTGGCCTGCATTATCGATACGCGCCCGGATGACCGCTTCCTGGCCTGCATCGAGCGTCTGGGGCGTTACGGTGAGCTGGCCCACCGTGAGGTCGGCCTTGGCGTTAACGATCGTGAATGGAGCGCTCTCGGCAGCGACCTTCTTATCCGTCGTCTCCACCTTCACCTTAAAATCCGAACCCCAAATATCCATGGGGACCTTCCATTTATAGCCGTTCACACAGACCGAGGAGGTGATCTGCAGGACCTCTGCACCGTCCTTGATGAGACCTATCCGGAAACACCTGCTCGGGATATTCCCCTTTTTCGACCATTCTATCATCATATCGTTCCCCTGAACGAAGCGGTCTCCGCTTTTGGGCTTCATCAACGAAAGGGTGCCGTATTTCACCGCGTCGGGAACAGAAACCTTCTCCGTAGCAGAGGTATCGGGTACTGATTTCGCGGGAGCACTGTCGGTCCTCGGTTTGACGGTTTGCCTGGTCTTCTTCGTCGCGTCAGTCTTTATCTCGATACAGAGAACGGGGGAACTTATTAAGGCAAGAAACAATGCAACAAGCAACAACCGCCTGATGCGCGATCTCATGACAACCTCCTTTTTTGTATAGGTTCCACTTTGCCTTGCCCTTTATGTTGCACCGGCAACCCATCTTGGGCAGGCAGCTACGCCTTGCCTATATCCTTTCCCATTGTCTTCCAGAACATCTCTTCCATCTCGGGGGTGAGGTGCGGGGTGCCCTCTTCCTCCATCGCCTTGATCCGCATGTCATATATGCTTTCAAGCTGCGGCAGGAGCATAGTAACCTCAGGAGACTTCTCCACCCTCGTACTGATCAGGCTGCGCTGCTTCAGGCCCTTGTCAAAATCCTCTTTATTGACAGGGATATTATAAAGCATGTTCAATACCTCCATGAGCCTCACCTTCCCCATGTAATCCTCTTCCAGCACAACGTACTGCGGCAGGGAGACGATAAATACGGTCGTCTCAATCCCTGACTCCACCGCCTTTTTCGTGATCAGGTTCGCGATGCTTGAAGGACCGTTATATGTGATGGGCAGCACCCCGGCCTTCCTCACGTCTTCAAGCGCCTTGTCTCCCATCCCGTAGCCGCTGACGAGCAAAGGCCTGGTGTGGGGTACCGTATCATACATACTCCCCAGGAGAATATACTGCTTCGCATGGAATGCTGCGAGGAGCTTCAGGATGGAGTCGTTATAGAGTTCCGCATTGGCATGAGGCTCCAGGAGACGGATCAGGAGGAGATCGCCCTGCCCTTGCCTTCGCGCATAGCGGATTGCGGTATTTGGGATGGAGAGGTCGCGGATACCTTCTTCAAGGTTGATAGTAGGCCGGTACCGCGTGAAGTCGTAGAAGCGACCGGGCGTGGACAGCCTTCCCAGTTCTACGGCCCCGAATTGTGCCTCCAGCTCGTCCAGGACCAAGCTTCCCACATTGTTGACGTCTATCCAGGGGTGGAGGGTGGCCAGGACGACAGACTCATTGCAATCCGGAACCGGGTCGCGTAATTGAAAGGCGCCTATCCTCACAAACATTCCCTCCTGTCCGACAGTATGCCCCCATATGTGACATGGATACGATTATGCATCATTCGTTACGAATTATACCAGATTTTCCTTCATTGCCAATAGACTTTATTTAGAAGCGGAAGACGGGACGGAAACGTGAAGGGACAGGCGTGCCATTATAAACTGTTTTTCCCCTTGACAATACACCTGACTTGCAGGAAAATTTGAGGCGGAAAATCTGAAATGCATGCCCCGGCCGTTGTGCGGACTATACTTTTTCTCCTTTTTCTCCCGACAATAACCTTTGCCGTTGATTGCAATCGCCCTCCTTCCGGGTTCGGAGGAAGCTGGGCGCGCGCCTATAAACAATGGTGCGAAAGCTGCTGCGGCACCTTCTCGTCGAGCGGACCCAGTTGCAATCCCGGACCAAACTGGGGATGCAGACAACAAGGCGGGGGCGGCGGTTCATCCTATGACTACGAGGCTGAACGGCAGCGGCAGGAGGCCGAACGGCGGCGGCTACTGGAAGCGGAACGGCAAAGACAACAGGAACTTGAAGAGCAAAGAAGGAGAGAAGAGGCAGAGGCTAAGCGCAGGCAGGAGGAATTCGACAGGAACAAGCAGGAGGCCCTGAGGAGTATGAAGGGCATCGCAGAGGGTGAACTGGGACTCAAGGGCACCGATGCCTCCGGGGATCTCGGGCTAAAAGACCTTGACAGCGGCAAACAAAGTCTCGGCCTGAAGGACATCGGCGAGACGGGCACGGGCGAACTGGGACTCAAAACGCTCTTTGATAAAGGATCGCCCAATTCGGCACCCGTCGATACCCGGGCAAAGGGGCCGTCAAAATTGGATGTCGGTAAAGATATCAACATTAGCGTTATCAAGGTGCAGGTCGGCGTCGATAAACCCACTCAGTTTCGAAAAGACCTTTTGAATAATTTTTCCGATACTATCGTTCAGCGCACCGCCCAACCTAATGTGCAGGCGCAGGAAATATTAAGATCGTTCAAAACAAAGGAGCCGCCAAGCCCGGTCAAAAATATAGACAACCTGGCAGCCGGGGATATTATTCTGGTGGCGCCCTGGCCGAAAAAGGATTTGAAAAAGGCAGGTCTTTGGGAGGTGGGAGTAAGCAACGGCATAAATTTAATGGACCGCTGGGGCTCGGGCAACTGGAGCTCCCCGGCATCTCATGCGGCGATATTTTTGGGCGAGCGCAACGGTAAGCGCTGGTATATGGACAACACAGGCAAAGGTCCGATTATTAAAGAAGAGCAGGCCTTCCTCAAGGAATACGGTGCGCGAAAAATGGATGTGGCCACACTGGTCGGTCAGCCGCTTTCACAACATGAGGGCGAGGAGATGTGGAAGGGCGCCCATGAATTGAGGAATACGACTACATATTGGCCCTCAGGGGTTCCACACGTGGGAAGCAGTGACACCGGGATGGTCTGTTCGGAGGCCTCCCGATGGCTGCTCGTGCGTGCGGGCCGCAGAGTTCCCGAGACGCAAAGCGCGAATGCGAAGGTATCCGGAGTCGATACAGGTCTGAATAAAAAACAGTTTGTCAACTTCAGTCCATCCGATTTCTATGAGAACCAGCAGTACTTTGTAGTCCATCAGTTGAGCCTGTACAGAAAAGGGGATAAAAAACAATAGAATACCAAACAAGTTGCGTAATTATGGAACCGGTCTCGCCTCAGCAACTGCAAAAAACAAAAAGACGTCTTAAGAATTTCACGTAAAGGAGCGGACTATGAAAAAGATGCCTCTTGCCGGCTTATTGATCTTTGCCCTGATAGCCGTAACGGCAGTCCCGGTGTTTGCCGGAGAACTCGATGATGCGGCAATGAAGGGAGATGTTGCCAGGGTTCGGCAACTGTTAGAGCAAGGCGCGGACGTCAATTCCGGGGACAAATTGAAGTATACGCCTCTGCACAAGGCAGCCGAGTCCGGTTATGCCGACATCGTGAAACTCCTTATAGAAAAGGGTGCAAATGTAAGTGCCAGGACCGAATACAAACAGACCCCTCTGCACCGGGTAGCCGGGTATCACGGCACAACCCAGGTGGCATTGATGCTTATCCAGAAAGGCGCGGATATCAATGCACGGGATTGGTCACAGGATACACCGCTGCACATAGCGGCCGAGTGTGGAAATACAAAGGTCGCGGCGCTGCTTATCGAGAAAGGGGCGGATATCAATGCACGCAATGAAGCGCAAAAGACCCCGCTCCACCGGGCGGCTCAAGGAGACAATTCTGCATCCGTTGTGGCCCTGCTCGTAGAGAAGGGCGCGGACATCAATGCCCGGGACAGCAATGGAAATACGCCGGCAATGGTCGCAGATCAATACAAACGATCTGAAATCGCCGCCATATTGCGCAAGACCGGCGGCGCTTCCGTGCGCCAGGACTTCGACGCCAAGCTTCAAAAGGTCGCAAAGGCAGGGGCTGTCTATCAAGACGACGTAGAGGTTATAGTGAAGCTCGCTCGCTCCCTTACCCCTCCACCGGTTGTACCTCAGGGAGTTCAGGAAGAGATGACGAACGGCAGGGCTGCATTCAAGCTTGCGAGACAGCCAAAGGACTACAAGGAAGCGGAAGAACATTTCAGAAAGGCTTCGATATTGGCCCCGTGGCTTCCGGAACCTTACTTCAACCTGTCTGTTGCGCAGGAGAAACAGCACCGCTGGGATGAGGCGAAGAGCAGCCTCGAAAAGTATCTCATTGCCGCCCCTGGCGCGAAAGACGCCCAGGCAGTGAAGCAAAAGATTGCGGAACTGAACCTGCTGAAGAGACGCTGGGAGGACTTCGATCAGGAGGTGAACATAGGTGTCATCCTTTACAGGAAAGGGCCGAGCGAGTACAACGAGGCTATTCTGCATTGGAAGAAGGCCGTTGAGCTGTTCCCGGAACACCCTCAAATTGACCAGGTATATTACAATATTGGCGAAGCGTACATGAACCAGTCCAACCTGGATGATGCGCTCAAATACATGCAGAAATCCCTGGAAGTGAACCCGAATACCGATATCGCCGCCCGATACAACAATATGGGCATAGTACTGGAAAGACGCGGAGATCGGCCCAAGGCATGCACATACTATAAGAAGGGTTGTACCCTGGGTTCCAAGGTAAGCTGCGGCAACCTGTCCAACTGCCCGTAGGCGACCGGTATCTTTATGATCTATACCAATAAATGAGGAGGATGATATGAGGAACGGTATTTCCTGGAAGGTGCCTTTGCTGACGGCAGTGTTTTTGCTCATTTCGATACCGATGTTTATGGACATGCAGCCGGCCCTGGCGCAGAACGATATTGACGTAAGCGGTATCTGGCGGTTTAAAGGGGAAAACAAATTCCACATAGAATTCACCAAAAAGGAGTCACAGCTCATAGCGACCTTCGTTTACGACGACAAAGAACTGAAAGGACAGTACGGAGAGCGCCTTCCGTTCTTCACCGCAACCCTCAACGGAAAAAGGTTTGACGGACGAATGGACTACTATCAAAGCAAGGGTGCCATTGTAACGGGACGGATCAAGGACAGCACAACCATCGAGTTCATCGACGGGTCAAGATCAGGAGAGAATGTATTATATCGGCAGTAGGGAAAGCGTGAGAATACACTCGTCGGCAGGTACGAAGCGGGTGCGCCTCACAAAGAAACAAAAAATAGCTTATGGTGTCATGTAAAGGAGCGACTATGAAAAAGATGCCTCTTACCGGCTTATTAATCCTTGCCCTGATAGCCATGACAGGAACCCGGGCCTATGTCTACGCAGGAGAACTGCATGATGCTGTGCATAATGGGAATGTAGCCAAAGTTCGCCAGCTATTAGATAAGGGCACAGACGTAAACGCCAAGGACGAGTATGGGCGAACGGCATTGATGGTGGCAGCGGAGTATGCTCCGGCCGCTGAAACGTGTACTGAGATTGTTCGGTTGCTGCTGGAGAAGGATGCACACATCGAAACTACTGACAAATCAGGCGTGACCGTTTTGGTGTATGCAACGAGATCGCAACAAATGTGGAGAGAAATTGTGAAGTCTCATTCAAACGATCCGGTTCCGGCGAGAGGCAGCTTCGAAGAGGCTGTTGCAAATGGCCGCGTAAGATCACTAAATGATATCACTGAAACCATCAAGCTCCTTCAGCAGGCTTTATTGAAGGATTCTCATGGCTCTGCCACAGCCCGCAGTGATTTTGAAACCCTTATCGGCAGGGCAAAATGGGATCTTTTAAGCACAGGATATGTGCATTCCGTAGTCAGCATGGCACGCTCACTCAAGCCGCCGCCAACGGTCCCCCAGGCAGCCCGGGACGAGATGACGAAGGGCATGGCCGCGTTCAAGCTTGCGAAGCGTCCTGAGGATTTTGCAGCAGCGGAAGAGCACTTTAATAGGGCGGCACGTGCCGCGCCCTGGGTCCCCGAGCCCTACTTCAACCTGGCGCTTGCCCAGGAGAAGGGCGCCTATGCACGGGGACAGCAGCACAAGTTCCACGATGCACAACAAAGCCTCGAGAAATACCTCATTGCCGCCTCCGATCCTAAGGACATACAAGCAGGCAAACAAAAGATGGCAGAGCTGGACATACAGATCAAACGCTACGATGACTTCGCGAACGAGGTTAACGCAGGGGTTGCGGCCTATAAAAAAGGACCGGCCGGATACACCGAGGCCGGCAGGCACTGGAGAAAAGCAGTAGAGATATATCCAGACCATCCCGAGGCCGACCGGGTCTATTACAACCTCGGCGAGGTCTGCATGTACCAGGGGGATCTGGATGGGGCGTACAAGAACATGCAGAAGGCCTTTGAGCTGATGCCGGACCCCTCCGAGTCCGATCGTCCGGGACGGTACACCAATATGGGCGTGGTCCTGGAGCGCCGCGGCGACCGTGCCAAGGCCTGTATATATTACAGGAAGGGTTGTAACAACGGTTCCAAGGTAAGCTGCGGCAACCTGTCCAATTGTCCGTAGGCGACCGGTATCTTTATGATCTATACCAATAAATGAGGAGGATGGCATGAGGAACGTGATCTCCCGGAAGGCGCCTTTGCTGACGGCGGTGTTTTTATTTATTGCGATACCAATTTTCATGGTGCAGCCGGCCCTGGCGCAGAACGATATTGACGTAAGCGGTATCTGGCGGTTTAAAGGGGCAAACAAATTCCACATAGAATTCACCAAAAAGGATTCGCAGCTCATAGCGACCTTCGTTTACGACGATAAAGAACTGAAACGGGACTATGGAGAGCGCCTTCCGTTCTTCACTGCAACCCTCAATGGAAAAAGATTTGACGGACGGATGGACTACTATCAAAGCAAGGGTGCCATTGTAACGGGACGGATCAAGGACAGCACAACAATCGAGTTCATCGACGGATCAAGATCAGGAGAGAATGTATTATATCGACAGTAGGGAAAGCGTGAGAATACACTCGTCGGCAGGCACGAAACCATAAAAATTTAATGTAAAGGAGCAACCATGAAAAAAATATTCTTCTGTCTCGTTTTGATATTACAGTTGTCGGTAGCGCTTTTTTCAATCGCCCTTGCAGGAGAACTGGAGAATTCACTCATTATGTATGCAAGCATCGGCGATCTGACAAGTGTGCGTAATTTAGTCGAGAAAGGGGCAAATATCAACGCAAGGGATTCCGTCGGAATGACTGCTCTCATAAGCGCGGTCAGGATGGGTGATCGCAACAAAGAGGTTGCTCTCTTCCTTATAGAAAAAGGGGCGGATGTTAACGTTTACGACAAATATGGCTTGACGCCCCTGATGCACGCTGCCCAAGGTGGTTCTGTGAATATTGTAAATGCCCTTATAAACAAAGGGGCAAATTTAAACGCACAGGACCAGTATGGAAATACGGCGTTGATGCAGGCGATAAGATCTCCCAGGGCAGATGTAGTAAAACTGCTGATAGAAAAAGGGGCTAATCTGAACGTCACCGACAAGCTCGGCCAAACGGCATTGAAGATTGCGCGGTTTTTAAAAGGCGTGGGAAAGGCTGATTTCGGCTTTGGACCAAAACAGCAGAGCGAGATTGAAGAGATCGTACGCATGCTTGAGAGGGCGGGGGCACGGTGATCCGTCAACTTTTATAATATAAAAAAGAGGAGGTTGGAACGTGAAAAAGATTGTTCGATGCCTTGTTTTGACTCTACAATTATGTCTGGCTGTGGTCTGGATTTCTTCTGCCGGTGAGCTCGAGAGCCAACTCATGGATGCCGCTATTAATGGAAACACCAATAATGCCCGCACCCTCATCGAAAAAGGTGCAAACATAAATGCAAAAAACCAAAGCGATGGTACAACGGCCCTCATATTTGCTGCCAATAACGGTCATCTGGATACCGTGAAGCTCTTAATTGAAAAAGGGGCTGATGTAAACGCATATGATAAATACGGGAGGACTGCATTGATGAGGGCGGCTGATTATGTCGGCCATATTGAAGTCATAAAGTTCCTGATCGATAAAGGCGCAAATATCGAAGCAAAGGACGAATATGGAAATACGGCGCTTATGCAGGCAGTAAACAGCGCCAAAAACGTGAATGCCGTTCGTACATTAATAGAAAAAGGCGCAAATGTAAACGCTAAAGATAAAATGGGCTATACCGTACTGTGGAACTCGGAGAACATTATCCCAAACCCTGATAACGTTGGTGAGGCCGCACGCAGAAAAGAGATATCTCAAATCCTCAGGAAAGCGGGTGCGAGAAGATAGGCAAAACCGGTGCATGCCGTTTTAATAAATGAGGAGGAAATATTATGGGACATACTATCCGTCATTTCCTTGTGATACTCGTATTGAGCATGGTCCTGACAAGCACTGCCCTTGCCGGCGAGCTTGAAAATAAGCTCATGGACGAGGCCATCAACAATAACGCCAAAGAAGTTAGGGTACTCGCCGATAAGGGCGCCAATGTGAACACAAAAGACAGTGACGCCTATACGGCTCTGCATTGGGCGGCTTATTACGGCAATATCGACGTCGTGCGGGCATTGATCGAGAAGGGGGCGGATGTCAACGCACAAAACAACAGAAAACAGACCCCTCTTCATCTGGCAGCCGACAAGGGCCATACCAACGCAGCAAAACTCCTTGTGGAGAAAGGTGCGGATGTCAACGCTAAAGACATGTTCGGCGATACCCCGGCTATTATTGCCGACAAGCAAAATCATCCGCAGACTGCAGCAGTAATCCGCAGCCAGGGCGGCGGTTCTGCCCGCCAGGACCTCGATGCCCTTATAAAGAGCGGCAGCCGGGACCTCGAAACAATCGTCCGCATGGCACGCTCACTCAAGCCGCCGCCAACGGTCCCCCAGGCAGCCCGGGACGAGATGACGAAGGGCATGGCCGCGTTCAAGCTTGCCAAGCGCCCGGAGGATTTTGCAATAGCGGAAGAGCATTTCGACAGGGCTTCCCGTCTGGCACCCTGGGTCCCCGAGCCCTACTTCAACCTGGCGCTTGCCCAGGAGAAGGGCGCCTATGCACGGGGACAGCAGCACAAGTTCCACGATGCACAACAAAGCCTCGAGAAATACCTCATTGCCGCCTCCGATCCTAAGGACATACAAGCAGGCAAACAAAAGATGGCGGAGCTGGACATACAGATCAAACGCTACGATGACTTCGCGAACGAGGTTAACCTGGGAGTAAATGCTTTTCAAAGAGGACCTGGCGGATACGTCGAGGCCTTCAGGCGTTGGACGAAAGCAATCGAGATATACCCTGACCATCCTGAAGTTTACAGGGTTTATGCCAATCTCGGTGACGTTACGATGAACCAGGGAGATCTGGATGCGGCATATAAGTATTATCAGAAATCTTTTGACCTGATACCGGACCCCTCTGTCATTCCGGCACGTTTTACCAATATGGGCGTTGTCCTGGAACGTCGCGGTGACCTGGCCAAGGCCTGCGCATACTATAAGAAGGGCTGTGCAGGAGGCTCAAAGGTGAGCTGCGGCAACATGTCGAACTGCCCGTAGATTGATACATTATGCTTAATCCTATGAGAACCAGGAAAATAACTGCCAATAATAAGAGGAATAAACAATGAAAAAGGTCTGTGCGGCAACACTGTTGGCATTCATGCTCATATTCGTGTTTATGTCCGCTGCGCTTGCCCAGTCTCCCCAGGCAACCCTTGCCCAATATGTATCCGACCTCCAGAAAAACCCCAACGATACTGCCCTCCGGGAGCGGATCATCAAGCATGTACAGACGATGAGGCCTGCGCCTGCGATACCGATAGAGGTTATTAAGCACGAGGGTGCCGCAGAATATGCATTCAAAGGTGCAAAAAATGGGTCGGACTTCCTCGATGCCGCCAAAGAGTACGAAAAGGCGCTGCTCATTGCTCCCTGGCTCGCGGTAGACTACTTCAACTGCGGTGTGGCTTATGAAAAAGCAGGTCAGTTCAAAAATGCGGTCACTCAGTTCAGCCTCTATCTCGTGGCCGCTCCTGACGCAAAGGATGCAAACGCTGTCCACAAACGAATAGGCGGCCTTGAGTACGCAGCGGGAAAAGCGGCAAAGGAATCAAGCCCGCAGGTGATAGCCGCGAAGAAACGCCAGACAGAAGAGGAATTCATCAGAAAAATAGACGGTGCGCGCTACAAACGATATTATTCCTCTAACCAAGAGGCAGGTCATTGGACCATCGACATACGCGGGAACCGTATTGTTCAGGGCTATATCCGGACCAGGTGTACGCATGGTTGCCAAACCGGCGTATGGCAACAATGGGATGAAACAATCCTGAACGGTCGCGAGTTCGCCTTGGACAGTAACGGTAAACGCGTCTGCTCAGACTTAAAAACAAAGGCAGTTGAGAAAGGCAGGATCAGTGATGATGGTTATACGATAACAACCGTAGAGTGTAACGAAACGAGGACATATAACCGCGAACGGTAAGCAAAGAATGGGTGGGATGATGAGCGCTCCAAAATTTCTGTCCTTTGCATTTCACGTCCGTTATTTCCCCGGTGTGCTGTTGAACCGTCTGCGCCTTGGCGGGAGGTCGGGAACGGGCTTCCCTTCGACGGCTGAACACCACATCGTCTTCGCCGTCTGCATTATCCTCCTTGCCCTTGGAGTACCCGCCGTATTCTCCGGCGGCTCGATCATCGGCTGGATAGCAGGCGGCATCGGCGCAGCGGGAACAATCGCCTTGGTCATAAACAGCGTACTGGCGTGCAGGGGAGGATCGCCCTCATACGACGGTTTCCTCGCAGGCGTATTTTTCTTTTTCGTCTTTCTGGGAATATCCTGCGGCGTCTTCATCGGCACGCTCCGGCATTCACTCCTTCTGGGCCTGTCGGCGGGCCTTGCAGGATTTATCGGCGGGTATCTGCTTGGCATCATGGCCGGTTACTGGCTCCAGTATCTCGGCTGGATATCCGTCACCGTAAACGGCCTGGCAGGTCTCGCCGCATTGGGGATGTTCGTCGTGGACCTGGTGCTTTTATCAGGGGTCCTATTGTGATAATAAAGGATCTCAGCAATGAAAAAGATCTGCACAACAGCATTTTTGGCATGCATGCTCATATTGATGATGTCTGCGGCTCACGCCCAGTCTCCCCAGCAGACCCTCTCCCAGTACATCGTCGATCTCCAGAAAAACCCCAATGACTACTCGTTACGGGAGAAAATCATCAAACACGTGCAGACGATGAGGCCTGCGCCTACCATTCCGAGGGAGGCGGAACGGTTTATGAACAGAGGGGCGAGTGCAATGAAAAGCGCAAAAGACGTAAACGATTTTAAGGATGCAGTTGCGGAATTTGAGAAGGCAACGCTATCGGCGCCATGGCTCGCAAACGCCTATTATAACCTCGGCCTGGCGCAGGACAAGGCAGGATTGAGCGCTGCGGCCGTCAGGAGCCTGAAATTGTACATTCTGGCTGAACCGAATGCGTCCGATATAAAGTCCGTCGAAAAATTGATTGACGATATCGAGTATCGTCAGGAAAAGGCGGTAAAAACGGAAATAAGGGCCAAAGCCGAGGAAAAGAAAAAAGGATTGAAGGATTTGGTGGGGAACTGGTACAGAAAAGAACCTTACGACCACAGTTTGTTTCCATACGATGGCCATTATCATTACAGGGTGGAAATGAGGGGAGAAACATTGGTTTTCATAGAAGTCATAGATAGGCCGTTTTTTAATTTTCGTCAGGGACAGGAGAGAGATTTCTTTATCGTGAACAGGCTGGATGGTAACAGGCTGATCGGCAGACTCGATCATTATGAAGGAGTGCTCGAGATGACCGTCAGCCGGGATTTTAACGATTTGGAAATGATTTTCAACAGGGCTGACAGAAAAACGTATACACGGAGATAAGCAAAAGGGCAGCGTACGCCTTGACTATATGGCATATTTGATCGATTGGAAGGGAGGAAAAATGAAGAACATAAGCCTGGTTGCGCTTCTTGCAATAGTGCTGCTGGTGGGATTACAACCCGTGGCGCATTCTCAGTCGGCCAATCCTCAGCAAACTCTCAATCTCTACCTTTCTGACCTGCAGAAGAACCCCAACGACTATGCCCTCCGGGAGCGGATCATCAAGCACGTGCAGACGATGAGGCCTGCGCCTGCGATACCGGAGGAGGCCGAGAGGTATATGGCACGCGGCGCGGCGGCGGTGAAAGGCGCAAAGGATGCAAACGACTTTAAGGACGCTGTACGGGAACTCGAAAAGGCGACCCTGGCAGCGCCCTGGCTCGCAAACGCCTATTATAATCTCGGCTACGCACAGGACAAGGCAGGGCTTTTTGCGGATGCGATAGAGAACCTGAAGCTTTATCTTTTTGCAGCCCCGAATGCGGCTGATGCGAAAAAGGTAAAAGAATTAATCTACGAGATCGAATACCGCCAGGAGAAAAAGGCAAAGGAGTCGTCGCCGGAGGCTTTAGCCAAACGGGAGAGAGAAAAGTCGGAAGAGTTCCTTCGAAAACTTAACGGTGCTGTTTTCACGGCTGATTTAGATGTTGGTTGTTACGGAGAGCGCCATACGGTCACCATCCAGGGGAGTGAGTTTATCTTCAGGTCCCAGTGTTACAGGAGTACTTGCCCTGACCAGGTGCATACCCGGGTAGGCTATGAAGATAAGCCCTGGAGCGGAAAGATAAATATTATCGGTTTCGGACATTTTTCCTTAGACCGTACATGGCCGATAAATGAATTCAGGGTAAGCGAGGACGGCGGTAAAATGTGGTTATACCTTAACAAAAGACCCTTCGGCAGTAATCCGTTCTATCGGCGTTAAAACGAAGGAGCACCCGTGGTATTAAATCAGGGCATGGAGGGCAAAAACATGCAATATACAATGAGTAAAGTTCTGTTTGTGGCATTTCTTCTGCTGTTCTGTATATCATTTTCAACGGCCCACGCCCAATCTTCCCAGCAGACCCTCACTCAGTACATTGCCGACCTCCAGAAGAATCCCAACGACTATGCCCTCCGGGAGCGGATCATCAGGCACGTGCAGACGATGAGGCCTGCGCCTGCGATACCGGAGGAGGCAAGGAAATATTTCATAGAGGGTAATGCGCTCCTCAAGGCTGCGAAGGAGCAGAAGGGGTATGGATTAGCTATCGACTCGTACAAACAGTGTCTGCTTATTGCGCCATGGTGGGCAGAGGCATACAACAACTATGCCGTTGCCCTTGAGCTTGCAGACCGGTTCGATGAGTCAATCAATGCCCTGAAGCTCTATATCGCCACGAATCCCGGGGAAGCGGAGTCCAGGAAGGTGCAGGACAAGATCTACGAGATAGGTGCAAAGAAGAAGATCGCCGCCAGTGAACGGGCAGTCTCTGCGCCGAAGCAGGACGCCTTCGAAGATCTGCTCAAGAAGATCGACGGGAGGAGGTATACCAAGGTAGAGGGCCATGGGGTAACGTCTGTTTTGGACGTGAGAGGAAGGATTATCGTGAGCGGATACATTGACAACGGTCGCTACAATGAATGGACTGGTGATGCCTCTCACGTTGAGGTCAAAGGACGTGAAACCACCGCCCCAATCTATGACCAACCGGCGTGGCTGAAGGTCAAAGCTGTATCAAAGACCT